>QCQK01000017.1 GCA_003209565.1 Prochlorococcus sp. AG-449-J16 | reverse complement strand
CCTAAGATAGAAATAAGTGATAGATTAAATCCTAAAAAAAGAAAGATATTTAAAGAATGGATCCTTTCTCGAAAAAATATTTTTTTCTCTTCTTTATACTTCATTAGTAAAAAAATTAATCAGTAATTTAAACGGCAACCAATATTTATAGATCCTGCATCAAGCATTCTGCCTAATTTAATAGCTATAGATTCCTCCAACCTTGTGAAATTAGATTGATGGATAGTTATCCAATCTAATTCAGAAAATGTGATAATACCCGTCGAATTACTTTTTAAAAAAAGTGTTCCAATTTCCATTAGATAAATCTAATTTTTCTTAAATTAACATCCATACTTAATATCTAGTCATAACATAATATTCTTTTAATTTTTCAAAGACAAATGTAGGTAATTACTCTTAATTTATTGAATACCTCTTAAAAATTCATCAGCCGTTTTTAAGTGATTATTTAATTTTTCCTCTGACATTTTATCGAGATTTCTCGTTAACATTGCCAGACGATATTGCTTTCTAAAAAAGTTTTCATTATCTTTAATAAATTTCCAAAATAAGCCATCCCATATTTCACACCATGGGCCACTTTTAAAATTAGACATTTTTTTTACATAATTAGAGCTTGATATATATGGCTTTGTTGAAAAGATACCTCCATCACTAAACTGACTCATTCCATAAACATTTGGGACCATAACCCAATCATAGGAATCAATAAACATTTCCATAAACCATTTATAAACTTGGTTGGGGTGAATTCTACATAGAAGCATAAAATTGCCAACAATCATTAGCCGCTCAATATGATGACAGTAACCAAATTTAATAATATTTTTTATAACAACGTCTACTGGTTCAATTCCTGTATTTCCTTGATAAAAAGATTTTGGAATTGGCTTATCTTCAAAATTCCAAAAATTACTATTTCGCATTTTTGTTCCATACTTTCTGTAGACAAGGCAAATAAATTCTCTCCATCCAATAATTTGACGAATAAAACCCTCTAAAGAGTTAATTGGAACATTATTATTTTTGGCATAAAGTAATGCTTTATTTACTACTTCATTTGGCGTTAGTAAGCCACTATTTAAAAGAGGAGAAAGTAAACTATGCCATAAAAAAGAATTTTCTTTAGAAATAGCATCTTCATAATCTCCAAAAAAGAAAAATCTATTTTTAAAAAAATCATTTAACCATTCATCTGCTTCATCAAAATTAGTTGGATATAAAAAGTTATCACTTTCTCCAATAAAGTCAATTTCAAAATTATCTAATGACCTTTCTGCATCAACTACAAATTTGTTTTTTTGCAATTTAGGTGTATTAGGTATGTTTATTTTTTTTGGTAATTTTTTTCTGTTCATTTCATCGAAACTCCATTTACCACCTTCAGGTGTATCATCAGGACTAACTAGTATCTTTTGGCTCTTTCTTTGGTTCTCATAAAATCTCCCCATCAGAGGTTTTTTTGTATTTGATTCAAATAAATCTTTTAAATCTTCACTGGTCATAAACATAGGAGAAGGCAAAATATTTAAAACTAAATTATTACTTTCAACGAAATTATTAATCCTCTTCATTATTAAAAAATCATGAGGGTCAATGAGATTTATTTTCTGATATTTATCTTTAATAAATTGCGATAAGTAGTCGACTGTAGAAATATTATTCTTGTTTTCGATATATAAAACTTTAAAGCCAGATGTTTCTAAATAATTTTTATAAGCAATCATAGATGCTCTATGAAAAACTAACTTATTTTTATGATTAATTAATTTATGAAATTTATCATTTCCAAAAAATAATGAATCTTCCAAAATTAAAATTTCACAATTTATATTTAAGATTGGGCTTTCTCGAAAAAGTTGATTCGGGAAAATAATTGATACTTGTTTCATCTTTGCGACTTCCTATTACTACATCTTTTGGAACAGTAGATAACTTCATCCCAACAGTTTTTCCATTTTTTTCGCCATTCAAAAGGCCTATTGCAAACAGGGCAAATTTTAGTAGAAAGATTTTTCAAAATTTAGAATTTTCTTTTATGAGTAGATTTAAATCTTGTTGAATCTTTAAGCGCCATATGTTTTGTATTTCTTCCAGAAACTCTCTTTCTCCAGACTTTGAAGGATTTAGGTTTAAGATTTTGACGCATAATTTTTATTGCATCTTCCTCTTTTAAACCAAATTGATACTCAATGGCTTCAAAGGGTGTTCTATCCTCCCAACACATTTCTATGATTCTATCTATGTCGATATTTTCCATATTTATTGTTCACATTGAGAGGTACAAAGTTTTTCAATATTTGATCGACCTGTAATTTGAAGTCTATATTTTGCCCAATATCTGTAAACCATTCTCAATAATGGAGATAAAAGCTTAATCTTCAAGGGATAATAAACCCAACCTAAACCAACTAATTCATAAGAATATGCAAGTACATCTAGTCCCCTAATAATTTCACCATTTTCAATAATCCCATGCAGGTTTGACATAGCTTCTGAATATGAGATGTCATTAAAAAGACTTTGATCATAATCCTTACTATTAATATCTATAAATGCAATTTGATTTAAGGTATCTCTTTTTTTAAGAAAATTTGTTTCTCTCAAACAAAGTGGACAACCACCGTCGAATAAAAAAGTTAATTTTTTTTTCATATTTTTATTCAAATATAGAAATTAAATAACTTTTTTGTGGAATAAAAAATTTTTTTTTAGAGTACAAGCTTTATAAAGCCTTAATATTTGCCAGTTCTAATTTAGTGAAATTATATTATCTTATTAATTAATAAGCCATTGATTAAGGGATACATCAATGGTTTAAAACTATTTATGATCAGTCATCTAGAAGATGAACTCCTTCTCCTACGTCAGGAGTAAATTTACAATATTTTTCAAAAATAAGTCCAACACCTCGCATTTTTTCTCCTAATTCATCGTTAAATTTATTCCATTCTTCAGATTCACGATCAGGTAAATCCCATCCTTGTTTTTCTACCATACTTGTTATTAATGTATAGTCCCATTCTATGTATGCCATTGAGTTAATTTAAACTACCAAAATATTATAAACCAAGAGATTTAATAGGTAATCAATATTTTTTGAATATAATTTAAAAGTGTGAAAAAATTATAAATGTCAATTTTGCCGAGAAGATTTGAACGAATCAAAAATGTTTTAGATTGCAGAATGAAAAACTTGACTGTTTTAGTTGAGGATGTCAATAAACCACATAATTTATCTGCGATATTAAGGACATGTGATGCGGCAGGAGTTTTCGAAGCAAATTTTATTAGCAAAAAGAATGCCGTTAAGACTTTTAATAGTACCGCTCAAGGAAGTCAAAAATGGGTAAAACTGAATAATCATGAAAACACTATCACTGCAATATCTGATTTAAAGAATAAGGGCTTTAAATTATTTGGAACGACTCTTAATAGTGAATCATTAGATTATAGAAATTTTGATTATTCTCAAAATACATGTTTTGTATTAGGAGCAGAAAAATGGGGACTAAGTAATGAACTTATATCAATGGTTGATCAATCAATTTTTATACCTATGAGAGGTATGGTTCAATCTCTGAATGTTTCAGTTGCTGCTTCTATATTATTATTTGAAGCTGTTCGCCAAAGAAAAAATAAAGGTATATTGCCCGCTAATGGAGAAGGGTTAAATATGGATGAATATCAAAAAACACTTTTTGAATGGTGTTACCCTGAATTAGCTGCGGTGTATAAAAAATCAGCTAAAGAATATCCAAAGTTGAATGATCAAGGAGAACTTGATCCTGTTACAGATAACTAAATTTATTCAGAATTTTGACTATCAAAAATTTCTTCAAGGTCCTCTCCTATAAAAGAAAGACCTAAAACTAAAAAAAACATTGCCAAACCTGGGAACAAAGCCGTCCACCAGATACCTGTAGGTAAAGCGGCAAGAGCCAGATTTAAATCACTTCCCCACTCTGGGACATCTGCAGGAACGCCAAGGCCTAAAAATCCTAAACTTCCTAATACCAAAACAGCATCTGCAGCATTTAGAGTAAGCAGAATAGGCAATGGTGTTATTACATTTGGGAGAATATATTTAAAAATAATTTTTTTAACATCAGCTCCTGCAACTTGAGCTGCCTCCACATAAGTTTCGGATTTAACCAATATTGTCTGATTTCTGATTAATCTAAAATATTGAGGAGAGTAAACAATACACAATGCCAAAGCCGCGTTAAGGATACCCTTACCCAATACAAAAGCCACAACAACTGAAAGTAAAATTACAGGTATTGAAAAAATAGTATCCATTATTAGTGATAAGCATTTATCAAAAAAACCACCAAAATATCCACTTAATAATCCCAATGGCAAACCCAAACTTAATGAAAAAAGAATAGCTAAGAATACAACTTCTATCGCTAATGATGATCCTTGCAAAGTTCTTAAGCAAACATCTCTTCCTAATCTATCTGTGCCACAAAAATGATTAAGAGAAGGAGGGGCAAAGATATCATTGCTTAACATTGAAAATGAATAGCCAAAAAAATTATTGGCCTCTAAAAATTTCATTATTAAAACAACAAGAAGATAAAAAAGTACAATTAAAAATCCAGCTTTTCTGATATTTGCGCCGACACGATTAAATGATTTAATATTCAAAATCTTTTTTAAAGATATAAATGAAATATACCCAATTCTTTTAAAAATAAATAGCTATAAATTTTAAATTAAAAAAAATTACTGGTTTAATTTCAAGACTGCCATAAAAGCTTCTTGAGGGACTTCAACTTTACCCATTGCCTTCATCCTCTTTTTACCTTTGGCTTGTTTCTTTAAAAGTTTCTTTTTCCTAGAAATATCCCCGCCATAACATTTAGATAAAACATCTTTTCGCAAAGCACTTATGCTTTCACTTGCAATAATCCTGCTACCGATTGATGCTTGAATAGGTATTTTAAATTGTTGTTTTGGAATAAGTTCTTTTAATTTTTCAACTAAACTTCTGCCAATTCCATAAGCCTTATCTTTATGAACAATAGAAGTTAATGGATCTGCTCTTTCTGAATTTATTAGAACATCTAATCTAACAAGGTCATTTTTTCTATAGCCAATCAAATGATATTCCATTGATGCATACCCTTGGGTTCTGCTTTTCATTTGATCAAAGAAATCTGTAACAACTTCTGCTAATGGAATTTCATAAATCAAGGTAACTCGATCTGTTGTTATATATTTCATATCTATAAATACTCCCCTTCTTTCCTGACATAAACCCATTAATGTTCCATTAAATTCATTGGGAGCATAAATTTCCATTTTCACATAAGGCTCTTCTATTGATTCTCTAAGTTGTGGATCAGGAATTGTAGAAGGATTATCAATAAAGATATGTTCCTGCTGATTTAAATTAACTTTATAAATAACTGATGGTGCCGTTACGATTAGATCCAAGTCATATTCTCTTTCTAATCTTTCTTGAACAATCTCCATATGAAGAAGTCCTAGGAATCCGCACCTAAATCCGAATCCCATTGCGCTACTGGTTTCGGGCTCATATTTTAAAGCCGCATCAGATAATTGTAATTTTTCTAGTGATACTCTTAAATCTGGAAATTGATCAGCATCAGTCGGGAATAAGCCACAAAAAACCATAGGATTTGCTGTCTTATATCCAGGCAAAGGATCATTAGCAGGTGAATTTAAAAGAGTAATCGTATCTCCCACTCTCGCATCAGCAACTGATTTTATAGAAGCAGCTAAATAACCAACTTCTCCTGCATGTAATTCATCAACTTGCTGCTGATCAGGCGCCATTATTCCTATCTCATCTAGTTCATAATTTTTCTTACTTGCCATTAATAATATTTTTTCTCTCTTATTTAGAGAACCAGATATCACCCTGAAATAAACAATAACTCCCCTGTACGGATCATAATAAGAATCAAAGATCAGTGCCTTTGTAGGTAGTTTAATTTCATCTTGAGGAGGAGGAACTCTTCTTACTATTGCTTCCAAAATATCTTTAATACCAACTCCAGTTTTTGCTGAACAATTTATTGCATTAGATGTATCAAGTCCAATAATTTCCTCTATTTCTTGTTTTATTTTTTCAGCATCAGCCCCTGGTAAATCAACTTTATTTAAAACAGGAATTATTTCAAGATTATTTTCTAAGGCAAGATAAACATTAGCTAAGGTTTGAGCTTCTACTCCTTGACTTGCATCAACAACAAGTAAGGCGCCTTCACAAGCTTGAAGAGACCTACTAACCTCATAAGAGAAATCAACATGCCCTGGAGTATCTATTAAGTTCAAAACATATTCTTGGGAATCGTCAGCTTTATATTTCATCCTAGCGGCCTGTAACTTGATAGTAATTCCTCTCTCTCTTTCAAGATCCATACTGTCCAAATATTGTTCCTGCATATCCCTTTGCTGCACAGTACCAGTATCTTGAAGTAACCTATCTGCAAGGGTAGATTTACCATGGTCAATATGTGCGATTATGCAGAAATTTCTAATTTTTGAAACAGATATATCAGTCATATAGAAAGAAAAATTCTCCTCTTATTTCATCTTGATTAATATTAGCTAATTAGAATTATGGATGGAAACCAAAAATGGAATTATTTCGTTTTTTAATTTCTTTTATCAAGGTACTGTAATTTTCAGAGACTGATAGTTCTGGATAAATTAAGTCATTTATCTTTTTCTGAAGATTATCCTTATCGTTTAAAAATAAAACAGATTTTTCTAGAACCTCAACCATAATTGAAACCGCAGTACTTGCTCCCGGAGAGGCTCCCAACAAAGCAGATAATGATCCATCAGATGAATTTACAATCTCAGTTCCAAATTTCAAAGAACCACCACCTTCAGTTTTTTTAATTATTTGGACTCTTTGACCAGCATTCTTTAAATACCAATCAGAAGGATTAGCTGATGGCATCATATTCTTTAAATTCTCAACTCTTGAGTTATGGTTCTTTAATGATTGTGATATTAGGTAATTAATTAAATCGTTGTTCTTGAAACCAACGTCTAACATAGAAAAAATATTATTCCTTTTAATTGAACTAAATAAGTCAAAGTATGAACTTTGTTTTAGAAATTTCGTTGTAAAGCCAGCAAAAGGTCCATATAAAAGAAGTTTTTTATTATCAATCCATCTGGTGTCTAAATGAGGCACAGACATTGGTGGCGATCCAATATCAGCTCTACCATAAACTTTTGAGTTATGTTTTTCTGTTAGATCTTTTTTCTCGCAAATAAGCCATTTCCCACTAACAGGAAATCCACCATAACTTTTTGCTTCTGGAATTTTTGATTTTTGTAAATAATTAATTGTTTTTCCACCAGCACCAAGAAAAACGTAGCCAGTTCTAATTGAAGTTTTTCTACCTTCAGAACTGATTTCTAGCTCCCATTTCTTACTATCAATTTTCTTTAAATCTACTAATTCTGTTTTGTACCTAATTTCAACATTTTTGTTTAAAGAAACTAATGACAAATACTCTTTAGTTAAAGCCTCAAAATTGATATCAGTTCCCCTACCTATTCTGGTAGCAGCAATTTGAGTAGATGGATTTCTATCTTTTGTTATTAGGGGAGCCCATGATGAAATTTCATCAAAAGATGTAGAAAATTCCATATCGATAAATTCAGGATTTTCGGACATTTTCTGAAATCTTTTTTTTAAAAAAGAAATATTATCCTGACCAGAAACAAAGCTAATATGAGGAATAAATTTTAGAAACTTCTTAATATCAATCTTCCCTGCTTCGTACAATGAGGCCCATAAAGACATGGATGTTTCAAAAGAACGATTTATTGAGAGTGCTTTATCTATTTTTAGATTTCCTTTTTCATCTAAAGGGGTATAGTTTAATTCGCAATTAGCCGCATGTCCCGTACCTGCATTATTAAAAGCACCAGTACTTTCACTTCCTGGAGCATTTAATTTTTCTATAATAAGAAATTTTATATCTGGTAAAACTTCTGAAATTAGGAGGGCTAAAGTACTACTCATTATCCCTGCTCCTACTAAGACTGCATCAAAGTAGCTATTGTCATTAGTGGGATTTTTAGATGAAGTCACAACAGAAAATTATCTTTTTTGCAATTAATCAGATTTCTTTCTAGGCTTATTATAAAGTTAATCCAAAATTATGAGTACTGAAACACTCTCTCTGACAAACGAAAATGTAGAAAAAGTCCTTGACGAGCTGAGACCTTTTTTAATTTCTGATGGAGGTAATGTTGAGATTGCAGAAATAGATGGTCCAATTGTCAAAGTCAGACTTCAAGGAGCATGTGGTAGTTGCCCAAGTAGCACTATGACTCTCAAAATGGGTATTGAAAGAAAGTTAAAAGAAATGATTCCTGAAATAAGCGAAGTTGTCCAGGTTTTATAAAAATTTTTAACTGAAATTTATATTATTTAGTTTTTAATTCCTTCAACAAAGATGATTCCATATCAAGGCAATCAATTGGAAGTCCTTGACCAATAGCGATTAAAAGAGGTGCAAGAATTCCTAAAGTAAAAACTAAATTTGATTGGCTTACATCATATTTACTCAAAGTAAAAGTTATCAAATAAATAATTGAAAAATAAGCATGCAGTGAAAAAAATTCTTTTGGCTTTAACACTGGCCACCTTAAAGTATTTCCCAAGAAATATAAAAAACCTGTCATAAATAAATAGTCACATGAAGATTAAACCAAATATAAACATAAACCTTTTTAGAGACTATTTATAAAAAAATTTACCTAAGATAATAATTAAAAAAACATTAAATCTTCGTTTCTATTTGTAAAAGCTAGACATGCAGATAAAAATACGCTTATAATTATTTGGTAGCAATCGCTACTTTTTCGTTCACCCTCATTTGAGGGCGCAGTTCGAGTCATACCATGGAACGGGGGATGGCCGTGTTGTCACATCGAATCATGACTACTTTAACTTACAGAGGTAAAAACTACGTTCAAAATAAAGAAGCTGCTGAAAAGCAACTTGTTGAACTTACCTACAGAAGAAACGTATACACCAATAGAATGGATGACGCTTCTTCAAGTAATGAAAAAGCAGAATTAAATTATAGAGGTGTTAATTACACTAAATAATTTAATTGAACAAATTAAAAGCCCCTTTTCAGGGGCTTTTTTTTTGGGCTATATTTATCGAGAGTCCTTTAAAAAATATGTCTGAAAGTTGCTGTAATACAACCACATCTAATAAAGCATCTAATCAATTCGATCATAAAGATGCGATTCAAGAAAGATATGGTTCAGCCGCACTAGAAAAAGAAAGTTGTCTTTGTACACCAGTTGGGTTTAATCCCGTTTTACTTGAAGCAATTCCTCAAGAGGTTATAGAAAGAGACTATGGATGTGGGGATCCAACTAAATATGTTCAAAAAAATGATATAGTCTTAGATCTTGGAAGTGGTAGCGGCAAAAATGCTTTTATTTGTGCCCAAATTGTTGGGAAAGAAGGGAAAGTTATTGGAGTTGATCAGAATCCTGATATGCTTTCTTTATCTAGATCAGCCTCTAAAGAAGTTACAAAAAATATAGGTTTCAACAATACAGAATTTCTAGAAGGTTCAATTGAAAAACTTGATGAATTAGATAAAGATTTAAGTCCATTAATCGCCGACAAATCAGTTGATATTATTTTAAGTAATTGCGTTTTAAACTTGGTAAGTCCAGAATCTAGAAATAACCTTCTAAGAAATATAAAAAGAGTTTTAAACGATAATGGAAGAATTGCAATTAGCGATATTGTCTCTAACAAAAAAGTTCCTTTAAGATTGCAAAATGATCATGATCTATGGACAGGATGTATTAGTGGAGCATGGTATGAACCAGACTTTATAAGTGACTTTAAAGAACTAGGATTTAAAAATTTAGAATTTGCAGAAAGGAGTGCTGAACCTTGGAAAGTAATTGAGGATATAGAATTTAGAACAGTAACTTTAGTAGGCAATATTTAAAAAATTCAAGAGTTTAAAAATATAACTTAAATTTCCATGAGAAATAATCTAAGAGATCAAATACCAGCATTAAAAAATAAGTATTATTTCAACTATGGAGGTCAAGGACCATTACCAAAATCTTCTTTAGAAGCCATATTTAAAACGTGGGAAATTATCCAAGATTTAGGACCATTTACTAATAATATGTGGCCTTTTATTTACAAAGAAATATTGACCACAAAAAGGCTCATTGCACAAAAATTAGGTGTCAATTCAAAGAATGTAGCTTTAACCGAGAATATCTCTTCCGGTATGATTTTGCCCTTTTGGGGAATAAAAGTAGAAGAGGGAGAAGAGCTGTTAATAAGTGACTGTGAACATCCTGGAGTAGTGGCTGCAAGTCGAGAATTTTGCAGAAGAAATAAATTAATATTCAAAATTTTGCCAATCCAAAAATTTAAAAATCTAAACGACGAAAATATAATTTTAGAGATTTTGAAAAATCTAAATAGTAAGACTAAGATACTAATTATTTCTCATATCTTATGGAACTTTGGATATAAAATTCCTTTAAAACAAATTTCTATCGAATTAAAAAATAATCGAGCAGATTCTTATTTACTAGTTGATGGTGCTCAAACCTTTGGGCACATAAATATTGAAAAAGAAGTTTTTTATTCTGATTTATATTCAATAACTTCTCATAAATGGGCATGTGGACCAGAAGGACTTGGAGCCATTTATGTCTCAGATAGATTTATTCATGAAACAGATCCAACAATAATTGGTTGGAAATCATTAAAAAAAGAACAAGGCATTTATGAGCCTTCAGATAATCTTTTTCATGATGATGCAAGGAAGTTTGAAGTAGCTACCTCTTGTATTCCTTTACTTGCAGGGCTGCGTAATTCTTTGGATCTTTTGGATAAAGACTGCCCTGAAAAAGATAAAACCAAAAATATAAAAGAATTAAGTGAGAAACTTTGGGATGAATTAAATCAATCAAAGGAAATTGAATTAGTTTTAGAAAAAAAATACTTAAATGGTATTGTTAGTTTCAATATCGAAAATATTAAAGATAAGGATAAATTTGTAAAGAAACTTGGAGAAAAGAAAATTTGGATCAGAGTTTTAGAAGATCCAAAATGGTTTAGAGCATGCGTACATCAAATGACTACAGAAGATGAGATTGATTTACTTTCTAAGGAAATTAAAAAAATTATAAATTAAATAATTAGAAATTTTTTGATGAGAGGCACTTGTATTTCAAGAAAATAAAGTAATATTTTCTTCAAGTTTTTTCTTTTTAAGCAACTGATCCCAACAATCTGTACCAATCAGCCTTATTTAATAAAAAAAGATTTATTTTACCAAGGAATCTCTGAGCTGTCCCATGCAATAAATTTTCCACTAGATGCTGGATTTTGATTTTTAATAATATTGATCAAAAATTGGGATGATTTTTCTTTACTAAATAATTTATGTTCTGGAACAAATTTATGAAAAGGTCTAGATAGATCAGTATCTACTGTCCCTGGATGAAGCAATGTAATAGTAGCCTTTGGGAAACGTCTAGCCCATTCAATACTTAAAGACTTAAAAAACTGATTTTGCGCAGATTTTGCAGCTCTATATGAATACCAACCTCCAGTTTGATTATCTCCAATGCTGCCCACTCTTGCACTTATACTTGCAAAATTAAAATCAAAATCTTTTGGTATAAATTCTTCAATAGTTTTAGCTAATAGAATAGGAGAAAAGGCATTTATTGAAAAACTTTCAATCATATTTTTTTTATCAAGATGTTGTAATCTTTTTTCTGGTTGAAGAGAATCACTATGAAGTCTACCTGTAGCATTAACAACTAGCCTTAATTTTGAAGGGTGATTTGATATTTTATTTTTTAACTGCAAAAGGGATTCAGAATCCTCTATATCTAATTCCCAAAAAGAATTAAATTCACTATTTCTTCCACACAAAACAACATCTAAATCTTTTTCACTTTTATGCAGATCATTAGCTAGTTGTGTTCCAATTCCACCTGCGCCTACAACTAAGGCTAAGCCTTTCATTTTATTAAAAGTAACTTAATTGATTCTAAGAAACTTTTCTTGTGATTTGCGTAAATATCTTTCTTATTTGAATAGGAAATTTTATTGAGATTTACTTTTTTCTTTTAATAATTCATAAGCTATTTTTCTATCATCAAAATTAATAACTTTATCATTGAGAATTTGGTAGTCTTCATGTCCTTTTCCTGCAATTAAAACAATATCTTTTTTATTGGCAAATTTAATAGATTCATTTATTGCTTTAAATCTATCAATTTCAATTGTTATTTTTTCTCTTTTTTTTATACCCATCAAAATATCATTTATTATCTTTTGGGGTTCTTCTGATCTTGGATTATCTGAAGTTATAAAAAGTTGATCAGAGAACTCTTCAGCTATTGATCCCATTAAAGGCCTTTTACTACGGTCTCGATCTCCGCCACAGCCAAAAACAGTTATGAGTTTCCCTTTACAAAGTTTTTTAATTGATTGCAAAACTTTTTTTAATCCATCAGGAGTGTGGGCGTAATCAACAATTACTGTTGGAAGTGATCGTAAAACGACATCATTATCAATTTGTATTTTCTCCATTCTCCCAGGAGCACCAGGGAAAGATTGAATTAACTTTGATAGATCTTTTAAAGAAAAATTTAGTTTATACAAAATTGTTATTGCTTGAATTGCATTCATTAAATTAAATTCACCGACAAGTGGAACAAAAAGTTGAATTTTTTCTCTAGGCGTATGAAAAATACAATTGGAACCACTTTCAGTAAATTTTTTATCTGTTACGAAATAACAATCATCATTTTCAAATTCACTGTCAGTAATCTTTGTCGAGACTAATGAAGATCTTTTTTCAAGATCAGATGATAATTTAGATATCCTAGGGTCATCATAATTTAAAACACAAATTCCATCTTTTTCTTTTAAGTAAGGTGGAAAAAATAATTTTCTTTTTGTTTGAAAATATGATTCCATATCTAAGTGATAATCAAGATGATCTTGAGTTAAATTAGTAAAAATAGCCGCCTCAAATTCGCATCCTGATATCCTGTTTTGAGCAATAGAATGAGAACTTACCTCTAATATCGCAAATTCAGATTCTGCCTCAAAAGCAGCATTTAATTTCTTTTGAAGTTTATCGGCGAAATCAGTTGTATGAGAAGCCACTTCTGAAAAGCCAGGCCATCTATTGAGCAAGGTCCCAAATAATGCAGTCTTTTTCCCTAATTTTTTTAAAAGATATTCCAATAAAAAAGTAATTGTCGTTTTTCCATTTGTACCCGTAACACCAATAAGTTTAAGTTTTCTTGAAGGCCTATTCCAAAACTCAGCGACCATTTGACCAAAAATATAATCTAAATTATCCTCTATAACCAAAATCCTTTCTTGATCAATAGATCCAATTTGTTCTTTTGCCGCAGACCCAATAATGGCTGCCTCTGCGCCATTTTCAATCGCCTCAATACAGTATTTTCCTCCATCAACATTTAAACCAGGCATACCTAAAAATAAAGTTCCTTTTTGAACTTCTTTAGAGTTAAAAGAAATATTATTGATTTCATGATCGATTAAATCTAATGAAGGAATAATTCCTACCAAATCTAAAAGTTTATGTAATTTTATAGATCTCATATAAAAAATTATTTCTCCAGAATGATACTAATATTTTTTTGAAACCAATTCTTTAATTGATCATCTTTTAATCTTGGAGAAATGCGAGGCAATTCTATAATCTCCTCTGACCTAATTCCTTCAACAGCAATAACAGGTACTTCATAATCATATTTTTTATATTTATCTTTATATAAATCGACCCTATCAATATCAATTTCCTTAAGCTCCTCAAGATTAGGGAATAACTCATTAAGATTTATTTTTGCTAGTTTGTTTTTTAATGAATCACATAGGCAACATCCCTGCCTAACAAAAATAAATATTTTCATTCATTTAGTCAGGCACAGGGTCACATCCACATGGGGTTAAAGGATGACATCTGCTTAATCTTCTTAAAGTTAACCACCCTCCCTTCCAAGGTCCATGTCTAGTAATTGCCTCATATCCATAAGAGCTGCAACTTGGAATAAATCTGCATCTTGGTCCAAAAAAAGGAGAAAACCACTTTTGATAAAACGAAATCATAAAAAGAAGTACAGAAGTAATTGATTTATTAATAGTTTTGAACACTTTAATGATGTAAAATAGTAGCTTAGTAGTAATTTAGTTTAATTGAATTTAATCAATTATCCAATTTATTGCAATTTTCTATTTAATTTAAAATTATGTCAAGATACCGCGGCCCCAGATTAAGGGTTACGCGTCGCTTGGGAGAACTACCAGGACTCACCAGGAAAGCTTCAAAGAAGTCTAATCCTCCAGGTCAGCACGGCCAAGCCCGTCGCAAGCGATCAGAATATGCAATTCGTCTAGAAGAAAAGCAGAAACTTAGGTTTAATTATGGAGTTTCTGAAAAACAACTAGTTCGTTATGTAAAAAAAGCAAGAGCTCAAGAAGGATCTACAGGAACTAACCTACTAAGACTTTTAGAAAACAGACTTGATAATGTTTGTTTTAGATTAGGTTTTGGAGGAACCATTCCAGGCTCAAGACAATTAGTAAATCATGGCCATGTAACCGTTAATGGAAAGGTTCTTGATATTGCTGGTTATCAATGCAAATCAGGCGATGTAATCGGAATTAAAGAGAACAAAGCAAGCAAAAAACTTGTAGAAGGTAATATAGAATTCCCTGGTTTAGCAAATGTCCCACCTCATCTTGATTTAGACAAACCTAAATTAACGGGGAAAATAAATGGGAAATGCGATAGAGAGTGGGTGGCTCTTGAAATAAACGAACTACTAGTTGTTGAATATTATTCAAGAAAAGTTTAATGCTACTTTTCTTTGGATTATTAAATCTCTCATTAAAAAAACTGAGAGATTTAATTTAATTCTTATTTTTAAAAATAATGGGAAATAAGGAAAATAATATAAAAAAACCAGGTTTTAAGACCTTATCTATTCATCATGGGGAAACATTTGCAGAAAAAACGGGATGCGTTATGCCTCCTATTTTTTCTACATCTACTTTCAAACATGGAAACAAAGATAATTTCGACTACACAAGATCAGGCAATCCAAACTTTAGAATTCTAGAAAGTGTCCTTAAATCAATAGAAGATTCTAAATTCTGTACAGTTTTTGGATCTGGAATTAGCGCAGTAACTGCAATTTCATCAACACTAAAATCAGGTGACAAGATACTGTGCGAGTCAAATCTCTATGGTTGTACAGTGAGGATGTTCGAAAAAGTTTTCAAGAAATTTGGACTAGAAGTTTTATACACAGATTTTACAAACGAAAATAATATCAAAAAGATTTCATACTTCGAGCCAACTTTGATATGGCTAGAAAGTCCAACTAATCCACTTTTGAAGGTACTTGATATTAAGGCGATTTGTGATGAAGCGAATAAACTACAAATCCCAGTAGTTGTGGACAACACCTTTTCAACGGCACTTATTCAAAAACCATTGGACCTTGGTGCAACACTATCACTAGTAAGCACAACAAAATTCATTAATGGACATAGTGATGCACTAGGTGGAGCAGTACTGACAAATAATGAGTTATGGAATAGTAAGATGCTTTTCTCTCAAAAAGCTCTAGGGCTTCAACCATCTCCTTTTGATAGTTGGCTCGTTACGAGAGGAGTAAAAACTCTTCCTTTAAGAATCGAACAACAAACGCGAAGTGCAAAATTAATCTCTGAAGAATTAGACAATCATAAAATAATTAGTAAAGTAATTTATCCTTTTAATCAAAAACATCCGCAATTTAATTTAGCAAAATCGCAAATGAGATCTGGAGGTTCAATGATCACCATAAAATTAAATCTAAATAAAGAGGATACTTTTAAATTTTGCAAATCTCTCAATTATTTCTCTCTAGCAGAAAGCCTTGGAGGAGTTGAAAGTTTAATTTGTCACCCAGCAACAATGACTCATGCTTCAGTTGATGATGAAACAAAAAATCTTTTAGGGATAGATGATGCTCTTGTCAGATTATCAATTGGATGTGAAGAAACAAACGATTTAATCTCAGACATATTATTTGCTTTAAATAAATTCTGAAAATTGAGAGATTTACTTAAAAACCCTATATGGAAAAATTTAGAGTTGGGATATTCTATTCCTGATAGCATTCATGCTGTTTCTGTAGCAT
This sequence comes from Prochlorococcus sp. AG-449-J16, assembly GCA_003209565.1. GTDB lineage: Bacteria > Cyanobacteriota > Cyanobacteriia > PCC-6307 > Cyanobiaceae > Prochlorococcus_A. Next base: position 16,930 of record QCQK01000017.1, on the reverse strand, counting down.
TACCAACTTGGAATGATGTAATAAATTACGAGGAAAAAAATCAAGAATGCATGAATTTATTGAAGTCCATTTACCCAAGATTCGGGCTAAACCCCATAGTGAAAAGATTATGTGAAAAAGTAAAAAAGGAAAATTACTATAACAATAAAAGTATATGGCCATATCCGAATGAAAGCACAGCTTTTAAAGCAAAAAAATACATTGATAGAAATACTTCTGAACAATTCTCATTAATAGAAAAAAGAGATAATTTAGCTTTCTTAATAACTGAAAAAGAAGGAAGTATTTATGCGAAATCTTTTTGGCAACATACTGGTCTTGGCATATCTTCAAGGGCTGCGGCTATAGAACTAGGTCTTGAAGATTGCCCTCCAAAATCTTACGTAAATGAATGTTCTCAAAGAATAAAAAATAGAATTTCTAAATCTACAAAAATTAACTCTAATGATATTCACTTAACTTCATCTGGAATGTCTGCATTGCATACATCATTAGAAATCATATATAAATTATTTCCAACTAAACCAACACTCCAAATTGGTTTTCCATATGTAGATGTACTTAAATTACCAATGAATATATTTCATGGAGCCAAGTTAATTACAGAAGAAAATTGCGAGGATATTGAATTTGAAATCAAAAGCATAAATCCATCAGCATTAATTATTGAACTACCGAGTAATCCAATGCTCAAATGTGTAAACATTAAAAAAATTTCAAAAATAGCAAAAAAGTTAAATATTCCCTTAATTGTTGACGATACAATTGGTTCAAATTTAAATATAAATTCCCTAGAACATGCAGATATAGTTTTTACTTCCCTTACAAAAATTTTTTCAGGTAGTGGTGATATTCTTGCCGGATCATTAATACTAAATCCAAAAAGCAAATGGATTGATCAATTTAGAAATGCATTAAACGAGATTAATCTTCCAACACTTTCCGATGGAGATACAGTTTATCTAGAGAAAGTTAGTAGAGATGTAAATCAAAGAGTTTTTGAACAAAATAAAGCATGTTTAGAATTAAAAAAAAGATTAGAGACCCATAGCGAGATTAAAAATATTTTCCATCCTGAAAATTGTCCAAATTTTAATTCTTTACTTACTTCTGATGGAGGATACGGCTGCTTATTATCATTTGAATTAAATGGAGGATTAAACAAAGCTAAGAAATTTTATGATTCTCTACAAGTATCTAAAGGACCTAGTTTAGGTACAAAATTTACTCTAGTTTGTCCCTATGTTTTACTAGCTCATTATGACGAGTTGGATTGGGCTGAAAGTTTTGGTATACCCTCGCACCTAATTAGAGTATCAGTTGGATTAGAAGACCAAGATCAATTATGGAAAAGCTTTTCTGAAGCACTAAATAATTTCTAGATTCCTAGTATTTACCGTATAGAAACTTATATACTCTTTTTGCGAATAATAGTTAGTATTAATATATATTTTCTCAATATATAAATGGCAAAAATTTATGAGGACAACAGTTTTGCTATTGGAAACACTCCATTAGTAAAATTAAAATCAGTTACTAAAAACGCGAAAGCTACAGTACTCGCAAAAATTGAAGGTAGAAACCCCGCTTATAGTGTCAAATGTAGGATTGGCGCAAATATGATCTGGGATGCAGAGAAAAGTGGGAAACTTACAAAAGACAAAACTATTGTTGAGCCAACTTCTGGTAATACGGGAATTGCTCTAGCTTTTACTGCTTCAGCAAGAGGTTATAAGCTCATCCTTACAATGCCAGAATCCATGTCAATTGAAAGACGAAGGGTTATGGCAGTGTTAGGTGCTGAAATTGTTTTAACAGAGGCATCAAAAGGTATGCCTGGAGCAATAGCTAAGGCTAAAGAAATTGCGGAAAGTAATCCATCTCAATATTTCATGCCAGGTCAATTTGATAATCCAGCGAACCCTGAAATTCATTTCAAAACTACTGGACCAGAAATCTGGGATGATTGCGATGGTGAAATTGATGTCCTAGTTGCAGGGGTTGGAACTGGCGGAACAATTACAGGAGTTTCAAGATACATTAAGCAAGAGAAGGGGAAGAATATTACTTCTGTAGCTGTCGAACCATCACACAGTCCTGTTATTACACAGACAATGAATGGAGAAGAGGTTAAATCCGGACCACATAAAATCCAAGGAATTGGAGCAGGATTTATTCCTAAGAACCTTGACTTATCAATTGTTGACAAGGTTGAACAAGTAACAAATGACGAATCAATAGAGATGGCTCTTAGGTTAGCTAAAGAGGAAGGTCTATTAGTAGGAATATCTTGTGGGGCTGCCGCTGCCGCTGCTGTTAGATTAGCTGAACAAGATGAATATGCTGGGAAAACAATTGTAGTAGTTCTTCCTGATTTAGCAGAGAGGTATTTATCATCAATTATGTTTACTGAAGTTCCAAGCGGAATCATTCAAGAACCAGTAAAAGCCTAAATCTATTTTTTCTCCAGTAGTGAATCTGGTGCAATATACATAGCATCGCCATAAGAGAAGAATCTAAATTTTTCTTTTATGGCTTTCTTATACAAATCTAATAATCTTTCTCTGCCAATCATTGCACTTACTAAAAGTAATAATGAACTTTTAGGGAGATGAAAATTAGTTAATAATCCATCAACTACCTTAAATTTATAACCTGGCTTAATTACTAAATCTACGTATTTAGCTATGGGAATAAAGTCATTAATTTCGTGAGAATAACAACTTTCAAGAGCTCTTACGCTGGTTGTACCAATAGCAATTATTTTTCTATCTGTTTTCTTTATTCTTTTTATTTCCTCCACTACTTCCTTATTAACACTTACCCATTCTTTATGAAGTTTTAAGTTACTTAAATCTTCTTGATCAATTGGTTTGAATGTTCCATAACCCACGTGCAAAGTTATCGGTAAGATTATTACTCCTTTTTTTTTTAGATTGGAAATAAGACTTTTGCTTAAGTGTAAACCAGCTGTTGGTGCAGCAACTGCTCCAGGATTAGTTGCATACTCAGTTTGATAACTTTTCTCATGAAAAGATTCTTCTTCAGAATTTTTTATATAAGGAGGGAGAGGGATTTCCCCGTATTTATCAAGAAGTTCATTCATTGAATTAAGACAAGTTATATTTTCCGGAAATTTAATAAATCTCCCTCCAGTTTCCTCATCAACTCCATCAACAAACAAATTAATATCTTGTACTAAAGGAGATCTTAATTTTAATTTTCTATTTATTTTTAACTTTTTCGCTGGCTTTGCCAAACATAACCAAACACATTCATGAGACCTTTCTAAAACTAATAATTCGACTAATGTCTTATTTTCTAATTCAACCTTTAACCTAGCTTTCATAACTTTAGTATTATTTACAACTACAAGATCCCCTTCTCTAAATTCATCTATAAGATTCTTGGTAAATTTATTAGTAAAGCAGTCTTTTTCTAAAACTCTATTTCTAACTATCATCAATCTTGATTCATGCCTAATTGCGGAAGGTTTACTAGCAATTAATGTAGGATCAAGTAAATAATCATAAGCTTCAAGCTTATAATCTCTTTCTTCATTATTTATTTGCGAAATCAATTAAATTTAGGAGACAAGAGTCTCTGGCTCATCTTCAATTAGGGAAGCTAAGTCTTTTAAGAATGAAGCTCCATCAGCTCCATAGATCACTCTATGATCAGCTGTTAGATTTACTTGCATTATTTTTTTAACAGATATTGAACCATCACTATTAGCAACAACGGTTGGTTTCGATGATGCTATGGCTAAAATAGCACCGGTACCTGGAGGAAGAATTGCGTCAAATCTATCAACTCCAAACATCCCAAGGTTAGATAAAGTGAAGGTTCCCGTCGAGTATTCATCAGGTTCTAATTGTTTTGATCTTGATCTTTTTACTAGATCTTTCCATTCCCTAGACAATTCAAATAAATCAGTATTGCATGGTTCTTTTAAAACTGGAGTTATTAGTCCACCATCTTCCATCGCAACAGCAACAGCAATATTTATATTTTCTGGATAAGAAATTCCATTTTCTGAAAAACTTGAATTAACTTGAGGATGTTTCTTTAGTGTTTTTGCAACTGCTTTAACTAGTAAAGCAGTCATAGTCACTCCGTTCTGTTTTACTTTTTTATAGAAATTATCTAATTTATCTGTGTTTATGGAGTAACCCACCCTAAAACATGGCACATCTAAACTAGATTCCATATTTTTATTTACTGCTTTTTGAAGGGTATTAAATTGAACTGTTTCTCCGGGATTGCCAAAACTATTTCCTGAAGCTTCTGGTTTACTTTCAACTCTCAAATTTGCACCAGGGATACTCGCAGGAGAACCACCTTCGCCTATCCATGGAATAGAGACTGGTTGGCCATTAGCTTTTAAAATATCATCTGCTTGAATTCTTCCATGAGGTCCTGATCCATGAACTTTTGCTAAATCAACACCCATTTGAGAGGCAAGTTTTTTAGCTCTTGGAGATGCAATCACCCTAGAAGAAGCATTACTCGTAGCAGCATTTACTTGATCACTATTAAAAGATGGGGCTGCCTTTTCACTCATTAATACGACTTCTTTTTCTTGCTTTTCAACAATTTCACTTTGAACCAAAGGTTTTTCTTCAGTTTTATTGCTTACCAATTCAAGTTGATCCGAACTAGAAACTTCAGGTTGAATTCCTTTATTTTGTTCTTGAACAGAAGCTATCTCATCCTCATTTTCTACAATAAGACCGATAGTCTCTCCTACTGGTGCAGTGCTGCCAGCAGGCATTAAAACAGCCGCAAGATATCCATCTTGAAAAGATTCAACATCCATATCTGCCTTGTCAGATTCAACAACCAAGACAGATTCACCTCTTTCAACTTTATCTCCTGGATTTTTCAACCATTCCACAATCTTGCCCTCTGTCATAGTAGAACTCAAGGCAGGCATGAATATTTCGTGAGACATAAGAAAATTGTTATTGCATAAGTTTCAAGGGATTTCTAATAAACTTCCTAAAGTTTTTATGATTAAGAACCCTTTAAACTCTTGTTTTAATTATACGAAATCATGTTCACAGTGGGAACTCTTAAAACTTAAGAAAGTAATAATTTAGATCAATTAGAATTTAAACTTTTCGTAATTAAGATTTACTTATATTTATCAAAAATACTAAATCTCCTCTTTAATTATTATCTATAGATTGAATAACTCCATCTTTAACCGTAATCGAGACTTGCATTTTTTCAATAAGATTATCTCCCACAGTGACGTCACAGAAACTATCCACTTGCCCTTGATCAACAATTTCATCCATTTTTAATTCGCGAACTTGACTCTGTTGTTGAAGTAGGTTTCTTTTTTGTTCTTCAATTTCATTTCGTTTTGCTGCGACTTGTTGTTGCACCTGACTAACCTGTTCTTGAACCCTTGGATCTAGAGGATTAACTGATTGGGATCTAATATTATTTACTATTTGCTGCCCCTCCTGCTCGAGTTGCGATAATTGCTGATCAATGTTTGAAATTCCTTTACTTAATTCTTTTTCGGCATCTTCCTTCCAAGTTGGTGTAACCACAGCTTTAATAGCTATTGAGCGCTTTATAGATATTGAGTTTTTTGTTTCCATAAAAAATTAAATTACCTTTTAAATATAGATAAAACAAATCAAATTTTCTTACTAAATTTGTTTTCATACATATTTTCTATTTGTAATGAATACTTTTTTTCTATTTCTTTTCTTTTTTGTTTAAGAGTTTGTGTTAACAATCCATTTTCTAGAGTAAAGGCATCAACAAAATAACAATCTAATATTTGCTCTTCTGATCTTGCTCCTAATCGACTTTTAAGCAAATTATTAATTTGTGATTTAAAAAATGTACCAATATTCTTATTCAGGTTTAATTTTGAAAGGTCTTCTTCCAAAAACTTACTTTTAACCAATTCGACATTAGGAACTACAAGGGCTGTTAAACATTTCTTATCTTGTCCTACTAGTTGAATCTGATTAATAAATTCAGAACTAAGGATTTCAGTCTCTAGAGGATTCGGTTCTATATTTTCACCACTTGATAGCACTATTGTATCCTTGGCTCTTCCTGTTATAAAGAGAGAACCATTTGGTATTAGAAAACCTAAATCACCAGTATCAAACCAACCATCCTTGGTTAAAACATCTTTTGTAGCTATTTCATTATTAAGATAACCTTTCATTACTTGCGGACCCCTAACAAGAATTTTTCCGACTTCTCTGAACTTCAGAATCTTTTTTTTATCATCATCCACTATTTTAATTTCTGTAAATGCAAGGGGCTGACCAGATGATCCTCTAACATTTAACGCTCTTCTCCTACAAGTTAAAACTGGACTAGTTTCTGTGAGGCCATATCCCACCAAAACATCTACACCTAAAGATTCAAAAAAAAGATCCACATGTTCTGGTAATGCACCCCCCCCATTAATAGGAAATTTCAGTTTTTCTCCGCATAGTTGTCTAAGAATATTAGGCCATAAAAAAATAGTAGACAATTTATGCAAAGGATATCGGCCAATAACAGAACCCAGTAAGGGAATTTTTGATTTAAAAGTTGTTTTATTGATATCTAAATTTCTTATCTTTCTTAGACTTCTTTTGAAAACTGAACTATTACCTATCAAAAACTTAATAAATTTCTGCTTTTTGGAAGGCATTTTTTTCAATGCCTGAAAAAAACCATCATGTATTGCCTCCCATAGTCTTGGTACAGTAGCCATTACAACAGGTTTTATATGTGTAATATCATCTTTAAGAAATTTTGGAATTGTATAATATTGAGAACAACCACATGAAAAAAAGAAGTATTCAGCACTCCTCTCATAAGAATGCCAGATAGGCAACACGCTTAATACAGAGGTCCCTGGCTCTGGATCAGCGATAAAGGCTAAATTGATTATTTGATGTAAAAAATTCGCATGAGTCAAGGGGACACCTTTGGGTTTTCCTGTTGTACCAGACGTGTAAAGAATAGTAGCAACATCATCAATTTTTGGATGAAAATTTTCAAGATCATTATTTTGTGAATTTTCTTTTTCTGCTGCACTTATAAATTGATTCCAACTTATTAAACTTTCAAATTCTTCATCTTCTAAATTGATTACAAATTTCAGTCTTTTTTTTAATTCTTCTTTGTTGTTTAACTTTAGCCAAATCTCCTTAGATTGAACTATTAGACCTACTGAATTAGAATGCTCAATAATATAGTCTAATTCGACTGTAGGAGAATTAATACCTCTCACTGCATTTATAGCTCCTAATCGCATTAAACCTTGATCTACTACTAGCCATCTTGGAGAATTTTCAGATATTACAGTAACTACATCCCCCTCTACTAAACCATGATTTTTAAAAGAAAAAGAGACTTTTGTTATTAAATCAGCCAGATCAGAGTAAGAAAATTTTTCTTTATATTTCCCTCTTAAATCGCAAACAGCTAGAGTATCACCACATTTAAATTTTAATTTTTCCCAAATTTGATCTACATGATGAAGGTTCTTAATAAAATCTCTATTTTTAGCAAATTTATCTTTTTTATAAAGAGGTTTGGCTGAAGGCCAATACGCTAAATCACTCATATTAAATTGATTATGGAATTTTAATTTCTATTTTGATACAAAATCAAAATTAAATTCTTCCTGAATGATTTTTTTAACAATTATCTTGACTTCTTGAATATTTAAATTTTTGTTGTAATCAATCATATTTGCCATAAGACAATTTTCAATTCCGCAAGGAACAATTTTATTAAAATTTTCTAATTCGCAGTCAATATTGATTGAAAATCCATTTATCGTAATCCATCTTTTACACCCAATTCCAATTGATGCAATTTTCTTATTTCCTATCCAAACACCAGTAAACCCTTTTCTAGAGTGACATTCTATATTAAAAGTTCTAAGAATTTTTATAATAATTTCTTCAATTTTTCTTAAATACCAATTTAAATCTTTATTAAAATTTTTCAAATCTAAAACCAGATAAGTTACTAGTTGTCCTGGCATATGACAAGTTACCTCACCACCTCTATCAATCTTAAAAACATCATATTTAGCATCATTAAGAGAAAATAGTAAATTATCGTAATTAGATCCTCTCCCCAATGTATAACAGAGTGGATGCTCACCTATCCAAATAAAATCAGGATTAGATTTATCTAAAATCAATGCCTCTTGATATTCTTTTTGTAATTTATAAACATCATTAAAAAAAGAAATTTTATCAGGTTGTTTAATTATTGCTGTTCTATTAACCATATTTAAGTAGATTTAGAAAGTAAGTAAATATTTTTAGATTTGTTATGAAAATTTTAATCCATGGAAAGAATCTTGAGCTGACTGGAGCATTAAAAGAATATACTGAGGCAAAGATAGAAAAAGCAACTCATCACTATAAAGATATCGTTAAAGAAGCCGACATACACCTTTCAATAGAAAAGAACCCAAGAGTCTCTTTCCAAACTGCAGAAGTTACTATTTTTGCAAATGGTACCGTAATTAGAGCTGAGGAAAAGACTGAAAATTTATATTCAAGCATCGATCTAGTTTCAAATAAACTTTGTAGAAAATTACGTAAATACAAAGAAAGAAACAATAAAACAACTCATAATAATCATCTTAAAAATAAAGAATCTTTACCAATTGAAAGTATGGAATCAAGATTTTTAGATGAAGCTTTCCTTAAAGAAGGAATAGAAGCAAGTCTGCCTGAGCCATCTATAAAAAATAAGTACTTTGAAATGAATCCAATGTCTTCAGAAGAAGCAAGGAAACAATTAGATCTAATTGATCATGATTTTTATGTTTTTCGAAATAAAAAAAATAATGAACTTCAAGTTATTTATAAAAGGAATCATGGAGGTTATGGACTGATTCAATCTAAATAACTTTCAATGCCTAATATTGAATATGAATTAAACGAGAAAATTCATGCAATTATTATTAATCCCTATCTAACCTGGGAAGATTTCTGCACCAATTGCAATGTAATAAAAAAATATAATATCAAGAATATTTCTACTTCACTGAATTATTTAGATGATTTTAAAAACCGTTTGGGCAATTACAGCGCAAATATAAACGCGCTCATTTCTTACCCTTTAGCAGATTTACCAGTTTCATTTATTGAAGAATTAGTTTGTTTTGCAAAAGATAAAGGTGCAAGCGGAATTGAATATATCCCGAACTTTATCAATATCTCCAAAAGAAATTTACAAACTTTCGCTGATGAAATTGAGCAAGTGAAGTTATCTGGATTACCAGTTTCAATAATCATAAATAAGTCAAAACTACAAAAAGAAGTTTTGTACAAAGCGGTAGAAATATCTTTGGAATTAGGAATAAAAAATTTTCAATTTGGGGACGGTTTTGGACCAACTATTACATCAAATGATATAGCGGAAATACTCAAAATAACTGGTTCCGACAATCACATTAAAATTGTAGGTGGTATAAAAAAACTTAAACAAGTTATTGATTTGTTTGATAATGGAATTAGTTGCGTTGGAACTTCAAATTTTTGTGAGATTTTTCAAGAAGTAAAGGTCATTTAAATGTCTGGTTCTGGAGAGTGCAGACTAAGAGGTCTCTGTATTAAAGCTTCTCCATTAGGCGAGAATGATAGATTAATAACTATTCTTACTGATGAGCAAGGGATCGTTCGATTAGCGGTACCTGGTGCAAGGCGTCCTAAAAGTAGTCTTGCCGCAGCTACTCCATTAACATATTTAAGTTTGCAGATTTTTGGCAAAAGAAATCTTAAATCTGTACGTCAAATTAAAATATTAAAAAGCTATTCTGGTCTAGGGAAAAATATTGAATGTCTTGCTGCCGCGCAAGCAATAACTGAATTAACTTTTTTATTAGTAGGTAATAATGACAAGCAACAAAACTATTTATCTTGTGTTCTTGCTCATCTAGATAGGATTTATTTGTATGAAGAATCTAAAGAAGAAGATATTAAAATGCTCTCAATGAGTATTCAATCTTTAATCCATCTATTAGCCATTGGAGGTATAAATTTACCAATTCATCATTGCTGTAAAACTGGAGAACCTATTATTCCACCTTTAGGAAACTGGGAATGGAGTTGTTATTATTTGCCAAATGAAGGGTTTTCATCCATTGAAGATTCTCAAAGTAACCTAAAAATAAATGCATCTGAAGTTGCACTATTACAAAGACTTCTTTTTCCCGAATTACCAATAAAATCTAATGGAGAGTTATTAGGACCAAAAAAAGTCTGGCTTAAAATATTATTTATTGTTGAGACTTGGATCTCTGCTCAACTTGAAAAAGATCTATCATCGCTAAAAATTTTGAGAGAAATATATAGTTAACATATTCATAAAAAATAAATAAATTTTGAAATTATGCGCATGGGTGCCCTGACTGTTAATTTAATAAATAGTTAATTCAATAAATGTGGTTCATGTTGCCTGGTTGGGTAAGAAATCTCCATTTTGTGGAAATGTAACTTATGGCAATTCAACTACTGAGAAATTAAAGGCCAGAAGTCATAAAATCAGTTTCATTCATTTCGATAATCCTTCTAGTTCAAATTCATCAAAACCATTATTTTTGGATAATGATCCTGAGGTAAGTCTTCCATACTTAATTAAGTCCCAAGTTTATACAATACCCTCACCCAGAGCAGAAAAAGAGCTAAGGCTATCATTGGGAAGATTAAAACCTGATTTAGTTCATGCAAGCTTAACTTTATCTCCTTTAGACTTTAGGCTACCAGAGATTTGTAATGAAATTAATCTTCCACTCATAGGAACATTCCACCCACCATTTGATGCAAAAAATAGAAATTTAACTGCTAGCACTCAACAGTTAACATATCAACTTTATGCTCCCTCTTTATCAAAGTTCGATAAAATAATCATTTTTTCCGAACTTCAAAAAAATGTTCTTGAGAAATTAGGAGTACCTAAAGAAAAACAAATAATTATTCCAAACGGTGTTGATGAGAATATTTGGAAACCTTTTTGTGAAAAAAACAAAAAATATGATCAGGTAAAAAACAAACTTGGAAATGAAAGAATCTTTTTATATATGGGTAGGATTGCCAATGAGAAAAATATCGAGGCACTTTTACGTTCTTGGCGCCAAACAAAAACTCAAAATTGCAAATTAGTTATTGTTGGAGATGGACCAATGAAGCCAACACTTGAAAATAGTTTTTCAAACCTTGGTAATGAGAAATTAATTTGGTGGGGTGCCGAATTAGATTTAGAAACTAGGGTAGCAATAATGCAAATAGCAGAAGTATTTTTTTTACCAAGCCTAGTAGAAGGTTTATCATTATCACTTTTAGAGGCAATGTCTACTGGTACAGCTTGTGTAGCTACAGATGCCGGAGCTGATGGTGAAGTTTTAGATAAGGGAGCAGGAATTATAATTTCAACTGATAATGTGGCCGCACAATTAAAAACTATAATCCCAATTCTTGTAGAACACCCTTCATTTACAAAAGATCTTGGAGAAAAAGCTAGAAAACGTATACTTGAGAGATACACAATTACTCAAAATATAAATTCACTTGAAAAAGTTTATATGAATTTAAAAGATAATTCAAAACACTAACGAAACTCTCTACTTCGATTACTAGCTGAAACTATAGATTCGATTAATGCTGACCTTATACTCTTTTTTTCTAAAACTCTTAAAGCAGATATAGTTGTTCCCCCTGGGGAGGTTACTAAATTTTTAAGCTCGGAAGTACTTAGTTTAAGTTCTTTTATTAAATTTATAGTCCCTAGTATCATCTCAATAACAAGTTCTTCTGAAAGGTTTTTTTGTAATCCACCACTCAAGCCCCCATCACTTAAAGCTTCTATAATCAAAGCGATAATTGCAGGACCTGAAGAAGTTAAAGCTAAAAATATATCAAGGTAATCTTCAGTCAATTCATAAATCTTACTAGTATTTTGAAACAATTTTCTTGTAATTAATTTTTGATCGTCTGTTATTGTCTCTCCCCAAGTAATCCCTGTTAAACCCTTTCCAACAATTATTGGAATATTTGTAACGACTCTCACACATTTATGGTTAGGAAATTTTTGTTTAAGTTTATTTATTGAAACTCCCGCAAGAATTGAAATTATTAAATTGTCCTTGTTTTTTACATAATGAAACTCACTTATATCATTAAATTGTTGGGGTTTAATCGAAAGAAGTTTATATTGGCAATCCCAAATTATTTTTGATTCTTTAGAACCTGATCTGTAAATATTTATATTATGTTTATAATTTTTTTTTAAATTTTCTAAACTTTTTTCTGAATTTACTACGCAATAAACGTTTTCTGGCTGCAGTAATTTTTTATCTAATAGAGGAGTTATAATAGCATTAGCAATATTCCCAAAACCAATAATCGCGATCCTATCAGTCACAGATTAATCATGAAAAAGCACTTAATTTAGAATTTCCCCATGCCGGTTCCGGAGCAATGTTATTTTCAAAGCTATATTGTGTTGTGTTTTTTGAAGCGACGTTAGAAGGAGAAGCTTCTTCAGAGGAAGAACTGGTTACATTTACACAACTTGGAGCAAAAAGAAAAATACTTTCACCCACTCTCTCTTGATGTCCATCAATTGCATATGTACCCCCAGCAATAAAATCAACCGCCCTTTGAGCTTGATCAGGATCCATCATAGTTAGATTTAGAATTACAGTTTTTCTTTCTCTCAGTGCTTGTATTGCTTGAGGCATCTCATCAAAACTTCTTGGTTCCATTAGGCTCACTTCTGAAGATGAATTTGAGATTCCAGGCATCCCAACAACTTTTGAAGATCTGTTGTTATTCATAAAATCGAATGGATTTGAATTGGCAAGAGCATTTGATTTCCTTTGATTTTGTTTTAAATCAGCAATATCATTCAATTCATCCTCTGATGCATAATCCAAATCATCAAAATCATCATCGAGATACTCATCCCCTGCAACAACTGCCTTTAATCTAGAAATAAGTGACACCTTTTAAATCCTCTTGAAATTGATTACTAAGGCTTAAGAACCTTAAGGAATAAATTCATTATTTAAATGAATAAACTACCTATTCCTAAATAACGTTAGTTCTACTTTACTGCAAGTTTATGGATAAGATTTTTATAAAAAATAATTAATTAAAATCTATCTCCAAATATTAATGATCCTAATCTTACCCAAGTTGATCCAGCATCAATTGCTTCCTCCCAATCATCTGACATTCCCATAGAACAATCTGGCAGCTGAAGTAAATCAGCAAGGGAACGACATTTTTTGAACAAGTTTGCATTCTCTTTAGAGCTAAGTCCTTTAGGATTAATAGTCATTAGTCCTTTTAATGTAATATTTTTAAATTCTTTAATTTCCATCCATCTTGATATTAAAAGTTTAGGGTCAAAACCTCCCTTAGAAGGATCATCACTCAACTTAACCTGCAACATGAGTTGTGGATTTTGTTTCTCTTCACATGAAATATTAGAAATCTTTTTCAACTTCTCAAATGAGTCTACTGAGTGAATATATTGAAAATTTTTAACAATCTTCCTTATTTTATTACTTTGTATTCGTCCAATAAAGTGCCATTTTATTTGGGTAAGTTCTTTAAGAATTAATTTCTTCTCAAATGCCTCTTGAAACTTACTCTCACCAAAATCATTTTGACCTATTTTATGAATAATTTTGATTTCTTGACTTTTAAATCCTTTACTTACTGCAAGTATATTCACATTTGAAGGGATTATATTTTTAATTTTTAAATAATTTGAAGGGTTCACCTTTATAGGAAAGTTTGTGTGAATAAATTCTCCCATTTAGGTAAATCCTCAGATGCTTTTCTTCTAGCTCTTTGAAGGTTTGATTCGGCCTGATTACGGGCATCTAGATAAGGTATAACCTCAAAAGAAACTTCTCTTTGCTTGACTTCTACAAGAAAAAACATTTTTTGAGCATATAGTGTTGCATAAATATCTCTCCCATCATTACCAGGAGAAACTTGATATAACATTCCAAATGTTGGATGGTTTAAATAACGCTCGGAACTCAAACTAAATATTTTGTTATTTATAATGCACCATACAGTTTTCTAAGAAAAATTGCTATGCAAATAAAACATATCGATAATGTATTAACAATTACATTGAGAGATTCTGAAGTATAAGAAGTTCTAAATCTATTAGTTTTTATAATAATTTCTTTCTTAGAGAGCAGTGATTCTGCACCCTGATCAATTCTAAGGAAGATATTTTGGAATAACCTTTCCACTAAAGTCAATAAAACGTTAAAGGATTTTTTAAATCCTAAATTACGAAAATTAATTGATCTTACTGATAATGATTTAATTATATTTTGAAACTCTTCTTGCACTAAAGGAATAAAACGCAATGCAATTAATAACTGAAAAAGCCACTTACTAATTGGCAATCCAATCTTTCTTAATGGATACATAAACCAACTTAATCCCCATACAATATCTTCCTGCAATGTTGTTAAAAGCATCAAATTCACACTATGAATAACGGTAAATATCAAAGTGGAGGTTTTAATTCCTAGTTCAAAAGCTTTTCTTGACAAATTATAGGGACCAAAATTAATAACCCATATCTTCTGCGGGGGAATTTGCAAAATATTCCATTCTTTTTGGCTTTCCAGTACTACTTGCAACTCATCGGGATTCCTTAAGTAGCCATCAAGAGATTGAATATCAGACGAGGCAAGTATTGATATACATCCAATTATTAGTGATAAACATGAGAGAAAAAATAATGACCGCCACCATACTCTAGATGGCAATAAACTTAAAAAAGTAATTAATATTAAAAAACCAACTAAACTCAATCTCCATATTGGACCCGCCCAAATTGGAGTGATTAAAAATATCATTACGATAATTATTTTTAATCTACTATCTATAATTCTTAGCCAACTTCTATTACCATAAACGTATTGACCAACAGAAAATTTGGTTAGCAAATTCATTAATCTTTTTGAATTAACTCAATATTTTCTCTTTCGACTTCTTTATTTAAAGCTCTTTGCTGTTTCCCTCTCCAAAGTAAAATGAGAGGTGTGCCTTCAAAACCTAAATTTAATCTTATTTGTTTTTCAATATATCTTCTATAAGTTATTCCGAATAATTTAGGGTCATTTACAAAAAGAGTAAAAGTGGGAGGTTTATTCTTTACTTGAGTACCGTAATAAAGCCTACCCTGCTTACCGCTTCTCTTCGTAGGAGGACTTTTCCAACTGATTGACTCTTTAAGCACTTCATTAACTACAGATGTAGTAACTCTTCTTCTATGTTGATTTACAGCATTAAGAGCATGCTCAAAAATATTATCAACTCTTTGACCAGTTAAGGCAGATATAAAAATCATTTTTGACCAGTGTAAGAAATAAAGTTTAGATCTAAGTTCTTTTTCTACTTGATAAATTGTTGAACTATTTTTCTCTACAAGATCCCACTTATTAACAACAACTATACAAGCTCTGCCTTGTTCTTCTATGCGCCCAGCCAGCTTTTGGTCTTGATCAGTTACTCCATCTATAGCATCTATAACTAACACACAAACATCACTTCTATCAATTGATTTAAAAGCCCTATTAATACCAAAGAATTCAGTACCATATTTAACATTTTTCTTTCTTCTAATCCCTGCAGTATCAATAATTTTCCAGTGATTATCACCTTTTTTAATAAGCGTATCTATTGTATCAGTTGTCGTACCACTAATATCACTAACTATTGCTCTCTTTTCTCCACAGATTGAATTTAATAAACTAGATTTACCAACATTAGGTCTTCCAATAATTGACATCATTATCTTTTCTTCGTAATCCTGATTATTATTTTCAGGAAGTTCGCCAATAACGAGATCTAAAAGATCTCCAGTACCTGAACCATGAATAGCCGAAACAGGGTTAGGTTCGCCCAATCCTAATTTCCAGAACTCTGAAGCTAGGGATATTCCGAGAGTCGTCGATTCGCATTTATTAACAGCAACAATTGTTTTACAGCTTGAGTTTCTTAACCATTTTGCTATTGATAAATCACCATCGGTAACGCCTTGATTCCCATCTACCACCAGTAACGCAAGTGAAGCCTCCTCTAGAGCCAAGAAAACTTGTGTCCTTATCTCTGGGAGAAATTCACTATCATCATCAAAAACTAAACCTCCAGTATCAACTATTTGAAATTCCTTACCTCCCCATGTAGCATTTTGATAAGTTCTATCTCTTGTAACACCAGGCTTATCAAATACTATTGCATCATTACTTTGGCAAAGACGATTAACCAAGGTAGATTTCCCAACGTTCGGTCTTCCGATAATTGCTATTGTAGGAAGAATCAATTCCTCTCTCCAAAGAAAATAGTATCTGTTACAACTATACCTTTTATAGAATTATTTATCTTATTCAAAAAAACTTATTTAATTTCTGGATCACCAAAATGTCCTTTTACTGGATTAACAGGCGGTGAACTAGGACTTGGCATTAATCCATTATCTTTTGAAAAACAATCATTTTCAATCGCCCAATAAATTAACCAATTTACTGCCGTCGCCCTTCTAGTTCTTCTTGGATAGAGTTCATTAATCTTATAACCTTTAAAATTAAGAAAAACTTTCAATCCCTGTTTATAGTCTTTTGGAATTGATCGAGTCAAATGTACTGAGGCTAGTCTCTCTGAAATGATTTGAGGAGCTTTTTCGAATTTTTCTGACCAATAAGAAGGAGTTAATGAGCTAAAGGCCCAATCATTCATAGATAGTTCTTTATTATAAAAAAGTCTTTCCCAAACTAATTCGCAAACAAATACATCACTAACCTTATCTTCAAGAATAAGAAATAATAGTTTTTTACATATTGGCCATGTAAATTGATTTTCACCGAATTTTTCTTTTTTATGCATTAATCGAACCT
>QCQK01000016.1 GCA_003209565.1 Prochlorococcus sp. AG-449-J16 | reverse complement strand
ATATCCACTAATGAATCGATAGCACCAATTTCATGAAAATGAACATCCTCAGATTTGATGCCATGAACTTTGCCTTCTGCATTTGCTAAAGATTCAAATACCTCATAAATTTTCTTCTTTAATTTATCTTCTAAGTGACCATTTATAATAAGTTCTTTAATGCTTCTCCAAGTTCTTTTAAAAGGACTGCGACTAATATTCTCAACCTTCACACTGATCCCTCGAATTGAAGAACTTTTCGATTCTTTAAACTCTAGATGATAGAGATCCTTTAATCCAAGATCAATAAGTGGTTGTTCAATAACTTGTTTAGGAACACCTAAGTCGTAAAAAGCTCCTAACAACATATCTCCAGATATTCCTGGTGAACATTCGATTAAAACATCTTCCATAAATCTTAGATTTCTTGGTTGATAAGAATTGAGATAAAGCTCAACTTTTTATTCTAATTATTTTTAGAAAGATTTTTTCCAATAACTTCGTAATTGAGTAATTTCAAAGAATTACCATCTCTTATGACATCTAAACTTACAAAACTATTGAGTAGATCGAGAGAAAGTTCACCTTTTATAACTAACTTGAAATTTTTATTTTTTAAATTCTTTAATTTTGAAGTAGAACAAATCTTAATAACAATTTCTTTTTTAGATTTATTGACAAAAACTAGCTCTCCTCTAACAGAAAAATAATTATCTTTTAAATCTAATTCTTCCAATAATTTAGAGAAGTTAATTTTTGAAGAATTCTTTGGTAAATCGTTAAGTTGTACAGGATCCCAGATACCTACAACCTGTAAATGCAAGTTTTGAGTGTTTTTATTCTTTGGATAAACAACCCAGTAATAATTTTTTTTTAAATCAATATGCTTTTTTAAAAGTGATAATGCTTTACCAAGTACTACTGTTTCAATTTTTTCTCCTTCATTATCAATTATCAAGCCTTTATTTAACTGCTCACTATCATGAGGCGTAAATTTTCCATTCACAATACCAATAGCTCTGTATTGCAATGGCTCAGTAACTTTTGGAATCGGATTTTTAAACATATTAAAAATTTAAAATGAAAATTTATCTTATTAAATTTCTTATTTTTCCTCCAAACTATTAAAGGATTCTAATGCATCGTCTATAGCATCTGAAGGTTTAGTCGCATCATTTAAACTATTTTGTCTTCTAATCATTTCAACAATTTCAAATGGATTAGTTGGAATTGCTGAACCACTATTATCATTTTTAGTTGAAGTATCGATTTCTAATTCTTCAAATAAATATTCAGCATTTAAGCAATCACCTTTAAAGGAAATTAATGAGATAAAAAAGATTAGTAAAGATATAGATTTAGAGTAATTTTTTTTAAAATCGTATTTCATTTTATTTAATTTCAAAATTCTTTAAAGACAAAATTATCTGCTAATTTATTTTTACATAATATGTTAGAAATTTGTTAATAGCAACTTGGAATGTTAACTCTATTAGAACAAGACTTTCACAAATATTAGATTGGATTAATCAAGTCAATCCAGACATCTTATGTTTGCAGGAAACAAAAGTGATGGATGATAGTTTCCCTATTGAACCTTTTGAAAAATTAGGATACTCAGCTGAGGTCTACGGACAAAAATCATACAATGGTGTAGCTATTATTTCTAAAGTAAAGCCAGAAAATGTTAAAAAAGGATTTTACGGATGTACCAACTATAATCAAAATATAGAAATATTCCTAGATCAAAAAAGGTTGATAACTGCTGATATTAATGGTATCAAAATCATAAATGTCTATGTTCCAAACGGATCTGCTTTAGACTCTAATAAGTTCGAATACAAAATTAATTGGTTAAATTGTTTAGCTACCTTTTTGGATGAGCAAGAAAAAAAAGGAGAATTAATTTGTCTTTTGGGTGATTTTAACGTTGCTCCATCTGATTTGGATATTTTTGATCCAAAGAAATATAAAGGAGGAATAATGGCATCTGAGATAGAGAGAAATGCACTAAATAATGTTCTGAAAAAAAGATTAATAGATTCTTTCAGGATTTTTGAACAAAATACTGGCCATTGGAGTTGGTGGGATTACCGTAATAACGCATTTGAATTGAATAAAGGTTGGAGAATAGACCATATATATCTCAGCAAAGAACTGTCATCAAAACTTAAAAGTTGTGTCATAGACAGCTCACCTAGAGGTAATTTACGTCCAAGTGATCATGCACCAGTTATGGTGAATCTTAACTTGAACGAAATAAATGAAGATTTTTTTGATGATGAGGATAATTTCTTCGAAATATAAATTACATATATAATTTTTTCTTTAATGTCTGAGATCGTTTGTAAACAAAGGGTTATTTAGAATTATCCTGATTTGTTTTATAAATTCTTAAAAAATTAATTATTTACAATCCAAACTATCGCAATAAAAATATCATAATGTAGAATTTCAATCTGATTGACAAAATTTTTACTTATTTCTAAGTTAGAACATGACAAATTTTTTCTCAAAGCTTCATTTAATTAAACTGTGACTGACACATTAAATTGCACCCAATCAGAAGAAATTTTCTCTGCTGCTCAAGAATTAATGCCCGGAGGAGTAAGCTCTCCAGTGAGAGCTTTTAAGTCTGTCGGTGGGCAACCAATAGTTTTTGATAGGGTCAAGGGGCCTTTTGCTTGGGATATTGATGGGAATAGATATATTGACTACATAGGAAGCTGGGGGCCAGCTATATGTGGACATGCTCACCCTGAAGTTACTACTGCATTACAAGAAGCAATCGAAAAAGGTACGAGCTTTGGAGCTCCATGCATTTTAGAGAACAAACTTGCTGAGATGGTAATTGATGCTGTCCCATCAGTAGAAATGGTAAGATTTGTCAATAGTGGAACTGAAGCCTGTATGGCTGTTTTAAGGCTCATGAGAGCATTCACGGGGAGAGATAAAGTTATTAAATTTGACGGTTGTTACCATGGCCATGCTGATATGTTTTTGGTAAAAGCAGGATCAGGTGTAGCTACTTTAGGATTACCGGATTCTCCAGGGGTTCCAAGAACAACAACTGCTAATACACTTACTGCTCCTTACAATGATCTTGAAGCAGTGAAAAAATTATTTTCTGAGAATCCTGATGCCATTTCAGGTGTAATTCTTGAGCCTATTGTTGGTAATGCTGGCTTTATTACCCCCGAACCGGGATTTTTAGAAGGCTTAAGAGAATTAACAACTGAAAATGGATCTTTATTAGTTTTTGATGAAGTAATGACTGGGTTTAGGATAAGTTATGGAGGCGCTCAAGAAAAATTTGGTGTTACTCCTGATTTAACTACACTCGGGAAAGTAATTGGTGGAGGTCTACCTGTAGGAGCTTATGGAGGCAAGAAAGAAATAATGGCAATGGTAGCCCCTTCTGGCCCAGTTTATCAGGCCGGCACTTTAAGTGGAAATCCACTGGCAATGACCGCTGGGATAAAAACTCTTGAGCTACTCAAACAACAAGGTACTTACGAGAAATTAGAGGCAACAACTTCTAGATTAATTGAAGGTATAATTCAGTCTGCAGAAAATAATGGGATTGCTATTAACGGTGGCAATGTAAGTGCTATGTTTGGATTTTTCTTATGTGATGGACCAGTAAGAAATTTCGATGAAGCAAAAACAAATGATGCTGAACTTTTTGGAAAATTGCACAGAGAAATGCTTCAAAGAGGAATTTACCTAGCTCCAAGTCCTTTTGAGGCCGGTTTCACGTCATTAGCGCATAGTGAAGAAGAAATTGATAAAACTATCGAAGCTTTCGATCAATCTTTTAATGCGATAAAACAATAACTATTCAACTAAATTTCGTTCTAGGAAAATATGCAAATGATTAACTGTAATGGAAAATTAAATTTAAAATAATTATTTTCTACCACCAACTATAACGGGTGGTGTTCCTCCTTCAGAACCTGGCAGGCCAGGAACAACTTGTGTACTTCCATCCCATTTATCAAGAAATAATTTGAACAACACTTGATCGTCAAGACTTCTATTTAATGTTTCGTATCTAAGTGCTTCTTGTTCAGCAATTTCTACTTCTGTTTTTGCTCTTAGTAATTGTTGGCCAGCTATTTGCTTTTGTTCAATAGCAGCTCTGTATTCTTCAGCAATCTCTAACCCAGTAAGATCTAAACTTTTAACATCAACATAATCGAATGAATTAAGTTCCTTAGCGACAGTATCACCTACCTTTTCAGAAATTACTGCAAATTCAGTAGCGATAGTTTCTAGCTCATACTGAGAAAAAACTGATTTAAGAGCTTTGAGTAAAGATGGCTGAACAATTTTTTGATAAACATCGCTGTTTCTACTTGCAATTGTTGCAAAGATTCTTCCTGCTTCGTTAGGTTTTACTGAATATTTAACAGTAGCTGTAGCCCTAATAACCTGAAGATCTTTGGTTAAAGTTTCAAATTTTTCGGGTTGAACTTGAGTTTTTATATCAAATGGATATACAGACTGGATGAATGGGAGTTTAAAGTTTAAACCAGCTCTCCTAGAGGGGCCACTTACTTTTCCTAATGTTGTAACAACTGCAACTTGTCCAGAAGGAACAACAAATAGAGATTGGGTTAGCAAAAGAAAGCCGGTAAAAGACAATACAATCAATAATGTTGCTGTACCTCCAGGACCAGTTGGTGTGACGTTTTTAAAGGATGTAGACATTAAATTTTCTCTTTTAATTAATCATATTTAAATAGACTAATTAGTGCATTAATAAGACATTTAATTAAAATATTTTTTTAATAATTGTAAGTTTAAATTTAGTTAATAGTTATTAATTATATGATTTAAATTTTTGCAAAAGTTCTAAATAAAGGTCCTCATCTATCTCTCTAATGTCATATTCAGAAGGTAAAACACCATGCTTATGCTCATGTACCGCCATCCAGCAAAATTTCTCTATTTCTTCTTTTGAAAAACGAGGATATTCTTTAACCTTTACAAACAATTCCTTTATAAGAGATTCAGGATAATCGGCCATATTTCAAAAATTATCTTAAAAGATCTTATCTAAAATTATTAGCTTTCAGAGGAATATTCAAAGACTCTTCCAGCTCACTAACGATCTTAATTGCTAATTGGAGATCATTTTTGCTCTTACTAGAGACTCTCAGCGTGTCTCCATTGATGCTGACATTTATTTTTTTAATTTGATCTCTAATACTTTTACTGATTTTTTTTGCTATTTCTTGTTTGATTCCTTGTTTTAGTAAAATTGTTTGTTTAACTTTATTTCCACTTACTGTTTCAATTTCTCCGTAGTCGAATATTTTTAAGGATAAGTTTCTTTTTATTGCCTTTTGTCTAATAATATCATTAACAGCATTTAAGGTTAGTTCACTATTAGTGACTATAAAAATATTTTCTTTATCTAAATCAACAGAAGTATCTGTACCCTTTAGATCGTAACGCTGAGAAATTTCCCTTCTTACTTGATCTAAAGTATTTACTAATTCCTGTCTATCAAAATCAGAAACTACATCAAATGAAAAACTTTCAGCCATAGTAAAAATTTTTAAACGCTAAATATTATTAGCATAATTCATCTTTAATAAGGGGAAATGGATTATTTAATCAAAAAACAACAAACTGACCACTTTCCCCATTTCTTCGGCACATCTACAACTATTTAACAAGGTTTCACTATCATGAAAGGCAAAGCATATTAATTGATCGCACCTAGTAATAATTTCTTGATTACAAAGACTGCTTGCAAGTGGCAAAGGCAATTCATCATTTTCACTTTTTTCAACCAAATGCATAACCCTTTCGAGTTGTTCCTTTATTTCGGGTATTTGTCTATCAAGACTTTGTGGTAATAAAACAGTTAACAATGATGGATTAATATCTAAGACAGCTCGTATAACAGCTGCATTAACACCTTGAGATCCAGAAGTAAGAATATTATGCCCTTCCTCTGCTAAAGACCTTGCTATCAACTCGATTAAATGGATATCGACAACTGGTACGTGCCTACTACCCAAAAAAGCGATTCTCCTTTTTCCATTATCTTGGAGTTTTGCAAGTTCTTGTGCTAAGGCATCAACGCCTTCAGTTGCTGGTAGATCTAAAGAGCGACTCAAAATAATACAGTTCCTATATTTGAAATTAGCATTTATTTAAAAAATTGCAGGGAAAATCTATCTTTTCGAGAATTCTTTTTAGATTTACATGCTCTTGAACTAATTGAATAGCATAAGATGCTTTGATTGATTCATGTATTCTGACGTGACCAAAAGCTTGTTCAATAATTTCTACTGAGGAAAGAGTATCTAATCCAACCTTTAAAATTGGTACCTCCAATTCTTCTGCTCTATGAATCAATTGTGACAAAGGGTCTCCCAAACCAGTTAAAATTAGGCATTGTGTTGAAGCCTCCAAAGCAGCAAGTTGTATATCAGTTCTATCAGCTCCAGTAACTACAGCCATATTTCGTCTTCTCCTGAAAAATTCCATTGCAGAATTTACCCCCATTGCACCAATACTTAATGTTTCAACAAGTAATTGATCTTTTTCAGGACAACAAATTACTTGGGCATCCAGTCTTCTTACAAGCTCACCAACAGTGACACTTCTAAGCAGTGGCGATTTAGGCATAACCCCAAAAACTTCAATATCTAGATCTTTAAGAGAAGGTATTATTTCATTTTTTACTTTTTCGACTTCTTCCGGCAAAACTCCGTTCAGTACAACTCCAGCCAATTTCTCGCCTAATTGTTTTTTCGCATCAAGTAATGCATCCACGCTTTTACAATCTTCCCATAAATTCACAATTAAAACTTTCGCATCTAAATCCTTAGCTAGTTGTGGGAGACTTAAGCCATAAATCATACCTTCATGAAGACTTCCAGCTGCCTCTAAAATGTTCAAACCTTGAAAATCATCATTAACCAAAGCTTCAATTTGATCAAAACCTTTTCCTGGGAGTAAGTCTTTATTAAAGATTCTTTTTTCAGCTGATATATTGTCCAATAATCCTACTGAAGAAATTAAATTCTCCTCTTTGATATTTAATGTAGATCCAATAAACTTGACATCATCATCAATTAATCCTTCATAAGACATTGAAGGGAGATTAGTAAGTTCTATGCATGTTGCTAATGGTTTGCCAATTCGTACTTTTTTTTTCTCTTGTAAGAGTCTTTTTGCTATCCCAAGAACCAATGCAGACTTACCACTAAATGGTTCACATGAACCTATTAACAATATATCGCTCATAATTAGTGAAATTGTTTATCAATAGATTCAAGATAATGTTTTTTTCAGAACTAAACAAATATTTATTTATGAGTTTTAATCAAATAATTAAATTTGTTTTTTGGTAAATTTATTCTAAGCCTTTGGTATTTCATCAAAATCAAGAAAAATGATTAATTCAACCCAAAACGAACAAACCATAGGCATAACTGGAGCTTCTGGCGCACTAGGGAAAGAATTAATAAAGTTATTTCGTCAAAAAGGATATAAAGTGATTGGATTTACCCATAGTAAAAATAATTATGAAAAAAACCTTGAATCTCCGAACAAATGGATTAAATGGGAATGTGGGAAAGAATTTTTATTAAAAAAACATTTAGAAAAGATTGATATTTTGATTTTGAACCATGGAATCTATGATTTGAGTAGAGAAAATTCTAATTATGAAAAATCAATAGAAATAAATGCATTAAGCAAATTCAAATTTTTAAATTTATTTGAAGATATTGCTCTAACCAATGATTCAATTATGAAAAAAGAGATTTGGATAAACACCTCAGAAGCAGAAATATTACCAGCCCTTAATCCATCATATGAGATTAGTAAATCCCTTATTGGTAAATTAGTTTCATTCAAAAAAAATCTTTTGGACAAGGATACAAAGAAAAAATTAATTATAAAAAAAATCATTTTAGGGCCTTTTAAATCAGAACTTAATCCCATAGGAATTATGAGTCCTAAATTTGTGTCTAAAAAGATTTATGATTTAGCTAATTCAAAAAGATATTTAATAATAATTAGTCCAAACCCTTTAACCTATCTACTTTTCCCATTGAAAGAGTTTTTTAATTTTTTGTATTGTCAAATAATCTATAAATACAAATCTTAGTCTCTAGAAATCTCTATCTGTTAATATTTCAATCCCATCTTTTAAGACAACTATTGTATGCTCCCACTGCGCGGATAATTTTCCATCTTTTGTTATTACAGTCCATCTATCATTTAATGTTTTACAAAATTTAGTACCTTCGTTAACAATAGGTTCAACTGCTAATGTCATTCCTTCACGGAGGACGACATTCGGTAATTCCTTAGTACGAAAATTAAATACTGATGGTTCTTCGTGAAGATTTCTTCCAACTCCATGGCCTGTGTAATCTTCAACTACACTAAAGCCATTTTTTATAACAATATCTTCAATTTCACCAGCGATATCTAGAAGTGTATTCCCTGCTTTAATTTTCGAAAGTCCTGCATACAGTGCTTTAAGTGCTACATCACTAAGATTTTGAGCCTTGGAACTAACCTCCCCTACACAAATTGATATACAACTATCGCCGTGGAAGCCGTCTAAATAGGCCCCTGTATCAATTTTTACTAGGTCACCATTTTTAATTATCTTATTTTTATTTGGTATTCCGTGAACAACTTCATTATTGATACTAGAACAAATACTAGAGGGGAAACCATGGTAGCCTTTAAAACTTGGCACAGCTCCAAAACTTCTTATCCTTTTTTCTGCGAAATCATCTAAATCTTGCGTACTCATACCAGGTTTGATTAAATCATTGATTTCCCTGAGAACTGTTGCTACTATTCTGCTTGATTTTTTCATCAGATTTATTTCACGTGCAGACTTTATTTCAATACCTCTTCTCCTCTGAATAAAAGGAACTTGATCATTAGCCTTGGAATTATTTTTATTTAACAAAAGATCTGCAAAATGTCTCATTGGAATAAATAATAGTAATAGGTAAATATCTTCAAAATAGCCATTATGGACTTGGCTATCTCAAATCTATCAATAACAATAGGAAAGAAACAAAAATGAAAACTTTATTTAATTCTAGGCAATTTCACAAGGCTTTGGCGCCTTGGGTTTTTCTTCCATTGTTTATATCTTCAATTACCGGCGTTCTCTATAGGGTTTCAAAAGATTTATTAGGTTACTCTAGAGAACAAGTTCATTGGTTAATGTCTCTTCATGAGGGCGAATGGCTTGGCGATAATGGGGAATTAATATACGTAATATTAAATTCCCTTGGAGTTTTATGGATGCTCATAACGGGATTCCAAATGTTTTCAAAAACAATTTCATTTTCCAAAAAGGTTACTAAAGGCGAGTCAAAAGGTTAAGATATAGAACTTGAAGGATTAAAAAGACCAAAATGGCTAAAGAGAAAAAAGAGAAGGAATTAGAAACCGGCACTAATGCTGACGCATCAGTTGATGTAGCAGTAGAACAAAAAGAAAAAAACATGGTTTCTGAAACTACGCAAACCTTAAGAGCATCAAATCTTATTAAGGAATTTGAGAATGAACAATTAAAAAAAGAATTACCTGAAATATATGTTGGGGACACTGTTAAAGTTGGAGTTAAAATTACAGAAGGTAATAAAGAAAGAGTTCAACCTTACGAAGGCGTTGTAATCGCAAAAAGACATGGAGGTATTAACCAGACTATTACAGTTAGAAGAATTTTTCAGGGTATAGGTGTTGAAAGAGTATTTATGCTACATAGTCCACAGGTTGCCTCTCTAAAAGTTGAACGTAGAGGTAAAGTAAGAAGAGCTAAGTTATTCTATCTGAGAGATAGGGTAGGAAAAGCTACTCGCGTAAAACAACGCTTTGATCGATAAAGTTGTAAATTAATCAACTTATTGGTCACAAAGACGCTTATAATCATTTAGATGCGTCGTTAGTTCAGTTGGTAGAACGCAGGTCTCCAAAACCTGATGTCGGGGGTTCAAGTCCTCCACGACGCGTTTGATCAACATTATGTAAATCATTTTTCATAAGATGGAGTTAGATCTTCAACCTGGGGACGTAGTTAAAGTCCTCGAATCAGCAGCTTTAGGATGGGTTCGTGCAAGAGTTATCAGAGTAAAGTCTGGTGGAAGAGTTGTCGTACAAAGTGACCAAGGCAGAGAATTTACTGCTAGAGGCAATCAAGTAAGGTTGATAGAACCTGCTGGTTTTAGACCTCAAAAATAAATAGTTTTTTTCTACTAAGACAGTTTAAAAACTAATTTTTTCTGTAAATCCTCAAATAAAAAAATTTTTTTATTACAACCCCATAAATTAAGTATTATGATCTGATAATTTTAAGGATGAAGTTCTAAATAAATTTAGAACAAAACTCTGGGACCGTAGTTCAACTGGTTAGAGCACCGCCCTGTCACGGCGGAAGTTGCGGGTTCGAATCCCGTCGGTCCCGTTTTTTCTAAAAGAAATTTGGAAAAGCGTTTAAGACTAGCCCCGAGTCCAACGGGTTTATTTCATATTGGGACAGCGCGAACAGCACTATTCAACTGGTTGTACGCACAAAAAATAGATGGAAAATTTCTTATCAGAATAGAAGATACAGATTTTCTTCGATCTAAATCTGAATATACAAAAAATATATTAGAGGGCTTGAAATGGCTTGGACTTAAATGGGATGAAGAACCTATAAAGCAAAGTGAACGAATTTCGATTCACAAAAGTTACATCAAAAAGCTATTAGAATGTGGAGCTGCATATAGGTGCTTTACCACAGAAAATGAGATTTCTGAATTAAGAGAAGAACAAAAAAAGAAAGGATTACCTCCAAAGCATGATAATAGACACAGAAGTCTTTCAAAAGAAGAAATAGAAATATTCATATCCCAAGGTAGGACTTCAGTAATAAGGTTTAAGATTGATGAAAAAATAGAAATTAAATGGGTAGATCAGATAAGAGGCGAAATCAAATGGCAGGGAAAGGATTTGGGGGGTGATTTAGTTTTGTCAAGAAGGGCTAAGGGTTATGAGATTGGAGATCCTTTGTATAATCTTGCAGTTGTAGTTGATGATAATTTCATGAATATTACTCATGTTGTAAGGGGTGAAGACCATATCTCGAACACTGCAAAACAAATATTGATTTATAAAGCATTAAATTTTAATTTGCCAACTTTTTCGCATACACCATTAATACTCAATAGCGAAGGGAAAAAATTATCTAAGAGAGATTGCGTTACTTCAATAGACGAATTTAGAGAAATGGGATATTTACCAGAGGCCTTATCGAACTATATGGCCTTTTTAGGTTGGTCTCCAAAATCTGCCGACAGAGAAATACTTTCACTTGAAGAGATATCTGAAATTTTTGACTTATCAGAAATAAATAAAGCTGGAGCCAAATTCAGTTGGGAAAAACTCAACTGGATTAATTCTCAATATATAAAAAATATGGAATCAATAAAGTTAATTGAGATCATTAGGAAATATTGGGATGATAATGATTGGTCTCCGCCATCTCAAGAATGGGCTTATAAATTAGCAATTTTGATTAGAGACTCTATGACTCTTCTAAAAGATTCAATTGA
The DNA here is from genome assembly GCA_003209565.1 of Prochlorococcus sp. AG-449-J16. GTDB lineage: Bacteria > Cyanobacteriota > Cyanobacteriia > PCC-6307 > Cyanobiaceae > Prochlorococcus_A. Next base: position 24,780 of record QCQK01000016.1, on the reverse strand, counting down.
TCAATCAAAACCATTTTTCTTAATACCTGCAATTCAAAAAGAAGGTCAAGATTTTCTGGAAAACAGTGATAGCAAATTATCTCTAAAACTAATCTTAGATTATTTAATTGAGCACAACACTATAAAACTAAATAAAGAGAAAGCAAAAGAAATAATAAACGAAATCTCAAAAAAGCATAATATTAAAAAAGGGATATTAATGAAATCATTAAGAGTAGCCTTTTTTGGATCTCTTAGTGGGCCAGATTTAATTCAAAGTTGGGAGCTTTTCGCAGAGAGTAAAACTGATAGGAATCGAATTGAAAGATGTCTTTAATCAATCAAAATTATTTTTTTGGCCTAATTCAAGTCTATTTGCTAAAGGTTTAGCTGAAAGTCCTTGTATTCCTACTGTCATCAAAATAGTAAGAAAAACTAAACCTTGGAGACGGCCAGCCCCAAGGATACCAGCCTGCTCTAATCGGATAGAAAAAAGAGAAGCTACAGCTGCAGTAACAATACCTCTTGGGGCTAACCAGGCCAAAAATATTTTTTCTTTTAAGTTCAAGTCTCTCCCCATTGTTGCTACCCAGATAGAGATAGGGCGAACAATTACCATCAACATAAAAACGCAAACTACCCCTCCCCAGCCAAGCGGACTTAATTCACCCCAAGAAACGTCAGCGGCCAAAAGAGGAAAAAGAACTGTTATTGCTAATTGAGCTAATTCGCCTATTAGATTATCCAATCTTTCCTTATCTATAACTTCTCTTTTCCCTACAATAAAACCTGCAGCGACAGAAGCAGGCAAGCCTGATTCTGGTAAAAAATATTCGCAAATTCCATACACAAGGAAAATAAATCCAAGGGTAACTTGAAGCTCTATACCAAATGAGGCTTCATTTTTTATTTTTTTTAAAATTTCTGAAAGTAACCATCCTGCACTTAATCCGATTATGACTCCTCCCCCTAATCTTTGCATTAATGCTATAAATACATCGTTAATCCCACGCAGGTCCCCTAAAGTAAGTTCTAAAAGCAGTAACGCCAGCACTGCACCAATTGGTTCAAGCAACAACCCCTCAGCTTTCAAAACTTCCGAAAGAGGGGAAGATAATTTTATTTGTTCTACTAATGGAGAGACAACTGTTGGTCCAGTAGCTAGAACGATTGCACTATATATTCCCGCAACTTGCCATGAGAGGCCTGCAAGCCAATGAGCAATAAAAATTCCAGTTGATAATGAAATAAAAAGTCTTACCAAAGATATTTTTAAAACAGTATTTCTTATATTCCCCTCAGGTAGTTTTAAATTTAGTCCCCCTTCAAATAGAACCAAACAGACTAAAAGTCCAACAATAGTTTCAAGACCTTGTCCGAGATCTAAAGGCTCAACCAATCCTAAACCTGATCTTCCTATGAATAATCCAGAAAGCAATAAAATAACTACACTTGGGAATCCTGTAAAAGAAGAAAATAATCGAGCAAAAGCGCCTGCAAATACAGTTATTCCCCAAAGTAATCCAAGCCTTTCAGGCGTCATAAAAAATTATAAATAATAGAAATATTTATTATTTTGATTAAATCAATAATATTATCTTAAGTCCAATAAATACAATACTTTTTAATTTAATTAATTGGCTTAACAAGAGTAATTTTTATTAAATCTTTAAAACTACTTTTAAAAAATTAATTTTATTTCTTTTAAGAAAACTGGCTTATTAAAGCAATAATTATAAAAATGATTCCTATACCAACAGTTGCCATCCTTCCATTCCATATTTCAGCTTGAGGGGTAAAACCTCTTTTCCACAAATTCAGTTCCTTTTTATCAACGAAGTTTTTTGTCTCTTTAATATCGATTTTAGATTGTTTGTTCATTGAATTCAGAAAGGAGGGTTTTCTTCATAAAGGGTATTTGCATGTTCAATTGATAGTCTTCCTGCAACACCTAATTTAAGGGAACTTAAATGATCCTTAAATTTGATCCTAAACAAAGCCGCCGCTCCAATCATTGCAGCATTATCTGTACAAAGATTAAGAGGAGCTAAATGAACTCTAATTGATTTTTTACTTGCTTCATTAATCATCATTTTTCTTAATGTATTGTTAGCAGCCACTCCCCCAACGACAACAACATTATCCAATTTGTGATCTTCTGCGCATTTTATTGTTCTCTCTACCAAGACCTCTGCCACTACTCTCTCAAAACTTGCGGCAATATCAGAAATTGGGACAGTCTTCCCATCCAAATTTATTCTCTCAACTAATCTTAATACGGCAGTTTTTAGACCACTAAAAGAGAAATCATATTTAAGAAATCCACCTTTTTTATCAGAAATCCTACATTTTGGTAAGTTAAATTTCATTGGGTCCCCATTTTTAGCCACCTTTTCAATTGCCGGTCCTCCTGGATAACTAAGACCTAATAATCTGCCAACTTTATCAAAGGCTTCTCCAGCGGCATCATCAAAACTTTTTCCAAGTCTTTGCATTCCCCTTCTATCGTCAACCTTTATTAATTCAGTATGCCCCCCCGCTAACAAGTAATGTAAGAAAAGATTTCTTTGGATAGTTTTCTGAAAATAGAATTGAGGATAAATGCCCTTCCAAATGATGAATACCTAAAAATGGTTTTGCATGTAACATGCAAAGTGATCTTGCAGTTATGGAGCCAACTCGTAAACAACCAACTAATCCAGGAGCTACAGTTGATGCAATATAATCAACTTCCTCAATTTTGATTTTTGATTCTTCTAAAGCCTTATCTAAAACAAAAGGTAATAACTCTAAATGCTTTCTAGCTGCAAGTTCAGGCACAACTCCTCCCCATTTTGAATGATCTTCAATTTGAGAGGCAATTATATTTGAATGTATTCTGAAAGTATCGCCAATATTAGAAACTACTGAGACAGATGTCTCATCACAACTTGTTTCAATAGCTAAAACTTTATGCATTTTTGATTCAACTTGTTCTATTTTAATAATAATTTCTTACTTAACACATTTTAAGGAATCAAAGATTGCAACTTATGAAATTCTTTTTTTCAATCATAACCTCAGTTTTTCTGTTCCTCGGAATTACTCCAATTGCTCTAGCTGCAAATGGACCTGCTTTAAACGCAGATAGAGCTAGCACAGAATTTACTGCTTCAGCCCTTACAAAATGCTCTGAAAATCCTAAATTCATTGAGAGAGCAAATTCTGCAACTACTCAAAAAGATATCGCAAGATTTGAAAGATACGGGAAAGCATCATGTGGAGATGATGGTCTTCCACATTTAATTATTGGACCCCCTCTTGAGCCATGGGGAGCACTTTTAAATAGAGGTCATGAAGGAGATTTACTTATTCCAGGAGTATTGTTCATTTACATTGCTGGAATAATAGGTTGGTCAGGAAGAGAGTATCTTATTGAATCAAAAAAGACTAAGAATCCAGCAGATCTTGAGATCATTATTGACCTAGACTTAGCCAGAAAATGCCTTGTAAAAGGAGCACAATGGCCCCTTCTTGCCAATAAACAAGGTAGAAATGGAGATTTAAGAGAGAAAGATAACAACATTACACTTAATGGTCCTCGCTAAACATCTTTAAAAAACTTTTAAAAAACAAATGTTCAAAATTCTAAACACAAAATTTGTCAGATCTGCCCCAGTGGTAGCAGCGATTTGGCTAAGCCTTACAGCTGGAATAATTATTGAATTTAATAGGTTTTTCCCTGATTTATTATTCCATCCAATGAGCTAATAAAGAGAAAATAATCAAGTTTTTATTAACTTGATTATTTTTTTTGCAGTTTCATCAACATTATGATTTATTAATGCAAAATCAAATTGATCTGATACTGAAATCTCATAATTAGACCTTAAGAGTCTTTTTTTTATAGCCTCCTCTTTTTCTGTACCTCTATTTCTTATTCTCCTCTCTAACTCTTCTTTATTAGGAGGAAGCAAAAATATTGACAGTGAATTAGGAAACTTATTTTTTATTTGCCTTGCACCCTCTACTTCAATTTCAAGTAGTACAGTAAATCCTTTTTTTATTTTCTCATTAACAGAAGATAAAGGAGTTCCATAGAAGTTTCCAGCGAATTGAGCCCATTCAAGGAACAGGTTTTGTTCAATCATTTCTTTAAACTTTTCTTGTTTTAAAAAGTAATAATTTTCCCCGTTTTTCTCCCCCTCTCTAGGTTCTCTAGTAGTTGCAGATATTGAAAGCCAAATATTTTTATCTTTATCTAATATTTCTTTAACAACTGTTCCTTTACCCACCCCGCTTGGGCCAGTAATAATAATTAGATTTTTTTGATTGTTCATATTAAATTTTTTGCAGTAAAATAAAAATCTTGTGAATTAAAAAGAAATAATGCAAAAAGGTGTTCCACAGATAATGGATATTACATCTATTAGATCTGTTTTGCATTATTTATCAAAGAGTATTTTACCTTCAAAGTTTGAAACCGCCCAACAACCAGAGCCTAATACAATTCAATTATGTTTCAGAGGAATTGATTCTCAAACTTGGTTAGAGGTTTCATGGAATGGTGAATCTCCCAGAATATTAAAGATAAATAAGCCTGAAAAAATTGGAAGAGAAAGTACACTTTCTAAACAAATAAGATACGGATTAAAATATATGGCTTTAATTTCGATTGATCAAGATGATTTCGAGAGAGTCATAAAATTTGGATTTGCAAAAAAACCTGGAGATGAAATCATTAAGTATTTAGTTTTTGAATTAATGGGAAAACATAGTAATATTTTTTATTTGGATAATAAACAAAAAATAATTGCAGTAGGCAAACAAATTAAATCTAGTCAATCTAGTTTTAGAACAATTTCAACAGGATCAATTTACTCTGGCCCTCCAGTTAATCTCAAAAAACAACCAAAAGAAGATGAGTCTTTTCAATCATGGAAAGAGGCAATCTCGATAGTACCTGAGTCTTTGAAATACTGTTTAATAAATACCTATCAAGGAGTAAGCCCTATCCTCACAAAACAATTAGAGGTTGTTAGCAAAACTTGCAATACTGAAATAATGGGGAAAAATATCGATTTTATTAGCGATTCAGACTTAAAGGAGATATTTAAAAATTGGAAGATTTGGATAAATAGGTATAAAAACAATAACTTTAACTTTTCTATATTTAATGAAGATTTTTATTGCGTTTGGTTTTTCGATAAAGAAATTAATTGCGCAAAAAAGATAGATTTATGCACTGGTGTAGAGAATTATTATGATTATCATCTGAAGCAAAAAAAACTTGAATTGTTGGAAAAGAAAATTGAAGGGATAATTTTTAAACAGATCAATATTGAGAAAAAGAATTTAAATATTCAATATGATCTTCTGACAAAATCAGAAAACTACGAGTTATATAAAGAAAAAGCTGATAATATATTTTCTTCAAATGAAATTAGAAAACGAGATATTATTAAAGGACAAAAACTATATAAAAAATCAAAAAAACTAAAGAGATCTAGAGAATTAATAAAAGAAAGATTAAGCATTTATAAAACAAATTTAGAAAGATTAGATGAATTCACTACGCTTCTAGAAAATTTAAATTCTTTAAATCATGAAAAACTTTTTATGAGAATCAAACTACTAGAAGAAATTATGGAAGAAATTTGTAACGAGTTTAATATCAATATCAAGAGGCAAAGAGAAGATAAGAAAAGTACATATGAGATAGAATCTTCACCAATTCAAGTTGATACTCCTACAGGATTGAAGCTTCAGGTAGGGCGAAATATGAGGCAAAATGACTTAATAAGCTTTAAGTTCTCAAAAAAAGGCGATTTATGGTTTCATGCTCAGGAATCACCAGGCAGTCATGTAGTTTTGAAGTCTTCATCTCAAGAAGCAGCTGAGCAAGATCTTCAATTAGCTGCAGATTTAGCTGCTTTATTTAGTAAGGCAAAAAGAAACATTAAAGTTCCAATTAATTTAGTAAAGATTAAGGATTTGCAAAAAATCAAAAAAGGAGGACCGGGTTGCGTTTCCTTTAAAAATGGAGAAATTATTTGGGGAAATCCTACAAGAGGAGAAGATTACATTAAAAAAAATCTTAAAACAGTAATTTAGTTTATAATAAAAAAAATTTTTTAAATCTAAATGTTTGATTTTCTTTTGGGCACTCATGAATTTTTAGGAAATCATAGTTTTCCAGAATTTATTGTTGGATATCTATTTGGCGCTGCATTAATAATTGGAGCTCCTACTGTTTTCTTACTACTTGCCTTCGTAAGTGCTTTAATGAAAACTAATGGGAAAATGGGTGGGTATAGAGAATATGAAACTTACGGTGAATCATCCCTAAATGATGCTCCTCCTTTCTTATTACCAGATCCCACTAATCCTAAATTAAGCAAATAATTAAATTATCGAAATATAAAATTGGTGCTTACTAAGATTAATTTTCAACATTTTACCTAAAGAAACTTTATCAAAAAATAATGAAAGGTACAGGTCAGAATGAAAATAAATTATCAGATTCAATGACTTTTAGTGATCATTTAGAGGAGCTTCGTCAAAGGTTACTAAACTCAATTTACTCAATACTTATTTCAATATTCTTTAGTTTCCTCATCATAAAGCCATTAATATCTTTTTTAGAAATCCCAGCTGGTGATATTCATTTACTACAACTTGCTCCAGGAGAGTTTTTATTTGTCGCTATTAAAGTTGCAGGTTACAGCGGATTAATAGTTTCTTTGCCTTATATTTTTTATCAAATGATATTATTTATTTCTCCTGGTTTAACAAAACAAGAAAAAAGCCTTATCTTGCCCGCAGTTTTTGGTTCAGGTATTTTGTTTTTTTTAGGATTAATTTTTTCCTGGTGGATATTAGTCCCTGCAGCAATTAATTTCTTCATTAGTTTCGGTGCTGATATTGTTGAACCAACTTGGTCTATAGAAAGATATTTTGATTTTGTTCTCTTGTTAATGTCTAGCACTGCAATAGCTTTTCAATTACCTGTATTACAATTTATTCTTGGTTCTCTAGGAATAATTACAACAGAAAAAATGATTTCGAATTGGAAGATCGTTGTAATTTCCTCCGCAATATTATCTGCAGTGATTACCCCTTCAACAGACCCATTGACTATGTCATTGCTATCTATATCGATTGTGTTTTTATTTTTTGTTGGTACTGGTTTAACTTACTTATCAGAAAATCTTAAGTCAAAAACTCTTTCATCTTCTCATTAAGATTTAATTGTAAACTGACAGCCCTACCCAACCTTGGCTTAGCGTTGACTTTCTTTAGCCATTCCCTTACTTCTTCTGAATACCCACATCTATTTAAAATCTCGATTTTCTCAGCTATTGAGTTTTTATATTCATCTTCACTTAAGGGGAATGATTCCTGACCAAGAAATCCCCACATCATTTGAAAATAAACAAATTTTCCTCTTCTAAAGAGTCTAAAATCATATTTTTTCCCCCAGCGATGAATTAAATAATGTATAACTTCATCTACTAGCAATGGGTTCATTTAAATCAATTAATTAAGACTTCCTGAACTTTTACTTTAAATTATTAAAAGTCCTATCTATTTGCAACAGAAATCAAACAATTTGATTCATAATAACTAATAAATAACAGAACCAAGTAGCGAATGACTCAATTAAGTTCCAATGATGTCCCTTCAATGGGTCGAAGGCAATTTATGAATCTTCTTACATTTGGTACTGCAACTGGTGTTGCGTTAGGAGCCCTTTACCCTGTAGCTAATTATTTCATGCCTTTAAGAGCAGGAGGTGGTGGAGGTGGAACTTCTGCTAAAGATGAATTAGGGAATCCCATAACTAAGACAGGTTGGTTAGCTACCCATCAAGCAGGAGACAGAAGTCTAGTGCAGGGTCTAAAGGGAGATCCAACTTATTTAATAGTTAATGAGGGTGGGGAAATAGGAGAATTTGGTTTAAATGCAATTTGTACTCATTTAGGTTGCGTTGTCCCATGGGATAGTGGTGCCAATAAATTCATATGCCCTTGTCATGGCAGTCAGTACGATACTAATGGGAAGGTAGTCAGAGGGCCTGCTCCTTTGTCTTTAGCGCTAGCGCATGTCGACATTGAAGACGATGCTGTACTCGTCAAACAATGGTCAGAAAGTGACTTTAGAACAAATGAAAATCCATGGTGGGCATAAAAAAATGAAAGGTTTCAAAAATCAAATCATGAAAAAAACAAGTTTATTTATCTGTACTCTGCTTTTCATTTCGAGCATTGTATTTTATCCAAATATCACTTTTGCTTATCCATTTTGGGCTCAGCAAAACTATGAATCCCCAAGAGAAGCCACAGGAAAGATAGTCTGTGCAAATTGTCATCTAGCTCAGATGCCTACAATTGCAGAGGTTCCACAATCTGTTGGAGCAGACAGTGTTTTCAAGGCTGTAGTCAAAATACCCTACAAAAATGATTTAAAAGAGATCGCGGCTGATGGTTCTGAAGTCCCATTGCAAGTTGGTGCTGTTGTAATGCTGCCAGATGGCTTTAAACTTGCTCCGCAAGAAAGATGGACCGAAGAAATTAAAGAGGAGACAGAAGGAGTATATTTCACAAACTACAGTGAAGACAAAGATAATATCATCATTGTAGGACCTTTACCTGGCGATACAAATAAAGAAATAGTTTTCCCTATACTTTCCCCTAATCCATCCACTAGTAAAGAATATCACTATGGGAAATACTCGTTACATATCGGAGGCAATAGAGGTAGAGGTCAGGTATACCCAACCGGAGACAAAAGCAATAATGTAATCTTCACTTCTTCCACCTCAGGTACTATAAATTCAATAGAAACAATTGAAGATGGGAGCTACAAGGTCAATGTAGAAAATGATAATGGTGAGATAACTACTGAAGCAGTACCTGTTGGTCCTCAACTTATCGTAAAAGCACAAGACAAAATTAATGCAGGCGACCCCCTTACTAATGATCCCAACGTTGGCGGTTTTGGACAATTGGATGCTGAGGTTGTACTTCAAAGCCCTTATAGGGTTATTGGATTGATTGCATTCTTCATTGGTGTAGGCCTAACACAAATACTTTTAGTATTAAAGAAAAAACAAGTAGAAAAAGTGCAAGCTGCAGAGGGCATCTAACTTTCTTTTAATGCTTATACTTCAAGCTTTTATACAATCGCCCGGAGAAACTTTTTTAAATTTAGGATTTATTACTATTAGATGGTACGGACTGCTTATTTCGGTTTCGGTTTTAATAGGCCTAATTGTCTCTAAAAAACTAGCAAAGGCAAGAAATATTAACCCAGAGTACATCAGTGAAATACTTCCATCATTAATAATCTCTTCAATAATTGGAGCTAGAGCTTATTACGTAATTTTTGAGTGGAGGCAATATAGCGGAGAGAACTTCTTTACTTCTTTTGAACTATTCAATAACATCATTCAAATACCTTCTTTCCTTGCAGTTTGGGAAGGAGGCATAGCAATCCATGGAGGTCTAATTGGAGGATTAATATCTATTATCTATTTCTGTAAGTCGAAAAAAATTAATTTAAAAACTTTTCTAGATATACTAATACCCTCGATTATTCTTGGACAATCAATAGGAAGGTGGGGAAATTTTTTCAATAATGAAGCCTTTGGAGTTCCTACAAATTTGCCTTGGAAATTATTCATACCTATACAAAATAGGCCTTTAGAATTTCTTAATTATGAATTTTTTCACCCTACATTTCTCTATGAGTCATTGTGGAATCTTTTAATTTTCATTGTCCTTATTATTACCTTTAATAAACAAAATAAAACAGATTTTTTCAGGCCTGGCTTTATCAGCTGTCTTTATTTAATAAGTTATAGCTTTGGAAGATTCTGGATTGAAGGTTTAAGAACTGACCCACTATGCATTGGTGGGCTTCCGCCTTTCTGTGATGGCGGTATAAGAATGGCTCAATTTATAAGTATTTTTCTATTTTCTTCAGGATTAATTGGAATATTTTTTTTAAGATTGAGAACATATAGTGGGGAAAATAGAAAGAATGGATAAAAAAATATCCTTTATTGGAGTTGGTCCGGGAGATCCAGAATTATTAACTTTAAAAGCATTAAAAAAGATAAAAATTGCAGATGTCGTTATTTGGACTGATTCTCTAATTCCTGAAAAGATTTTAGATTTTTCGAAAGAAGGTTCTGAAAAAATAAAAACGAGTTCGCTCAACTTAGAGCAAATCACCTCAATTATGATAGAAAAATTTAAGGCAGGGAAAACTGTTGTAAGGTTGCATGATGGCGACCCTTGCCTTTTTGGGGCAATTAGAGAGCAAATCGAAATTTTAAAAAACAAAAAAATTGAAATCGAGGTTGTTCCTGGAGTAAGTGCTTTTCAAGTCGCTGCAGCATATCATGAAGCTGAGTTAACCATCCCTGATGTAACACAAACAATAATTTTAACTAGAGCAGGAGGGCGAACAGGGATGCCCGAAAAAGAATCTCTGAAAGATCTTGCGAAACACAATTCCTCTATATGCCTTTATCTTAGTGCTAGGCATGTGAAAAGGTCTCAAGAAACTTTATTAGAGTTTTACCCTCCAGAGACTAAAGTTATTGTTGGATTCAGAGTATCTTGGGATGATGGTTGGACATCATTAATAGAATTAAAAGATATGGAAAAATTTTCTATTGAAAAAAAATTAATTAGAACAACGATTTACATAATTAGCCCAGCAATTAGTAATTCTCAAAAAAGATCTAATCTTTATAATCCATCTTATAGGCATCTCTTTAGGAATATATAATCTTAAAGTTGATAGAAAAATATTAATTACTATAATTAGTAAAAATTTATTAGCTTTGAAAGAAATAAAATCTAACCCAGAAGACAATACCAAAAGAGAACAATCCTCTTTAAAGAGAATTGGAAATTTCATTAAAGAGGCAAGATTAAGTAGAGATCAGTCAGTTGAAGAATTGGCTTCTGATTTAAAAATTGGATCTCATCAACTTAAAGCTATTGAAGAAGGCAATGAAGAAGAGCTACCTGAGAAAGTATTTGTCAAAGCAATGGTTCGTAGAATTTCACAGAAGCTGAAACTTGATACAGAATTTATAATGAATGAATTCATGACAGAAAGACAAGAAGTCAAAATTGAAGAGATCGTCAAAGAAGTTGCTAAAGAAACTAAGAAAACTAGTCAATCTAAAGATCTAAGTCCACTAGGTTTCTGGATATTCATTTTAATTTCAGGTTTTCTCGGACTAATCGCCTCTTCCTTAATTTTCAATTTATTTTCAGACTCTTCGCAGAATCAAACTCCAAAACAAGAACTTATAAAAAAAACTAAATAACTTTTAAATCCAAATTCTTTAATTCTTTTATTACATTACGGCATAATCCTAAGTTCCATTTTTCAAGTAGAAGATCATTATTTCTATTTAAAGGTAAAAGTTCAAATGTAAGAATATTTTCCTGCAATTTTATTTGAACTGAGGATATTACCTTATCAGGTCTTTGATCAAGAGACGCTGCTAGTCTCAAAATTAATGACATTTCAAGAACTAATGTTTTGTCTTCTTTAGATATTAAATTTTGCCAAGAGTCGTGTCTTTTCTTGGGTAGATTCTTTCTATGGTATCTAGCAATTGAAGCAATAATATTTGTTTCTGCTTCAGAATATCCCAACAACTCACAATTTTTTATTAAGTACCAAGAGTGTTTGTGATATGAACCAACATTAACGTATTTCCCACAATTATAAAGATTAGAAGCCGCCCATAGAAGTTCTTTGGCTTTAGGGTCATTATCGCTATGAAAGATATTTTTAGTCTGATCGTAGATTTGAAAGGCAATATCGATAACTTTCTCAGCTCTTGTACTATCTACGCCAAACTTTCTAGCCTGATGAACTATGGTTGTTTTTCTAATATTGCTTTGAATATTTAACTCGTTTTTTATTATCCCTTTACGAAGCATCCAATCAACAACTAAACCCTCTCTAAGCGCTCTCTCACTTATAGTTAATTCATTAAAGTTCAACATATCCATTGCGGTGTTTAATATCAATGCTCCTGGAACAATTATTTCTGCTCTTCTCTCAGTTAATGAAGGTATTTTCTTGATTTCCGAGACTGGCAATTTGATTAGTTTTTCCACTACATTTTGTAAATTTTCCTTTTTAAATTTATAACCATGCAACTTTTGTTTAGGTTCTCCCAAATCATCTGAAATCAAATTTCCTAATGAGGTTGCAGTACCACTGGTTGCGATCATAGATAAAGTCTTATCTCCCTTAGATCTACTCTTTATTTTTCGAACAGATGGTTCTAAAGATCCTTTAATAAAAGTTGTTAGAAAACTCGATCTTTCTGAATTTATAGACTCTTTATTTAAAAAATCATTTTTAAGTCTTACCGCACCAATTCTCGAACTGGTAAGAGCTAAAGCATCTTTTTTATCAGCAAGTATTAATTCTGTAGATCCTCCTCCAATATCTATGATTACAAAAGACTGATCTTCAAAAGCCATCCCAGAAAGAACACCAAGGTAAATTAATCTGGCTTCCTCAGAACCGCTTATCATTTCTATTTGAATATCAGTTTCATCAAGAACTCGTCTAATAAAATCTTGACCGTTTGGAGCTTCCCTAACTGCACTTGTTGCTGCTGTTGCTATTTGTTGTACTCCATTACTTTCACAATATTCCTTAAATCGCTTAAGAGTAACTAATGCTCTTTGTATTGATTCTTCAGTAAGATTTCCCTCCTCATCTCTTTCTCCTAGACGAGTGGTTGATTTATCAGTGAATTTTATTGAAAATGATTTTAATTCTAGATTTATTTCTGCTACTAAGAGATGGGTAGAGTTAGTTCCAATATCTATAGAAGCTACTAAAATATGCTTTTCTTGAAAATATCTTAAATCTTGTTTCTGTATCATGTCTTTTTATAAGATGCAGATATCCTTAATCCATTAATAAATATACCTAAGATTATTTATTAAATAATAGAAATCATTTAATCCTAGTAAGATTATTTAAAGTTATGAAATATACAATAGATCATATGCAAAATAAAAATCGACAAATTAAATTAAGTACTTTTTTTGAATTATTAAGGTGGAATAAGCCGACTGGAAGAATTATCTTGCTTATTCCTGCTGGATGGAGTTTATATTTAACACCAGGTGCTAATCCAACATTTTTAATGTTGCTAAGAATAATACTTGGGGGACTACTAGTAAGTGGATTGGGCTGCGTGGTTAATGATATTTGGGACAAAAAAATTGATCAAAGAGTTTTTAGGACAAAAAATAGACCTCTAGCTGCAAATAAAATCGGTCTTAAAACAGCTTATTCAATTCTTCTCTTTTTAATTTTATGTAGTTTCTTTTTAACTTTGTCAATCCCTCAACCTGGAAGGATGCTTTCTATTTCACTTGCTTTTTTAGCTTTACCTATTATCTTAATTTATCCTTCTGCCAAAAGATGGTTTAAATATCCTCAATTAATCTTATCCATATGTTGGGGTTTTGCCGTATTAATTCCCTGGGCGGCAAATGAAGGCAATTTAAATAGTATTGTTTTAATGTTTTGCTGGCTAGCTACCATTTTTTGGACTTTTGGCTTTGACACGATTTATGCTTTAGCAGATAAAAAATATGATATCAAAATTGGAATAAATAGTTCCGCTGTTAACCTCCAAAACAATACAAGAATAACTATTCAAATTTGTTATTTTTTAACTTCTATTTTTCTAGCATTATGCGGATTTTTTAATCAAATGGATTTTATTTTTTGGCCAATTTGGCTCACAACTTCAATCTTAATGCAGAGAGATATACTAAAGGTGTTTCCAGAGGAAAGGCAATCAATAAAAAATATTGGGAATCACTTCAAAGATCAATCAATTTATGGAGGGGTCCTATTATTAGGAATTATTATTGCCTCATAAATTCTAAATATGGTTTTTAGATTAAAAAAAGGAGATCTAATCGATATTCTAGCTCCAGGTTCCTTTATTGAGCATGAAGAAAATCTTCAAAAAGGCATAGAGATCTTAAAAAAATGGGGTTTAGAAATTAATGAAAATAATTCTCTTTCAAAAAAATTTGGTTATTTTGCAGGTGATGATTTAACTAGATTTGAAGAACTGGAAAAAGCACAAAATAGTAAGCTAATCATTTTTGCTAAAGGAGGCTGGGGTTCAGCAAGACTTTTAGAAAAAGAACCTTCTTGGCAGAATGGTTTAATGCTTGGGTTCTCAGATACATGTTCTTTATTACTATCTAAATATTCTCAAGGATCTATTGGTTCTATTCATGGGCCCATGGTTACAAACCTTTTCAAAGAGCCAGAGTGGAGTCTTGAGAGATTAAGAAATTTACTTTTTGAAGGATATGTTGAAGACATAAGAGGAATTCCTTTAAGAGGTGGAATATCGAAAGGAGAGATTATAGTTTCTAACTTGACTATTGCTACTTTTTTAATTGGTACCAATCACTTCCCAGATTGCAGAGGGAAAATAATAATTTTTGAAGATATTAATGAAGATATTTATAAGATTGATCGAATGTTAACTTACCTCAGGATGACTAAAACAATTTCAGAAATTGCAGGTATTGGATTCGGAAGCTTTTCTAATGATTCCTGCGACCTTGAATGGAAAGATTTACTAAGAAACTGCATTATTGAAAGACTTCAAGAGTTTGATTTTCCTATTCTTTTTGACCTCCCAATAGGCCATATATCGGGAAATGCTTGCATTCCTTTAGGATACGAAGCCACCTTAAATGGTAATGATGGCATTCTTAGTATCGATTCAACTTTTTAGCTAGGGGTTCTTCACAAAAAGTTTTGCTAATTTCAAATCTATAGGAGATGTAATTTTAATATTTGAATAAGTTCCTTCAATGATCTTCACTTTCCAATTAAGCATTTCGAATAGTGAGGCATCATCTGTGACTTTCCAGTTTTTATCAATTGCCATCTTATGAGCTTTTTTTAATCTATCTACTAAAAAGCCTTGAGGAGTTTGTGCCGCCCATAAATAATTTCTATCTGGTGTCTCTTTAATAAAACCTTCATTATCAACAATCTTTATTGTGTCAGTTACCTTAGTAGCCAAAATAACAGCTTCATTTTCATCTAATTGCTTGGCACAAAGGTCTATCAATTCAGGATTTATTAGACATCTAGCTCCATCATGTATTAAAACTTTTTCAGCATCTTTTGGCAGCGCTTTTAGACCATTAAAAACTGACTGTTGTCTGGTATCACCACCATTAATCCAATGAACCTTACGGGCAAGATGCTTTGCTGAATTTAATAATAAATCTTTATCTTTTGGTTGACCAATTATTCCAACCCAATTTGTTGAGCTTGCAGAAAATACAGATTTAAGTGTCCAATAAATCAAGGACTCTCCCTCTAAATCAATAAGTAATTTATTTTTTCCAGCTTTCATTCTGCTACCACTCCCTGCAGCTGGTATTAAAAAGTGCACAATAGAAGGTTTTAATATTTTCTAGACAATTATAAATAAAAGCAATATCTTTACACAAATAGTACTACGATTGAAAATTATAAAATTTCACAATGTCCAATACAGATACATTATCAGGCAAAGTTGCTTTAATCACTGGAGCTAGCAGAGGAATTGGTAAAGAAATTGCTTTAGAACTAAGTCGCTCGGGAGCAGAAGTTTTTATTAATTACTCTTCTTCTGATGAAAAAGCCGAAGAAGTTGTAAATTCAATAAAAAATTCGGGAGGTAAAGCTCATAAATTAAAATTTGATGTTTCAAAAGAGGATTCTGTTCGTTTGGCTTTCGAAGAAATAATCAAAATTAATGGCACCATTGATATCCTCATTAACAATGCTGGTATTACTAGAGATGGACTCTTGATGAGAATGAAATCGGAACAATGGGATGACGTACTAAATACAAATTTAAAAGGAGTTTTTCTTTGTACAAAATATGCTTCAAAATTTATGATGAAAAAAAGAAGTGGTAGTATCGTAAATATTTCATCTGTTGTTGGATTAATTGGTAATCCCGGTCAAGCAAATTATTCTGCCGCCAAAGCTGGAGTTATTGGATTCACCAAAACTTGCGCTAAAGAATTTGCTTCAAGAGGTATAAACGTAAATGCAATAGCTCCAGGCTTTATAGAAACAGAAATGACAGAAACACTTAATACTGAAGATATTCTTAAAGTTATTCCTCTGGGGAAGTTAGGCAGTTGTTCTCAAATTGCAAACTTAGTATTATTTTTAGTTTCAAGTAATGCTGGAAGTTACATTACAGGGCAAACAATAAGTATAGATGGAGGTATGAGTATTTAATTATGTACTTTCATAAGGCTGGCCCAATTCATCCCTTAACCTTCTAATTTTCTGTAAAAGTTTAAGTCTTCGACTTCTAGCAGTTAATGTCAAGAAAAATCTTAAAGGAAAGTATATTAACGTCATAGCAATCGCGAGAATTGCGGTAAGAGTAAAAATAAGATTATTTGTTTCTTCCATAACTTAAAGATACTCTTATTTAAGTTAATTTGTATGCCTCATTTAAAGAAATTCGGCTTTCCCCACTTAATTAAATAACCCTTAAAAATGATTCTATGGGAGATTAGAATAAGACTAAAGATCGAGTAAACATGGCTAAACAGTTAAGTTTTTCTAATGAATCAAGAGAAGCGCTAGAAAAAGGCGTGAATTTTGTAGCTAATGCAGTAAAGGTTACTATTGGGCCAAAAGCAAAAAACGTTGTAATAGAAAAGAAATTTGGTTCGCCGGATATAGTAAGAGATGGATCTACAGTTGCTAAAGAGATCGAGATTGAAAACCCTATTTCTAATTTAGGTGCGAAATTAATAGAACAAGTTGCATCCAAAACAAAAGAGAGTGCTGGTGATGGGACAACAACAGCAACCATTTTAACTCAAAAGATGGTTCAGGAGGGATTAAAAAATATTGCTTCTGGCGCCAACCCTATGGAGTTAAAAAAAGGTATGGAGGCAGGCCTAGCTTTTGTCTTAGAAAAATTAAGTTCCAAAAGTATTTCATTAAGTGGTTCTGATATCCAAAAAGTTGCAACAGTTAGTGCTGGAGGTGATGAAGAAATTGGATCTATAATTTCAAAAGCAATGGATATTGTTACTTCAGATGGTGTAATAACTGTTGAAGAATCTCAATCATTAGAAACAGAATTAGATATAACTGAAGGAATGTCTTTTGATAGAGGTTATAGTTCTCCATATTTCGTAACAGACCAAGAAAGACAAGTTTGTGAACTTGAAAACCCTAAAATATTGGTAACTGATCAAAAAATCTCAACTTTAGTTGATTTAGTTCCAATACTTGAAGAAATTCAAAAGTCAGGCTCACCTTTTCTAATTCTTGCTGAAGATATTGAAGGAGAGGCTTTAACCACTCTGGTTTTGAATAAGAATAGTGGGGTTTTAAATGTAGCTTCCGTGAGAGCTCCATTATTTGGTGAGAGAAGAAAAGCTGCCCTTGAAGATATTGCAATTCTTACAGGGGCTAAATTAATTAGCGAAGATAAATCGATGAAACTTGATAAAGTATCGATTAATGATTTAGGCAAAGCAAAAAAAATAACTATAACAAAGGATAAAACTACAATTGTTGCCTTCGAAGACACTAAAGATTTAGTTAAAGCGCGAGTAGAGAAATTAAAGAGGGAAGTTAGTATAACTGAATCGGAGTATGATCAGGATAAAATTAATGAAAGGATAGCCAAACTAGCCGGAGGAGTAGCTCTTATCAAAGTAGGAGCTGCTACAGAAACAGAGATGAAGTATAAAAAATTGAGAATCGAAGATTCCCTTAATGCTACGAAAGCTGCTATTGAAGAGGGTGTTGTTTCAGGAGGAGGACAAACTTTAATTGAAATATCAGATGATCTTTTAAATTTAAGTGAAACATCTTCAGATGATTTAAGAACGGGGATAAATATAGTCAAAGAAGCCCTTTTGGAACCAACCAAACAAATAGCAAAAAATGCTGGTTTTAATGGAGATGTAGTTGTCGCTGAAATTAAAAGACTTAACAAAGGCTTTAATGCTAATTCAGGAAAATATGAGGATTTAAAAGATTCAGGAATATTAGATCCCACCAAAGTAATAAGATTAGCTCTTCAAGATTCAGTATCTATTGCAGCTATGCTCCTCACTACAGAAGTTGCTATGGCCGACATTCCAGAGCCTGAAGCAGCGCCCCCCGCAGGACCAGGTGGAGATCCTATGGGAGGAATGGGTGGCATGGGAATGCCAGGCATGGGTGGCATGGGAATGCCGGGAATGGGTGGCATGGGAATGCCAGGCATGGGTGGTATGGGAATGCCGGGAATGGGTGGCATGGGAATGCCAGGTATGATGTAAAAGCTAACTAGCTTTTTTATCGTTGTTAATCCACTTTCTTAAATTATTAATATGAGGTAGGGGTAATTTTGGGGTTTCAGTAAATTGATTTATTTTATTAGAATTTTGATTTTTGCTAGATATTTCATTGCTGCTAGAAGTTTCCAGGCCATTTGATTCCCACTTTGTTTCTTCAATATTTTCAAAAGTTTTTGATAATTCAAGCTTAATTTGTTCTTGATTTTCTTGATTTTCTTCATGTACTTCATCTATTAAAGAGATCTTTTCTTGATTTTCTTCATGCACTTCATCAATTAAAGAGATCTGTTCTTGATTTTCTTCATGCACTTCATCAATTAAAGAGATCTGTTCTTGATTTTTTTCTTCATGCTGATTTTCTTTTTGTAGTGAACTATGGATTAATAAATCATTTAATGAATCAATCCCAAATCTATGGACCCACTTAAGAACAACATTTTCTTTAAGCAAAAAATTATTTTCTAAAGAGGCTTGTTTAAAAACTTCTATTAAATGATTTTTTAAAAGCATAAAATTTCTAATTTAACTTTCTATTTAACAGAGGCCTTATAATAATCAAGGAAAAAACTGTTAAAGAAAATAAAATTGAGATACAACTCTTACAAGTTAGTTCACCATATGGGGCATGTAAAGCCACTAATTCTAAATCCATAGTTTGCGTATAGGCAGTCCTAATAGGTTCTATAGCAAAAGTTAATGGATTTATTGAAGCTAACCATCCCAACCAATTTGGCATAAAAGAGATTGGAGCTAAAGCAGTACTAGCAAATAAAAGAGGTAAATTTATTACGAATATGAGAGCGATTAATTCAATATGTCCCGGCAAAACAAACGCTAAACATAAACTTATTGATGTCACAAAAAGAACTAGTAAAATTAGTGTTGCAAATACAATTCCTAAACCATATAAGTTGGGCCATCCATAACCCAAAATGTATGAAACAATCATTATTACAATACTCTGGACAAAGCTCAAGATTGTTATGTAAAAAAAAGAAGATAAAACTATGGATAATCTACTGGTTAAAGGAGCCACAAGTAATCTATTGAGAAATCCAAACTCTCTATCAAACATTAAAGGAAGACCAGAGTTTAGGGCTCCGCTAAAAGCAGTAAAAACGATGAGTCCTGCTCCTAAAAAATTCCCATAAGAATCAACTCCTGGTAAAAAACCTTCAGGAGCTTTAGAGAATAATGCCCCAAATAAAAAAAGCCAAATTATTGGTTGTAATATTCCTGCTAAAAGAGTTGATGGTCTTCTTTTTAATTGAATAAATAATCTCTTTGTTAAGGCAAATGTTTCTTGATATAAAAAAAATAAATTATAACGTTGTAATTCCATAATTAGCAGTGATTTGTGTTCATTATAGTTAGTTAACCAAAAGTTTTTTTATCGCATGGATTGCTTTGATTCTTTTTTTAGGTCTCTTTTCCCTGCCATAGAAATTTCAGCATCCAATAATGTTTTCCCAGTTGCCTGAAGATATACATCATCCAAGCTTGGCTGACTTTGGGTAAGAGAAAAAATTTCAAACTTTGAGAAGGCCAATTCCACTTTTAGCTTCGTAAGTAAATCTTTTTGCTTATCTGCTACGAAATTTATCGAGAAACCTTGAGCTTCATTTATGATAATCTGACTAATTCCATCTATTGAAGATAAAATTTTACATATATTTTTTGCTTCTTCCTGATTACTAAATTCTCTTACTTTCAAAGTTACTCTATCTCCTCCTAATTTATTTTTGAGCTCTGCAGGAGTCCCTTTTGCTATAACTCTTCCATCATCAATTATCACTAATCTGTCTGCCAATTTATCTATTTCATCAAGATAGTGACTACTTAAAATAATGGTCATTCCATTATTTCTCAAATCTTTCAAAAGTTGCCATATAATATTTCTACTTTCAATATCTAAACCAACAGTAGGTTCATCCAAAATTAATACTTGGGGCAAATGTAAAAGTCCAGCTGCCAAATCTATTCTTCTTTTCATGCCCCCTGAATAAGTACCGCACTTACGATCAATCCAATCATTCATTTCTAATTGATCTATTAATTTATTTATTCTTTCAAATTTTTTATTTTTGTTAATGTGATATAAATCCGATTGAAAATCCAAAAGCTCTCGTCCAGTTAATATTTTATCAAGTGCAATATCTTGGGCGACATAACCAATTAATTCTCTAATTTTCCTTGAATTTTTTATCAGATTAATATTATTTATAAAAACTTCTCCACTATCAGGCTCAATTAGAGTAGCGAGTATTTTTATTAGTGTTGATTTGCCAGCACCATTTGGACCAAGTATTCCAAATAATGTACCAGCTTCAATTTCAATCGATAAATTTTTTAATGCATTGATATCTGAATAAGATTTTGAGAGACCTTTAACTTTTATATAATTCATCAAACTTACTATTTACTTAAAAAACATTTTACATCTAATTTAATTACTAAGCATGGATACAATAGAGAAAAATATTTGCATAGATTGCTGCTCAAATTCTACAGATAGTTGTGTTCTTGAAATTAATAACAAAAGACAAATACCAAACATGTAGAGAATAGACCACCTAAAAAGAGACTTTGCTCTGGAAAGATCATCAGGAGATTTCTTTAATTCATTTATTAATTGCAAAAGTCTTCCATTAAATGGCAATAACATAATTCCGTATAAGAGGCCCCCTTCAGGTAGAGCAAAGACTCCCATAATACTCATTAAAACTGTTGCCCATCCGTAACGGGAAATCGCTTTAGCAGTAAAAACAGATCCTTTAACAGAGGGGAGCATAGGAATACCAACTGATGCGTAATCATCCTTCAACAAAATTGCAAGTGCCCAAAAATGAGCTGGGGTCCATAACATTACCAAACCAAATAACCACCAACCACTAAGACCTACATGCCCTGTGGCAGCAGACGCTCCAACTAAGGGTGGTATCGCACCAGCAACTCCTCCAAAAACAATGTTTTTTGTCGTACGAGGTTTCAAAATAACTGTATATAAAATTACGTAGCTAAATAAACCAAGAAGAGTTAAACCCGCAGCCAAATAATTTACACCACTTACTAAAAGCATCGAAGCTGCCAAAGTACATGATACGGCGGCTAAAAATACAGTCTCAGATGACAACTTTCCTGCTGGCAAGGCTCTTTTGCTAGTTCTTGTCATCCTTTTATCTAATTCCATTTCCCACAAGCAATTAAGAGCTCCTGCTGCTGCTGCTGCCAAAGCGCCTCCTCCTAAAGTGCAGATAAGTTTCGGAGAAGACAAAGGCCATTCTTCTGTTAAAGCCATTCCTCCCAAAGTTGTGGCCAGTAAAAGTGGGATTAATCTAGGTTTTGCTACTTCAAGCCAAGGCGGCAAAGTTAATCTTTTTCTTGAAGGTACAACTTCATTCCTAATTGAAGATTTATAGTTCAAGTTTTCTATATTACTACTATTCATGATTTGATACCTACCGTTTGGGGGTTAAGGGAGTGGTTTAGACCTTTTTTGGTAAAAGGATTTCTAAAAATTAATGTTGTCAATATCGCAATAAATAAAGAGGCGTTAAGTTGATGACCGATAATAAAAATAGGTTCATTCAAATTTGTTTTAAGACTTAAAACACCCAAAGTAATTTGGGAAAACAAGAGAAAAATAAGTGTTGTGAGATATTTCCAATTTTCATTAAGCAAGCTTCTCTTATAAATTGCAATAGATACAATCAATAAAATTGAGAAAGCAATTGGGAAAGCAAATAATTTATGAGTATCTAGAATAAGACATTGTTTATTAAAAGATAAGCAAATATGTGCTGACCAGGTTGATGAAAGCCTGACGCCAATAAAAGATTGAATCAGAGTAAGTAAAAGAGGAACAAAAAATAATAATCTCCACCAATTGAATGGCTCTTCAATTTCTTTATTTTCTAAATTTTGATTTATTGAAATTGTTGTAATGAGAAGTAGAAAAGCTATTAAAAGATGGCCAGAAACAGTATATGAATCAAGCAGATTAATTACTGTTAAAGCTCCAAAGGATCCTTGAACAATAACGAGAAAAAGTAATAATGAATAAGTTTTAGGTAACCAATTCGGAATTTCATTTTTCCAAATAATTGAAAGCGAAAATTTAAAAAGAATTAATATTCCAACCAGAAAAGCATCTAGACGATGAAACCACTCTAGAAATACTCTAAGGTTCATATGTTTAAAAGGCAAAAAAGATCCATAACATAATGGCCAATCTGGACAGGCAAGTCCCGCCTCCATGACTCTCGTAGCGCCTCCAATTACAATTAGTGCGATAAGTGCAAATACACTATGGCTTCCCAACCTTTTAAAAATTGTCAGATATTTTGATTTATATAATTGGTTATTAATCAAATGGATAAAACCTATTAATTTGCATAATAAATTAGATTCAAAAACCAAACATTAATTAAAAATTAATATGTTTAATTTAAAAAATAATTTACTAATTTAATCTTTTTTCCCTGACAATTAACTCTAAAAAGTTATTAATAATACTCCTTTTATTTCATAAATCTTAAGAAGTTGTGAATTTAAATGTTTTTCTTTTAACAAAGGATGCAGGATTAAAAAAATTGAATATCTTGAGAATATAAATACAAATTTTTAGAGATCAATTGTTAAATAAAAACATTTATTTAATACTAATTATTTCACTCGTTTTTGCTATATCTTTTTGGATTGGTTTTAATGTAAATTTGCTTCCAGCGGAAGCAAGTATTAATGCACCAATTTACGATGAACTTTTTAAAATTCTTTTCATCACTGGATTAATTATTTTTATAGGAATGACAATAGCTGTTATTTATAGCTTATTTAAATTCAGGAAAAGAAATGATCAGATAGGAGATGGTATAGCTTTAGAGGGGAATTTAAGCTTAGAAATTGTATGGACAATTATTCCTTCAATAATTGTTTTGTTAATAGGTTTATATAGCTACAACATCTACGATCGAATGGGAGGGATGAAAGAACTAAATCATAACCACGAAATGATGAGTTCTAATTCTGAAAAAATATGGGCTGGAATAAGTCAAACTTCTGATAATGAAATAGCAATAAATAATTTATCAATTGAAGTTTCAGCTATGCAATTTGCATTTCTATTCAATTATCCCAAAGGCAATTTCATATCAGGAGAACTACACGTTCCTGTTGATCAAAAAGTATCAATGAAAATGGAATCCAAAGACGTCATTCATGCTTTTTGGGTGCCAGAGTTCAGAATTAAACAGGATATTATTCCCGGGCAACCCACTATTCTGAATTTCACTCCTACAAAAGTAGGAAAATATCCGATAATTTGCGCAGAATTATGTGGCCCATATCATGGAGGGATGAGAGCCTCCATAATTGTTGAAGAAGAATCTGATTACAACGAATGGTTTAACAAAAATAAAAAACCAGAGGTAAATTTATGACAATATCAATTGATCCACAAAAAACTAATAATGAAAGCCTTCAACCTAAAGGCTGGCTTAGATACTTTAGTTTTAGCCTTGATCATAAAGTAATTGGGATACAATACTTAGTCTGCGGTTTTCTTTTCTATTTAATAGGAGGAACCTTAGCGAGCGCTATAAGAATTGAACTAGCTAGTCCAATGTCTGACTTTATGCCGAGAGATGTTTATAACCAAGTTTTAACTCTACACGGAACAATAATGATATTCCTTTGGATAGTTCCTGTAGTTAATGGTGCTTTTGGAAATTATTTGATTCCATTTTATGTAGGTGCAAGAGATATGGCATTCCCAAGATTAAATGCCGTTGCTTTTTGGTTAATTCCTCCTTCAGGTTTGATGCTGGTAGCAAGCTATTTTGTTGAGGGTGCTGCTCAGGCTGGATGGACGGCTTATCCTCCTTTGAGCATAACTACTCCTCAATCGGGACAAATTATTTGGATTCTGAGCGTTCTATTACTTGGAGGCAGTTCTATATTTGGTGGAATAAACTTTATCGCGACCATTATCAAACTAAGAAGGCCAGGATTAAAACTTATGCAATTGCCAATGTATTGTTGGGCAATGCTTGGAACAAGTTTATTAGTTGTTTTGTCAACTCCTGTTTTAGCAGGCACTTTAATTCTACTTAGCTTCGATATCATCGCTAATACAGGTTTTTTCAATCCTGTTTTAGGTGGTAATGTCGTAGTTTATCAGCATTTATTTTGGTTTTATTCTCACCCAGCTGTATATATTATGGTCCTTCCTGCCTTTGGTTTAGTTAGTGAAATACTTCCTGTACATGCTAGAAAACCACTTTTTGGATATACAACAATGGTTTTTTCAATAATGGGAATAGTAGTTTTGGGTTTAGTTGTTTGGGCGCATCATATGTTTACGAGTGGGACCCCCCCTTGGATGAGATTGTTCTTTACTATCGCC
>QCQK01000015.1 GCA_003209565.1 Prochlorococcus sp. AG-449-J16 | reverse complement strand
TCAATAAAATGACCTCTAAGGCAGTTTTAAAAGATGTTGCAAGAGTTCTAGATATCCCTTACGGAGAGGCAGATAAACTGGCTAAGTTAATACCGGTTGTAAGAGGGAAACCTTATAAATTAAATGAAATGATTGATAAGAATTCTCCTAGTCAAGAATTTAGAGATAAATATATTAATGATAATGGAGTGAAAAAATGGGTTGATTTAGCTTTGCGAATTGAAGGAACTAATAAAACGTATGGAGTTCATGCTGCTGGAGTTGTTATTGCCTCAGATCCGCTTGATGAACTTGTTCCTCTTCAAAGAAATAATGAAGGACAAATAATAACTCAATATTCTATGGATGATATTGAATCACTTGGATTATTGAAAATGGATTTCCTGGGCCTTAAGAATCTTACGATGATTGAAAAGACAGTTTCTCTTATTAATCAATCTACTGGAAAGAAGATAAATATTGATGAGTTACCTCAAAATGATGACAAGACCTTTGAGCTTATCGGGAAAGGAGATCTTGAAGGTGTATTTCAGCTTGAATCTTCTGGTATGAAACAGGTAGTTAAAGATTTCAAACCTAATTCTCTCGAGGATATTTCGTCAATACTGGCTCTTTATAGACCCGGTCCCCTTGATGCAGGCCTTATACCTAAATTCATAAATCGAAAAAATGGGAATGAGAAAGTTGATTTTCCTCATCCTTTTATTAAGTCAATTCTTACTGAAACCTACGGAATTATGGTTTACCAAGAACAAATCATGAAAATTGCTCAAGACTTAGCCGGTTATTCTTTAGGCGATGCTGACTTACTTAGAAGAGCAATGGGGAAAAAGAAAATATCTGAGATGGTTAAGCATAGGAATATTTTTGTTGATGGATCTATGAAGAAAGGTGTAAATGAAAAATTAGCTAATGATCTTTTTGATCAAATGGTTCTATTCGCAGAATATTGTTTTAATAAAAGTCACTCAACTGCTTATGGTGCTGTAACTTATCAAACTGCATTTTTAAAAGCCCATTTTCCTGTTGCATATATGGCGGCCCTTTTAAGTGTAAATTCTGGCTCTAGCGACAAGATGCAAAGATATATTTCTAATTGTTATTCCATGGGTATAGAAGTTATTTCACCAAGCATTAATTTCTCTGGTATTGATTTCACTATCAAGAATAATCAGATTTTATTCGGGCTATCTGCAATTAAAAATTTAGGAGATTCTGCAATAAGAAATATAATTGAAAACCGAAATAGTTTTGGAATTTACAAGTCATTATCGGATTTATGCGATCGTTTGCCATCTAATGTTCTTAACAAAAGAAGTCTTGAATCTCTAATTCATTGTGGAGCACTAGATGAGTTTTCAAATGAAAATAATAGAGCTCAGTTATTGTCAGATCTTGAACATGTTATTGATTGGGCCTCCTCAAGAAATCGTGATAGATTATCTGGGCAAGGAAATTTATTTGACTCTAAAGAAGAATTTTCTAATGTTGCTTTTTCAGATTCACAATTAACTAAGGTTGATGATTATTCACTTATTGAGAAGTTAAAGTTAGAAAAGCAGCTATTAGGCTTTTATTTATCTGATCATCCACTAAAACATTTAACTAAGCCTGCAAAACTTATATCTCCTATTAGCATTTCGAAGTTAGAAGAAACAAATGATAGAAGCAAAGTCTCTTTAGTTGGAATGATACCTGAATTAAAGCAAATCACAACGAGAAAAGGAGATAGGATGGCTATTGTTCAACTTGAAGATCTATCAGGAAGTTGCGAAGCAGTTGTCTTTCCAAAAACCTATATTAGATTATCAGAATTTCTTTTAACTGATACTAGATTATTGGTATGGGGAACTATTGATAAAAAAAGTGATAAGACTCAATTAATAATTGATGATTGTAGAGAAATAGATAACCTTAAATTGCTTATTATTAATCTTGAAAGCTCTCAAGCATCTGACATAAGAGTACAAAATACATTAAGAGACTGTTTGATTAAATTTAAACCAGAAAAAGGAAAATGTGGAATTAAGATTCCAGTAATAGCTGCAGTAAGAAATAAAAATAGTGTTACTTATGTAAAATTTGGTGAACAATTCTGTATTGGAGATATCCAAGGAGCATGCAAATTATTAGAAAATAAATCATTCAATGTTAATTTGAAATCTTTAGTCTCTTAAATTAAATATTCTCCTCAAAGTTTTGACTTGCAGGTTTAAAAGCATTTTTTGCTCTTTGTATGTTCATTGGGATATTTTCAATACCAAAAAAAGAACCAGGTTCTTTATCCCAACTAGCTGATAATATTCCAAAGCTCAACCCAGCTAGACCTAATAAGAAAAAAAGTGCTGAAATTGCTATTGTTGAAGATGGTGGTATTTCAGCAATATTTCTCGTAACGATAATGTAGCTAACAACAAAAACTGACATCCCTAAAATTGTGGGAATTCCTGCAGCAAAAAATATTCTTCTCGCCATCCTATCTGCAACATATTTAGGAATACCACTTTTTGGTTTCCTTGGCACAGTAACTTCATCAATTTTTTTTTCTATATTTGCAAAAGCGACGTTAGAACTTGAGTTATTTTTCTTTTTATTGAGGTTCTTCTTTTTTGATTGTTTTTTTTTCATTAATAGAAATCATCCTCTGATTCCAATTTTCTTTATAAGTTCTTGATATTTATTTTCGTTTTTGGTCTTTATATAAGATAAAAGTCTTTTCCTTTTACCAATCATTTTTAATAATCCTTGTCTTGAGGAAAAATCATGAATATTTCCTTGAAGATGGTCACTTAATTTAGATATTCTTTTGGAAAGCATTGCAACTTGAACTTCGGAAGAGCCTGTGTCAGTTGCATGAACTTGATGGGTTTCAATAAGTTTTTGTTTTTCTGCAGTGTCTAATGACATAAAAATTTTCTTTCTTTTAAATATTTTACTACGTTATCTGACCATATTACTATTATTTTTATCTAAGTAATTCATTGCTAACTTCAATAAATTTTCAAAAGATATATTTTTATTCTTTTTTGTAAGAATATTTGATTCCTCAATAATAATAGGCAAAATGTTTTTAATTTCATTCTTAGGATAATTTAATGACTGTAGTGTTAACTCAAGATCACTCAGCATTATATTTATTTCAGTATTGTTGATTAGAAATTCATCTTGGGTTTTTTCTTCCTGGAATTGCAAATGATTTTTAAATTTACTTTTTAATTCTAAAATTAGTCTCTCAGTCATTTTTTGACCAATACCTGGAACTGAGCTAATTAATTTTTTATTTTGTGTATTTATTGCATTTATAACTTCACTAATCGAAAATTTATTTAATAATCCCATTCCTATTTGAGATCCAATACCTCTAATACTTAAAATTTCATTAAAAAAATTCTTTTGATCTTTCGATGAAAAACCAAACAAAAAATCTGAATCTTCTTTCTTGATATGTTTGATCCAAAGAGTAATATCTTTATGTGATAAGTTATCTTCGTTTAATTTGAGAAAATAAGACTCTAAAATTTGAATTTCATAACCTATGCCTCGACAACTTATTAAAATAAAAAATTTCTGATTGGTTTGCCATAAGTCAATAATTTCTCCTTTAATCCAGCTAATCAATCAACCACCACCATCCACTTTGCAGCCAATAGCAGCACCAGTAACCGCACCAAGTGGAACCGCCCACCAACGGCCCTCTTTCCTTGAAATTGCACCACCAAGACCTCCGCCAAGTAAGGCCCCAGCTATTTTGCCATCCGTACATTCTTCTTCCTTATATTTCTGTACTTTTTCTCCTGCACAAGGTATTTCTATATCTACTTCATAATTTCTAACATATCCAGGGTTTGATTTGGTTCCAGGTATATATTCTTCTCTGTATTCTGTTCTAGTACATGTAACCGATTTAGGTGTTGAAGCATTAACTTGAGGAATAGAATAATAACTTAGAAGAGCGAGTAAAAATAATTTCATCATTAATAAATCATCCTTGACACATATTAGGTCTTTTTTTGTAATTTGGTAGTAGAAATAATAGTTCCTAATAAAACCAATAATGTTCCTACTATGAAATTAATATTAATAATTTCACTAAAAAATAATATTCCCCAAATAGAACCGAATAAAACTTGTAAATAATTAATGGTAGAGGCCTCAGAAGCAGGTAAGTTTTTTAATCCTATAGTTAAGAAAGTCTGACCTAATTGAGTAAATAAGCCAATGCCAATTATCCAAAATAATTCATTCCAATTTGGGGTAACCCAGTTAATTAATACAATTGGCAATAAAGTAATAAAAGAAACAAGTGGAAAATATTCAATAATTACATAAACATCTTCAGTAAATGAAAGTTTCTTTACTGTTACATAAGCTAATGCAGTACAGATTGCTCCAAGAAATGCTATCGATATCGAAATATTTTTAATTTCTACGTTTATATTTGATAATTGGTTTGGATTCAAGATTACTAATATACCAATCCAGCCAATAATTAAAGCAAAAATTATATTACGAGTTATTTTTTCATTTATAAATACCCCAGCAAATATAGATATAAAAATAGGATATGTGTACTGAATGACAGTAGATATACTAAGAGGCATATTTCTTATCGCATAAAAAATACAAACTAAAGCTAAAGTTCCTAAAAAACCTCTTAAGATTAGTAATGGCCTATTTTTGCCCCAAGGATTTATATTCTTTATCTTAATTATGAATAATGTAATTATTAAACTTAGCAATGATCTGAATAAAACCAATTCATAAATAGGTATCCTTTTATCAATATTTTTTACGCACAAAGTCATCAAACTGAATGAGAATGAGGCAAAAACCAAATTATACTTATTTAATGAATTAAATCTTTTTTCTAATTCTTCGATATTTATCATTTAAAAAAATAGTTTTTTTGTGAATTTAAGTAGATTCTTGATTGATTTTGACTTATAACAAATAAATTATTATTTATTTTTTTATTAAAATCTCAATGGTTCATTCTATTCACCCAAGAACTATTCAAGAGGTTAAGGAAAAGGCAGATATTGTTGACGTTATTTCTGAACATATTGTTCTTAAGAAGAAAGGCAAAGAATTCGTTGGTATTTGTCCTTTTCATGATGATACTAAGCCATCTATGACAGTATCACCAAGTAAACAATTCTATTACTGTTTTTCTTGTGGCGCTGGTGGTAACTCTATTAAATTTTTAATGGAATTTACTCGTGCAAATTTTTCTGATGTTGTACTTTCTCTTGCTAAGAAGAATAATATTAATGTTGAAAATCTTGAGGGTCCCCAAGCAGAAGCATATAAAAAACAATTATCTAGAAAGGAGGAGCTTTATAAAATATTAAGAGTTACCAAAAATTGGTTTAAGTCTCAATTAAATAATTCACAAGGTGTTGAAGCTATGAAATATTTAACAAACAAGAGAAACTTGAGTAATAAGATTATTGATGACTTTGAATTAGGTTTTGCCCCAAATTCATGGAATGATTTATTTAACTATCTATCCAAGGTTGAAAAATTTCCTATTAATCTAATATTGGCTTCAGGTCTTGCAATTTCTAAGGATAATTCTGACAAGGTTTATGATCGTTTTAGAAATAGATTAATTGTTCCAATACTTGATATGCAGGGACGTGTAGTTGCCTTTGGTGGAAGATCACTTGATGGACAGGAACCCAAATATCTTAATTCTCCTGAATCAGAGATATTTGAAAAAGGGAAAATGTTATTTGCATTTGAAAAAGCATCTAGCAATATAAGAAAAAGAGATAAAGCTATTATTGTTGAAGGATACTTTGATGTAATATCACTTCATTCAAAAGGTATATCTAATTCTGTAGCTTCCCTCGGCACCGCATTAAATAAATATCAAATTTCTCAACTATGTAGATGTACAGATAATAAAAATATAATATTGAATTTTGATTCTGATAATCCTGGAATATTAGCTACAAAAAGAGTAATAAAAGAAGTCGAAAGCTTATCTCTCCATGATCAAATTAATCTTAAGATACTTCAAATTAATGATTTTAAAGATCCTGACGAATTTCTGAATAGTCATACTCCAGAAGATTATTTGAATCTAATTGATAACTCATCCTTTTGGATTGATTGGGAGATTGATCAGATCTTTAAAGATAAAGACTTAACTAAGTCTGAAAATTTCCAGAGTGTTATTTCTTCATTGGTAAAACTGTTGAGCAAATTACCTCAATCATCAACAAGAACTCATTACTTACAGAAAGTATCCGAACGATTGAGTAAGGGACAAGCAAGGTTAGCGATACAGTTCGAACAAGATTTGAGAAATCAAGTTAAGGGATTTCGTTGGCATGGTAGATCAAAAAAATTTGAACAACCAAATGAAATTTCTCGGCGTGAGAAAAATGAATCGGAAATAATCTTTTATTATTTGCATTGTCCTGATCTTCGCTTATTTATTCGCGATGAATTTCTCAAAAGAGAAATTAATAATTTTAATACTAATCATATTCAAAATTTGTGGGAAGCTATTTCAAAAATTGAACAAAATAACTTAGGTCTAAATTATTTAACCGAATTAAAAGAATCTAATAGTCAAAATCTTCAAAAAGAGTTTTTGGCTACTGACTTAATTTCACTTCTTACTGATCACTTAGCTCTTTATAATCCTGAATTATCAAATAAAATAAATAATTTTGTTAATCCAAATGAGTTGTTTTTAACATTGCTTAGTAATCCTAAAGATAACTTACTTGGAACTTTATCACTTCTTGAAAAATATAATTCCTTAAAAAGATGTAGACACTTGATCGAATCTTGGGGATCACAAAGGTTAAAAACTTTAGAAAATTGTATTTCTATTTTAATTGATAATCCCTCTTCAGGCTCCTCAGAGAATAATAAAGAGATAGATGATCTCTTTAAGGATTTAAACTCAGATGCGATTAAATTTCAGGAGTTATATTACTTAGAAAGACAACATATTAGTTTTTTAGATAAACAACGCTGCGGTAATTTTATTGCTAGCTAACACATTTTATTTAAATTTACAGGCAGTATTTTTTAATCATATTTTTTACTTTTTTGGGTTTGTCTTCAAGAATATAAGCCTCCACTTCTTTTGCATAAGTGCCAGAAAAATTTGAAGTTGAGAACTCTAATGATCTCCTCTTACTTTGATGTAATTTAGCTTCTAAATCTTTTATATCACCCACTGTCTTATTGTTATTACATTTTTGTATAGCATGAGTAGCTTCATGTCTTAATGCCTTTCTTATTGCCAATTTTGTTTTGAAGTTATCTTTATTTGGTCGCTGCTTTTCATTTCTATAATTTGTTTTCCTTTTTGCATTTTCAGTGCATATTATTATTTTATTTTCTACAAAATTATGTAATCCTTTTATTTCTTTATTTAATAGACACTCAATTTTATTTTCTTCAATTTCATAGTTTGCTTTTATTAATAAGTCAAGAATCTCTTTATCTAATTTGCTTAAAAATATAATAAATTCCATTTTTTTTTACTTTACTATAGTTGGGATCTGTTCTATATCAGTTGTAGATGAGCGACTTAAGAAATTCTTGTTCATCGTCCAACTTTTTGGCGTTTTTGTAATAGCCCATGTAATTGCATTATTATTAAATCTTTTATTTAATAAATCAATAGTTCTCATGAGAATTGCTGATTTTTTTAGGTCTTTCTGAGATTTGTAATTGATAACTGATTGCTGTAAATATTCGCTATTAGTTAAATCCTGCATTAAAACACCAGCTTTTGAAAATTTATATTCGGGATTATAAATTTCTTTAGATAATTCAACTACTATTTTTAAAATGCTGTTTGTGTCGTCTGTTGCATTTGTAAGTTTTCTATGAGCACTTCTTTGATAATTTTGACTTGAATATTTACTGGTTCTTGCAAATACTCTAATATTAGATGATTGCAAATTCTGACTTCTCATTTTTTCAGATGCTTTTATTGCGTGAGTTGCTAGTGCTTGAGTTAAGTCTTCTAATTTTGTGACAGGAGTACCGAAACTCCTACTTACCTGAATTTCTTTTTTTGATTTCTTGTTTTTTTCTATAGGCAGACATTTATAACCTTTCAGTTCTAATTGCAATCTTTTTCCTACTATGCCTAGTTTCTTGGTGATTTCATTCTCTTCCATATCTCTTAATTCTTTCGCATTCTTAATACCTTTACTTTGCAACCAATTAGAGGTTTGTTTACCGACTCCCCATATCTTATCTACACTAATTCTTTTTAAATAATTATTCTCATTTCTGGTTCTGGCTAAATCAAATATTCCAGCTGAATAATCAATATTTTTAGCTAATTTATTAGCAATTTTTGCTCTTACTTTATTTTCTCCTATTCCTACTGTTATGGTAATCCCTAGATTCTGATATATTAATGATCTTATGTTTCTCGCCCAAGGATATAGATTTTTATCATTAGGTCTAGAAATTGAGACAAATGCTTCGTCAATAGAATAAATTTCTATTTCTTCACAGTAGTTTTTTAGTAAATTCATTAGTCTTCTGCTCATATCGCCGTAAAGCGAGTAGTTTGAGCTTAAGACTGCTACATCTAATTTATTTAATTTTTCTTTGATCTTAAAATAAGGAGTTCCCATTTTAATTTTTAAAGCTCGTGCTTCAGGACTTCTCGCAATGATACATCCATCATTATTAGATAAAATTACTACTGGTTTATTTCTCAAATTAGGATTAATATTTTGTTCACATGAAGCATAAAAATTATTAGCATCTATAAGAGCTATAGCATCATTGCTTGAAATTCTCATAAATAGCTATGTATTGAATAAATAACCACTCCCCATATCTGTACATCAATATGGTTTTTAAAGCTAAAATCAGGATAATTATGATTTTCTGCTTTTAAATATAATTCATCATTTTTTATAGATAATCTTTTTATTGTAAATTCCCCGTCTATCATTGCAATGACAATATCCCCTGGCTTTGCTATTAAACTCTTATCTACTATTATTAAATCTTTATCTTTAATTCCTGCATTTATCATTGATTCCCCTTTAACTCTAAGAAAAAAAGTGCTAAACGGATTAGATATTAAATGTTCATTTAAATCAATATTTTCTTCCGTATAGTCATCTGCGGGAGAAGGAAATCCTGCAGATACCGAATCATTTAATAAGGGGATTCTGAACCTTTTAGTAGTTGAATCAAAGGAATCCAAGGCTTAAATTAATAGTATATATGTACTATATAATAAAAATTAAATAAATAGTTAGTTATTAAAGTTTTATAGATTAATTTTAAATTAAATCTAATCTTTTTAAGAACGATGGTAAGGGGAGTTGTTAGATATAGAAACAGCTCTATAGATTTGCTCGATTAGAATTAATCTAGCTAATTCATGAGGAAAAGTTAAAGGAGACAAACTTAGTATAAGATCTGAATTTTTTTTAATATCTGAACTTATTCCATCAGTATCACCGATTAAGAAATTAATTTTTTTATTATTAAAACTTAAGAGAAAAGAACAAAGTTCAACAGAATCAAACTGCTTCCCTTCTTCACTTAGGCAGATAATAATGTTGTTATTAGATCTAAGATTATTTAAATTAAAAGACTTTAACTCATTAATGATAAGTTCAGGCATTCTTTTTTTGTATTGATTAATTCCATCTTTAATCCAAAGTTTCTTTATCTTGCCAATAGCATAAATTGTTAATCTATTACTCTGAAGCATAAGTAAATATTAAAACTAATTATTCATCAAGAAGATAATTAAATTCGTCATATAATTCCTCTTCGGATGTTAGTTTCTTAGAAAATTTAGCTTTTCTAGAATTCATATTAATTTGATTAAGCTCACTTTTTCTTAGCGAATTATTAACATTAGAAGTTTCTTCTAAAGATTCTGAATTATCAATTAAAGAATAAAAAATTTTATTGGGATCTTCTGAATTAAGTGGATTAGAGATTAAATTATCATTGCTAGATATATTTGTGTAATTACTTATATTTTTACTTTCGATATTTAAATTTTTATTTTTTTTAAATTTATTGAGTTTATCTAAATCTTTTTTTGATAGGCTCATGATATAAAGTATTAAATAAATTCATATTTAATTTAAACATATTATTTATCTTTTAGATGAATTCTAAAAACTATCATCAAAAAAAAAGATTTGGACAACACTGGTTGGTAAATAAAAAAATATTAGAAAAAATTAAAGAAATTGCTGTCCTTAATGAAAATGACTTTATTTTAGAAATTGGTCCAGGTAAAGGTGCTTTAACATCTAAGTTATTAGATTCAGAAATTAAAAAATTACATGCGATTGAATTAGATAAAGATTTAATAAATTTATTAAATGATAAATTCAATAATAATGATAAGTTCTCACTTCAGCAGGGAGATATTCTTAATGTAAATTTAGATTCAATTAATAAGAAGATTACAAAAGTAATTGCAAATATTCCCTACAATATAACTGGCCCAATATTGAATATTTTCATAGGGCGATTGGGAATTATAAGAAACTATAATTACGAAAAAATAATTTTTTTAATGCAGAAAGACGTTGTAGATAGGATTTTGTCAAAAGAAGGGAGTCCCAATGCTGGTGCGCTTAGCGTAAGGATGCAACTCTTATCAAAAATAAAAAAAATATGCGATGTACCGCCTTCATCATTTAGTCCTCCTCCAAAAGTTTTTTCTTCTTTAGTAGTTTTCGAACCAATTAAAAGTAATTTAAGATTAGATATTAGTCTAGAAAAATATATAGATAAACTTCTTCGAATTTCATTTAATTCAAGAAGAAAAATGCTTAAAAATACTCTTAATTCAATACTTTCAAATGAAGAGTTAAATGAATTATCTAACTATTCAAAAGTTTGTTTAAATTTAAGACCGCAAGATATTTCAATTGACCAATGGATTAAGCTTGCAGAAAATTGTATTAAAATTAAAAAATAAAAAAATTTAAGTAAATGCAAGATTTAGCTAAAACGAAAATTATTATAAAATCTCCTGCCAAAATAAATTTACACCTTCAAGTTATTGGTAAAAGAAAGGATGGATTCCATGAATTAGCAATGATTATGCAAAATATTGATCTTTGTGATTATTTAGAATTTCAAATTAACAATGAAGGTATAATTAAACTTGATTCTGATTGTAATGATTTAAGCTTATCTAGTGATAACTTAATTGTTAAATCGGCAAATCTTTTAAGAAAAAAATCAAATATAGATTTCGGTGCGAATATATTTTTAAAGAAAAATATTCCAATCGGTGCAGGATTAGCTGGTGGATCCAGTAATGCAGCAGCAACATTAATTGGTCTTAATAAATTATGGGATTTGAACATAGATCAGAAAACATTATGTTCATTAGCATCAACTTTAGGATCTGATATTCCCTTTTTTATAAATGGGGGCATTCAATTATGTTTTGGAAGAGGCGAAATATTGGAGAAATTAAAATTAAACTTCGAATATGGAGTAATTCTTTTAAAAAATCCAAATATATCAGTATCTACTGCTGAAACTTATAAAAAATATAGTAATAAATTTTGTGATCAATATCTTACTAATAAAGAAATGATTGAGAACATAAGAAAAAATTTAAGAGATAATTGTTTAAATAACTTAAATTTTGAAAATCATCATTTAACTATAAAAAATGATTTGCAGTTGATTGTTGAAAAAGATAATGAATCTGTAAAGCAGGCATTATATTTACTTTCTAAATTAAAGAATAGTCTGTCATTTTCAATGAGTGGATCAGGCCCCACATGCTTTGCAATTTTTAAAGATGTAGAGACAGCTAAAAAAGAATTAGCTGAAAATTATAAATTATTTAAAGATAATGGTTACGATTCATGGGTTTGCACTTTCCTTGAAAAGGGAATAACATTCATTTAAATTTTTTTATTCAAAATTTTATTGTGGCTGATAATAGTAATGAGAATATAGAAAAAAAGATTCCCGAAAAAGGACCATTAAATTTTATTGTAGGATCATTAACCAGTTTTTTATTATTTATATTTTTTTATTTTTTAAGTAATAAAATTGCAATTTATTTTTCAATACATAAACCATCAAATTCCTCTGAAATAGTCCAAAATATCTCTTCTAGTATTAATACCTTAATTATTGGATTATCTTTTTTGCTAACTTTTTCTTTTGCTTTTATTGGTATAGGACTTTTTATTGTATTTATTCGAAGTTTTTTTCTGAAGAAAAGTTGAATTGGCCATATCATTAAGAAAATACTTTCTTTGAATGTCTTTACATGACTTAGGACTTTTAATACTTTTGCTTTCACCAGGAATGATTTTGTCAATATTACTACTTATAACATTTGCTGAGGGAGGTTAAATTAATCAAAGTGGTAGGATTATATATGTGATTAATTAGGTAATTAATTGTGGCTGCAACATTATTATTTAATGCTTTGAAAGAGGCAATTGATGAAGAAATGGCAAATGATGTAAATGTTTGCGTTATGGGGGAAGATGTTGGTCAATATGGAGGATCTTATAAGGTTACTAAGGATTTATATGAGAAATATGGGGAGTTAAGAGTCTTAGATACTCCAATTGCAGAGAATAGTTTTACGGGAATGGCTGTTGGCGCAGCAATGACTGGGTTGAGACCAATAGTAGAAGGAATGAACATGGGTTTTTTGCTTTTAGCTTTTAATCAGATATCAAACAATATGGGGATGCTTAGATATACAAGCGGAGGAAATTATAAAATACCAGCAGTAGTTCGAGGCCCTGGAGGGGTTGGTCGTCAACTTGGTGCTGAACACAGTCAAAGACTAGAAGCATATTTCCATGCAGTTCCTGGTATAAAGATTGTTGCATGCAGTACACCTACAAATGCTAAAGGTTTAATGAAAGCA
Source organism: Prochlorococcus sp. AG-449-J16 (assembly GCA_003209565.1). Lineage (GTDB taxonomy): Bacteria > Cyanobacteriota > Cyanobacteriia > PCC-6307 > Cyanobiaceae > Prochlorococcus_A. The sequence goes on along the minus strand of QCQK01000015.1, from coordinate 23,985 downwards.
GCTATAAGAGATGATAATCCGGTTCTATTTTTTGAACATGTTCTTCTGTACAACTTGTCTGAGGAATTGCCAGAAGGCGATTATACTTGTGCTTTAGATCAGGCTGACGTTGTTAAAGAAGGTAAAGATATTACTTTATTGACTTATTCAAGAATGAGACATCACTGCCTTAAAGCTGTTGAAGAATTGGAAAAAAAAGGAATAGATGTTGAGTTGATCGATTTAATAAGTTTAAAACCATTTGATATGGAAACTATCTCAAAATCAATAAGAAAAACGAATAAAGTCATTATTGTTGAAGAATGTATGAAGACTGGAGGTATTGGTGCAGAATTAATTGCCTTGATAACAGAAGAGTGTTTCGATGATCTTGATGCCAGACCAATTAGGTTATCTAGTCAGGATATTCCAACTCCATACAATGGAAATCTTGAGAATTTGACAATAATCCAACCACATCAAATAGTTGAAAAAGTTGAATATTTAATTAGTGGGAGTATATAGGAAATGAAAAGAAGGCAAGGCTGGCTTTTTTTTATTATATTTCTACTTACGTTATCAATTTATCTATTAATAAATTATCCCTTACAGTTGGGATTGGATTTACAGGGAGGTTCTCAACTTACACTTCAAATTATTAAAGAGGAAGGGAAAGTAACAAAGGATGAACTCGATTCAGTTAATTCGGTTATAGATAGACGAGTAAATAACTTAGGGGTTTCAGAGTCTAACTTACAAACTCTTGGTGGAGATCAATTGATATTAGAATTACCTGGAGAGCAAAATCCATTGGCAGCCTCAAGAGTTTTAGGTAAGACTGCTTTACTAGAATTTAGGACTCAAAAAGAAGGAACATCTGCAGATTTAAAAACCTTGCAATATCAGAGATTGAATATTAAGGAATTAATTGAAACATATTCCTCTTCAGAAAAAAGTCAATTTGATGATAATTTCATAAAGATTATTCAGGATGATCTTAAAGAGATTGAGAAAGAATTAAATTATTCATCTGCAAGTAGTGATTTATATGTCAAGTTAATTGAAATTAAAAGGTACATTGATAATAAAATTGCAAATTTATTTATTAATACAGATTTATCTGGTAAGGATCTTATTAACGCAGGAAGGAGGCAAGAACAAACAAATAGTAATTGGGAAGTATTATTAACTTTTAGTAATTCAGGAGGTGAAAAGTTTGCAGAAATTACAAAGTCAATTGCTGGCACTAATCAACTATTAGCTATTATTCTTGATGGCGAATCAATAAGTGAAGCAAGTGTTGGTAGTCAGTTCGCCACTACAGGCATTACAGGTGGATCAGCAACAATAAGTGGAAATTTTAGTGCTGAAAATGCTAGAGAATTAGAAGTTCAACTTAAAGGAGGTTCATTGCCATTGCCAATTGAAATAGTTGAAACTAATACTATAGGGGCTCTATTGGGATCCAAAAATATTTTAAAAAGTCTTTATGCAGCAGTAAGTGGATTAATTTTTGTTGGTATATTTATGATTTTTAACTATAGAATTTTAGGTTTTGTTTCAGTTCTTTCTCTTGTACTTTATGGTTTCTTTAATTTAGCTCTATATTCTTTAATTCCTGTAACATTGACTTTACCTGGTATATCTGGGCTTATACTTAGCATTGGTATGGCTGTTGATGCAAATATTCTAATATTTGAGAGAATCAGAGAAGAATTATATAGTGGTAATACTCTTACAAGATCTATTGATAGCGGTTTTCAAAGAGCCAATTCATCCATAGTTGATGGCCATATTACAACTCTTCTTAGTTGTTTTGTATTGTTTTTATTAGGAACAAATTTTGTTAAAGGTTTTGCGGCAACATTAGGTATTGGAGTCTTAATAAGCTTATTTACTTCATTAAATTGTTCTAAAACTATTTTGCGATTTTTTACAACATATCAATCTTTAAGACAGAAAAATCTCTATCTACCCAGGAATAATTTTTCAAATTAAATTTTTTCTAATTTTCCCATGAAATACAATCTTGAACTAGTAAAAAATAAAAGAAAGATAATTGGTTTTTCAACTTTTCTTATTTTGTTGAGTCTTTTAGGGATTTTATATTCTACTTTTAATACTTCCTATAAGAAACCTATAAATTTAGGGATGGATTTTATTGGGGGAAATGAACTAAGAATAGAAAGAGCTTGTGAAGAGGAATGTTCTAAATTGTCCCCTGATTCAGTTTTAGAAAATTTAAGAGAAATCTCAAAAGATAAAAATGTTTTAAATAATATTAAATTGCAATTCCAAAATAATAATAAAATAATTTCAATAAGAACACCTTATTTGAGTATCGAAGAATCAAATAATCTTATTACTAATCTTGATAATATTATTGGACCTCTAAATTATGAGAGTAAGGATTCAAGATTAATAGGTCCAAAGCTTGGGAAAAGACTACTTACTAATTGTGTTACTTCATTGTTAGTTTCTTTATTTGCAATATCTTTATATATAACTATTAGATTTGATAAAAAATATGCCCTATATGCATTATTTGCATTATTCCATGATTTATTTATTGTTTTCGGAATATTCTCCTGGTTGGGATTTATATTATCTGTCGAGGTAAATAGTTTATTTGCTGTGTCCTTGTTAACTATTGCCGGTTATTCTGTAAATGATACTGTTGTTATTTTTGATAGGATTCGTGAGAATTTAAAATCAAAAAAGGATGAAAGCTATAACGAAACTATTCAATTATCAGTGAACGAATCATTCAGGAGAACAACGTTTACCAGTATTACAACCCTCATCCCTCTATTAACAATTATTTTGTTTGGATCATACTCGCTATTTTGGTTTTCTTTGTCCTTATCATTAGGAATTATAGTTGGAAGTTATTCAAGTATTTTATTGGCTCCATCATTGTTGCTTAAAGACTGAGCTTAAGCTTCTGATTTTATGAAATTGAATTACTATTTGATAATTTTATTTTCTTTAGTTCTAATAGATCTTTCTACTGAGCTAAGAATATTATTTGATCATTTTACTTTTAGTTCACTATATTTTGCTATAGGTAAACATCCATTGGCTTTCTTTATACTTTGTTCTTACCCTTATTTATATAAAAAATTAATTAAGTAGTTTTTAAATATCCTTAAATGATTCTTTGATTAAAACCTGAATAACTACAGCTAGTGGGAGGGATAATATTAAGCCTAATGGACCAAATATGAAGGTAAATCCAAATTGTGATATTAATGTCAAACCAGGAAGTAAGTTTGCTTTTTTCTTCATTATAGATGGCATAATTATATAGCTTTCAACATTTTGAATGATTACATAAGCTCCAAGCACGGCCAGTGGTTTCCAAAAATTATCTAGAAGTGCAATTGAGATGGGAAATATACCACTAATAACAGGACCTATATTTGGAATTATATTAAGAACCATTGCTATTAAAGCATTTGATACGACATATTTAACATCTAAGATAGACAAAACTATTAATGATAATAGACCAACTGATAATGAGCTTATGACCATAGAAAAAGTCCAATTTGCTAATGCAATATTGCATTTTTCCAGAATATTTCTAAATTTATTGCGATAATTTTTTGGAATTAATAAAAGTATATTTTCTTTATATTGTTTTGGTTCAATAGAAATCATCAAACTCACTACTAATACGAATATTAATTTCAAAAGACCTGAACCCAGATTCCCCGCTATATTTATTAAATTTCTAAAACTTTCTTGAATAGCTTTTGCTATGGTTGAGGCATCTGGAATGGTAACTACATTATTTATGAGACTGAATATATCTATAACATTTTCTGATTGTTCGCCATAAAATAGGCTATTAAATTTATTCAGATTTGTATTAATCAAAATATTTATTTTTGATAAACCATTTGGAATATCAACTAAAATTTCATTGAATTCCTTAATAAACGGAGGCAATACAAGAATAAAAATAGTAAAAACTATTACTGAAATAACAGTTAAAACAAGAAACAAAGAAAGCGGTCGGGGAATTTTCAAACCCTTTTGCATTTGATTACATAAATTACATACAATATTTGAAATTACTAAAGAACAAATAATTAAAAGAAGAAAATCTCTTAAAGTCCATATAATTAATGAAGTGATTAAAATTACTACTAACTTGAAATATGATGAACTACTCAATTTACAATAATTCTACCTCTTCTCAGAATATCCTAAACCATTTGATTTGGCATAACTATTTGCAAATCTCATAAATCTATCAAAGTCTGATGTGTTCTTCCAAATATAAACTGCTTCTAAAAATATAGGTTCTCCATCAACAAACTTTACTTTAACTTCCCTAGTTAGTATTTCACCTTCAGAATCTATCATCCGCATACCTGTTATTTCACCGTCTGTAATTGAAGATAATGCTGAAGGTTTTTCGAACAAAAATAATGCCTGGCCGGTGGTGCCGTCCTTACTTCTGGTCAGTCTTATTTCAGGTACTACTGGTTCATCAGTTCCTTCATAAAATTGTATTTTTGCAGTTTTATTTGCTGTCATAATATTCGATTGATAGTATTCTATTTTAGGAAATATTTTTCATATTCGTTTGTAATTAATTTATAAAATATTATTTATTAATTCTATGATGCTTTCATCATATTTTTTGTCGGTTAAATCTAATATCTTTATATTTGTTTTACCAACTTTCTCATGTTCATAACACTTATCGTAATAATCTAATACTGATCTACAAACTAAGTCCCATTTTTCACTATTAATTGATTCAAGGGCTATTTTTGTTCTTTGTGGCCCTAATCTTTTTTTAATTCTTAATACAGATTCTTGGAGATCCTCTTTCTTATAAACACTATAAGTATTTATCAACTCATCTAACCTGTTAGATTCGCTCCTTAAAATTTCAATTCTCCTAGAATTTTTCATCTGATTGAAGAATTCATGAGGGATTTTGCATTTTCCTATATTTGCGCTTTCAGCTTCTACAAAAATATTATTAGAACATTTAAAAGAATTTAATTTTTCTGCAATCATATTTTCAAATTGTTCATTTGAGGGTTGATCTTTCATGCCTAAACCCCCAAATGTACTTCCTCTATGACAAGCAAATCCTTCAAGATCAATAGTTTGATATTTATAATTCTCTAGTAATGATAATAACCTTGTCTTTCCTGTTCCAGTTTTCCCGCCAATAACTATTATATTCAACTTTCTCGAAAAACTATATAATACCCATCTCCTATATATTTTGTATCCTCCGTCTAGTGTAACGATATTTAATTTAAATTTTTCTAGTAACCAAGCAATACTTTGTGACCGCATACCTCCTCTAGAGCAATATATTCTGATAAGCAATTCATTATTATTTTTACTAGTAAAAGTTTTATAAGAATCAATACTCATGAATAAATTATCAAGAAGTAATTCCATTTTTTTTTCAAAAAATTTTAATCCCTCTAAAACTGCTTTTATTCTTCCTTCTTTTTTATAAATCTTGCCAATTATTGATCTCTCATCATTATCAAATAGTGGAATGTTAATAGAATTAGGCATGTGTCCTTTATAATATTCACCTGGGCTCCTAACATCTATAAGTGGTCCCTTAAAACTTCTAAATTTCTCTAGTTCTTTTCTTTTGAAATACATAGGTAGTTTTTATTTTTTGATTGATTTTTTAAAATGAATAACAAAGAAAAAGATAACTATAGTAATGCTACATTAGATCTGATAAAAAAATTTGTAGATTCCAATCAAAGAAAAAGAATAAATTCATTATCTCAAATAGAATCTGAAGTCGAAAATATTTTTAATCTTGGCCCTTCACTTTTTGATATGTTTGATAATAATGGAGATGACTGGGCTGCTGGTTGGATATTGCAAGTTTTAAAAAAATTTAAGCCTGAATTCTTTGAAAACTCAAAATTCAATAATTGGTTTAATACATATTCAGATATTGATATTAATTATGAAGGATTGCAATTGATGTTAGTTGAACAAAAATTTGAAGAAGCGGATAGATTAACAAGTTCCTACTTAAGGAAATTAGCTGGAAAATTAGCCGAGAAACGTGGATATGTTTTCTATAGCGAAGTTAATAATATGTCAGGGAAAGATCTGCAAACAATAGATAGATTATGGACTATATATTCTACTGGTAGATTTGGATTCTCAATTCAAGCAAAGATATTAAAATCAGTAGGAAAAAAGTATGAATTAATGTGGCCGAAAATAGGTTGGAAAAATGAGGGCTTATGGACGAGATATCCTGGATCTTTTTGCTGGTCATTGGATGCTCCTGATGGGCATATGCCTTTAATTAATCAACTAAGAGGAGTAAGACTTATGGACTCAATATTAAGGCATCCTGCCATAGCAGAGAGACATAATAATATTCTTTAAAATGAGGTATTTAATAAGTTAAAATTAAGTCAGTATCAAAATATTATTATGTCCTTACTTCGGGGCAAAAATATTTTAAAAAAATTTTTTAAAAGACCAAAGATCAATTGGTCAAATTACGAGTTTGAATCATCATTACAGTTAAATGAATTTGTCGATCAATTATTAGAACCTATTAAAAATTCTCAATCAAGCTATCTTATAAAACTTGGTTTACATGAAGCTTTAGTTAACGCAGTAAAACATGGCAATAAATTAGATCCTAAAAAAAATATTAGAGTCAGAAGAATAATTACTCCTAATTGGTGTGTTTGGCAAATTCAAGATCAAGGTAAAGGTTTAGAAATTAAAAAAAGAGACTATAAATTACCAAAAAAAATAAGTAGTGTAAATGGCCGAGGCCTATACATAATTAATGAGTGTTTTGATGATATTAGATGGAGTAGTAAGGGTAATAGGCTTCAGTTGGCTTTAAAAAGGTGATTTTTACTAGGACAAGGTTGATCTACGTTTATTTCTTTTAACCATTTAATACTTTCTTCTATATAATCTATAGCTTCCTTCTCATTAGAAGAAATAATTAAATGGCATAATGCCGCAGAAATTAGTTCTGCAGATCGTTTATATTTATCCCCTTTCTCTTTATGCCATTTATAATGATCAATTTTTAATTTGTCATTAAGACTTTGAACAAGCTGAATAGTATCTTTATCCCAATTGGTCATAGAAGTTTTTATTTACTTTACAGCAGACCATACTTTGGTCATAAAAAAGGAATTTGATTTTACATCTTTGAAACCTATATCCTCTATTTTGGAATCTATATCCTCCTTTATGTAATCACAATAAAAAGGCTCATGAAAAGATTTATAGAAGCTTTCCATTATGGATGTAAAGTCAGGTGAGTCACTTATTTGAATTGAATCAGCCAAAACTAATATTCCGCCAGGTTCAAGAACTCTAAAAAAACTCACTTAATACTTTAGCTCTTATTGTTCTGGGTAATTCATGAAATAAGTAGACACAAGAAATACATTGAAAACTATTATTTTCAAAAGGTAATTCCTCTGCATTACCTTTAATTAATTGAATTAAATCTCCATCTAAATCCGAAATATATCTACTTGCCTCTTTTAAGTATGAATCAGATAAATCAATCCCTGTAATTTTTTCTTTAGGGAATGCGGCTCTTAATTGCTTTAATGTTCTTCCTGATCCTGTAGCCACATCAAGTATTTTTATAGAACTTTTTTTTCTATTGGTAAAAGTTTTAAGTCCTTCTTTTATTGGCTTAATTATTCTTCTCCTCATTGAGTCAGCACTTCCATTGAAAAGTATCTCAACTTGTAGGTCATAAATGCTAGCTGAAAAATCTGATAGATAACCATCTGTTTGATGATGAAAATTTCTCAAGTAATATTGAGGATAATTATCTTTATCAATTGATTTTGGAAGATCATCAAAGTTTTGTTTTCTGCGTCTATCCCAAGTATTAGGCATATCGAGCCAAATTTTAGGATATTGAGTTAGATATCTAAGCCATGGTTCGTCAAACAATAACTTTTTTGGATATATATTTTTTTCTGCATCATTCCAATCTTCTTCTCTCAAGTTATCCATTGAATTTTGGATTTGTATTAAAAGATCTTTATCAATATCAAAATCCTCAAGCTTTGAATCGGGAAGAATAAAATTCATTAATCTTGAACTGATCTGCTTGTGAGCGAAACCTGCAATGCTTTTACTTTGCTGGAGCGTTTTATATGCAATTTTTGAAATAGATTCCCTAGACATTTTTTAATATATATATCTATATTCCAACAAAAAAAAAATCAATTTGAGAATATTTTGTGATATTTCTCAAATTGATTAATTTATTATGAGTTCTTTAATTATGCATCGTAATACATGAAGAATTCATGTGGATGAGGCCTTTGTCTAAGTTGTTGTACCTCTTCGTACTTTATATCAATAAAGTTATCAATAAAATCTTCAGTAAATACTCCACCAGATAATAGATAATCCTTATCTGCTTTTAGTGCATTAAGTGAGTCATTTAGAGATGAAGGTACCGTATCAATTTTTGCAAGTTCGTCAGCTGGAAGTTCAAATAAATCCACATCTACTCCATCACCAGGATCAATTTGATTTTTAATTCCATCAATACCAGCAAGCATCATTACAGAGAATGCTAAGTAAGGATTTGCAAGTGCGTCACCTGATCTGAATTCTAATCTTTTAGCTTTAGGGCTTGGACCTGTTAAAGGTATTCTTACTGCAGCTGATCTGTTACCTTCTGAATAAACTAAATTTACAGGTGCTTCAAATCCTGGAACCAATCTTTTATAACTATTCGTAGTTGGGTTAGTAAATGCAAGGAATGAAGGTGCATGTTTAAGTATACCTCCGATATACCATCTAGCTGTTTGAGACAAATTAGCATATGCTCCTTCACCAAAAAATAGTGGCTGTCCACTCTTCCATAAACTTTGGTGAACATGCATTCCGGTTCCATTATCATTGAAAACAGGCTTAGGCATAAAGGTTGCAGTTTTACCATATTTTTTTGCAACGTTTCTAACAACGTATTTATAAGTCATTACGTTATCAGCAGAATTTATTAACGAATCGAATTTCATTCCAAGTTCATGTTGACCGGCACCGGCAACTTCATGGTGATGTTTTTCTGTAGGTATACCTAATTCACCCATTAATAGGAGCATTTCAGATCTAATATCTTGAGCAGTATCATTTGGAGAAACTGGGAAATAACCTTCTTTATATTGGATCTTGTAACCTAAATTTCCACCTTCTTCAATTCTTCCTGTGTTCCATGGAGCCTCAATAGTATCAACACTGTAAAAGCAAGAACCTTCTTTTGAATCATATCTGACATCATCAAATAGGAAGAATTCTGGCTCTGGTCCAAAAAATGCTGTATCAGCTATCCCAGTAGATTCTAAATACTTTAAAGCTTTTTGAGCTAATGATCTTGGACATCTATCATAAGGCTCACCACTTCTAGGCTCTTGAATAGAGCAAATCATACTTAGTGTTTTATGTTTATAAAAAGGATCTATCCATGCTGTACTTGCATCAGGAACCATTGACATATCGGACGCATTAATTGCTTTCCATCCTCTGATTGATGAACCATCAAATGCTAGACCTTCTGTAAATGAATCCTCTTCTATCATGTCTGATGTAAGAGTTAAATGTTGCCACTTACCATGGATGTCTGTGAATTTTAAATCGATGAGTTCAATCCCTTCGTCTTTAATTTGACTTAAAACATCTTGTGGAGACTTAGACATAACTTTTGAAATACCTTCTATGAAATTAATAACTTGATGATTCTTATTATGTATCAAAGGTAACTTTTTTCAACACTAGATGCCTTCTTTGAGTGTTTCAAGTCATAACTTTAATATTTATTTACTTAAATATTTAAATTGAATTAATTTCTATAAAAAAATATCGCTTAAGCGTCGATATTAGTCTAATTTAAAAGTAATTGAATGTAATTCTTTGACAGAAGCAAAACTTATTCCAGCTTTAAATAAAGAAAATTTATCTCATTTTTCAAAGACTTATGTTCCGTCTAGACTTTTATTAGGACCTGGCCCTTCAAATGCTCACCCAGAAGTCTTAAGCGCTCTTTCTTTGAATCCTATTGGTCATTTAGATGAAGCATATATCTCATTGATGTCTGATGTACAACAACTTTTGAGGTATACCTGGCAGTGCAATAACCGTCTTACACTTCCAATGAGTGGCACAGGTAGTGCTGCGATGGAAGCTTCAATAGCTAATTTTATTGAAGAAGGCGAAAAAATTCTGATCGCTAAAAAAGGATATTTTGGAGACAGATTAGTTGATATGGCAACTAGATATAAGGCTCAAGTTTCCGTTATTGAAAAACCATGGGGTGAGGCTTTTACTTATGAGGAAATTAAGTATGAAATAGAGAGTAAAAAACCAGCCATTTTTGCTATCGTACATGCTGAAACATCTAGTGGAGTTTTACAACCTCTTGATGGAATTGGTGATGTATGTAGAAAAAATAATTGCTTGTTTTTGGTTGACGCAGTTACTTCCCTTGGTGCTCTAGAACTATTGATAGATGAATGGAAAATAGATTTAGCTTATAGTTGTAGCCAGAAAGGATTAAGTTGTCCGCCTGGATTAAGTCCTTTTACAATGAATGAGAGAGCTGAAGAAAAACTAAGTTCAAGAAAAACAAAAGTTCCTAACTGGTACTTAGATTTATCCCTTTTAAATAAATATTGGGGTTCTGATCGCGTTTACCATCATACTGCCCCTGTTAATATGAATTTTGCTATTCGAGAAGGATTACGTTTAATTGCAAACGAAGGCTTAGAGAATGTTTGGAATAGGCATATTGCTAATGCAAAGAAACTGTGGAACGGTTTGGAACGTCTAGGCATTGAATTACATGTATCAAAGGAATATCGATTGCCAACTCTCACAACAGTTAAGATCCCACCTTCAGTTGATGGAGATGGTTTTAGAAATCATCTTTTAAGAAACTTTGGAATAGAAATAGGAAATGGACTTGGAGAATTGTCTGGCAAAGTATGGCGCATAGGATTAATGGGCTTTAACTCAAGTGAGGAGAATGTAGACAGATTATTAAACCTATTTGATACTGAGTTAAAAAAATATTCTATTTTTGAGTCCTCAACTTTTTAAACCATAATTGTAATAATTGACTGCATTCTTCTTCTAAAATACCTCCAACAATTTCCATTTTGTGATGTGAACTTTTATGCTTTGATAAGTCAATTGAGCCGCCAAATCCACCTCTTTTCTCATCGTATGCACCAAAAACAACTTTACCCATCCTTGCTTGAATAAGTGCCGATGCACACATGGTACATGGTTCTAAATTTGTGATAAGAATACATTCATTAAATCTCCAATCATTTTTTATCAAAGATGCCTGCCTTAGTGCCATTATTTCCGCATGACCTAATGGATCTTTATTTTTATTTCTTCTGTTAACCCCTCTTCCAATACATCTTCCTCGCTCATCTAAAATTATAGAGCTGATTGGTAACTCAACTTTTCCAATTTCTTCTGACCTAATTAAAATAGATTTCATCCATTTGGAGTATTTTGAAATATTAAATAATATTTTTTCATCATAATTACTATTTCCATTTTCAAAAATATATCTCATTTACATATATTGAGAATAAACTTAGTAATAGATATCTTATCTGATGACTGAAGATTTTATTAATAAAAAAGATATATACTTCCCTTCGTATTTAGGGTCTAACGATAATTTAATTAATCTTTTAAATAGAGCAACTAAAATTCTTTGTGACTGGTTCTCTAAAGCTGATAAAAATGGTCCTTTACCTTTTGATGAGAGTTTCAAGTGCATTATGCCAGCAGAAGATGGTAACTCTGAAGAAGATTTGTTTTCTGAGATTGAAGCTCTTTTGAAAAATTCATTTAATCCTGTTCATCCTGGCTCACTAGCTCACCTTGATCCGCCACCACTAATTTTCTCTATTTTGGGAGATTTAATTGCTGCTGGTTTAAATAATAATCTTCTCGCTTACGAGTTATCACCAAGTGTAACTTTGCTTGAGGAATCATTATGCAAATGGTTTGCCAAGAAGATTGGTTTTAATGATTTCTCAGGAGGTATAGCTGCCAGCGGAGGTACATTAAGTAATCTGAATGCACTTATAGCTGCTAGAAATAATGCTGGATTAGGTACAAATCCTAATTCTGTATTACTTGTTAGTGAAGATGCTCATTCTTCCTTCGTTAAATGTATAAGAGTAATGGGTCTTGATACTACAAATCTTGTCAGGATTAAAACTGATAATAAAGGGCGAATGGATATAAGCGATCTCATAAAGTCTTTAGATAAATGTTCAATAGAAAATAAAAAAATATTTGCTATTGTTGCCACCCTTGGAACAACTGTAAGAGGTGCCATTGACCCTATTAAAGAAATAAGTGAAATCTGTAAACAAAGAAACATATGGTTACATATTGATGGTTCAATTGGAGGTATTTTTGCTATATCTTCTATTCCAATAGAAGGTCTAAATAATATTAGTCAGGCTAATTCGATAACGATAAATCCACAAAAAATCATTGGTATTACAAAAACTTCATCATTGTTATTGGTTTCAAATATGAGTATTTTAGAAAAAACTTTTAATACTGGACTACCTTATATATCATCTAAAGAAAATATTATAAATAGAGGAGAAATAGGTGTACAAGGTTCTAGACCTGCAGAGGTTATTAAACTATGGCTTGGGTTACGTTTTTTAGGTCTGAATGGAATTGAAAATATATTAAAATCATCAATAAAAAGAAAAGATTTTTTTATTAAAAATATTAGTAAAAATAAATTTGATATATATTCAGGTCCTCTTCATATTGTTTCATTCTTACCAAAGAAACTTGAGCCAAAAGACTCTGATGCATGGACTAAAACTAAAGTAAATGAACTAATCAACAATAAATTTATGCTTTCTAGACCAAAATTTAAAGGTAAATATTTTTTACGGGTTGTCATGGGAAATTACAATACAAAAGAATCCCATATTGAAGAACTTTTAAGACTTTTAGATACTTAACTAATGAATATGAGTAGACCAAAACTTATTGCAATATTAACAGGGTTTATATCTATAGCTATTTGCATTGCTTATTTACTCTTAATAACTATCTTTGATTTCAGAACTTATCTAAATGATCAATTATCCAATTTTACATATTAAAGGGAGGCAAACTTTTTTTTGATTTAAAATACTTTTTCATTTCAATTTTTGCAATAGCTTCTTTTACGAAGTTGTTTAAAATGTCCTCTCTCTTACTTATTTTATAGATCTTATCTACTACTTCTTGAATTCCTCCATCTCCCCAATTTTGCCCATTTTTAAAATATTCAATCAAACTTAGTCCTACTATTCTTATCAACCAGCCTGCTGTGACTGATTGTATAGATTTAGATAATATTATTTTAGTCAAGCTTGTAGCTAAAGCAGGAGAAATAATAGCGAGACCTCCTTTTAGTATTCCCTGTTTGGCCAATGCGCTTAGCAATGAAGTCGCTAAATCTTTTGCATCTTTTTTTGTAAGCTTTATTTCATATATTTTTGATAATTCCATTATCATTTGAATATTTACGGAGGTGGTAGTAAGAAAATCAACAGCTGGTAGTGGATTTACTAGTATTACTCCTCCTGTTATCCACATATATTTATTAATTACTTTATTTGACATTAAAAATCTTTGTTCCTGAACGAAATTTTTACTTTTAATACCTAACTTATTTGAGCGAAAAAGAATATTATCCGCTAATAACTCTTCACCATTATTATCGAGCGTTTCTATTATTTCTCTAAATAAACTTCCTACCTCTGGAGCTAACTTTAAAGCCTCTGATTCTATGTAGAGAGATTGCTGAGGTACTGCAATTGTTTTAACAACTGAAATATTATTTTTTCTAGCAGAAGTTATAGAAATTATATTTTCTTTGATGAGGTTATTTTGATCTCTAGACCTTAAATCACATTTATTTAGAACTATTATTATTTTTTTCTTTAATTTTAATAGTTCTTTAATTAAATAGTTTTCATATTTATTTATGTCCTGATCTAATACAAAAAGGACTATGTCAGAATTTGATGCTTGTATAATTGTTGCTTTTTCTCTTTCTTCTCCTAATTTAGATGGTTCGAATAAACCCGGAGTATCAACTATATTAATGTTTCTTTTTAAGATTGGGATACGAATTTTATAGTTATTAATTTTCTTTGTTGTGCCTATTTTTGCCGATGTTTGTCCGACAATATTTTTCAATAATGATCTTGCTATAGATGTTTTTCCTGATGAACCTGCTCCAAAAAGCGTAACGTTATAATCTCCTGTTCTTAATTGTGACTCTAATTTATTTTTTTGATAATTTAGCAATTCAACTTTTACTTTATCGTTAATTTTTTTATTTATCTTTTCGATCCCTTCCAAACTAATTTTGGCAGCACCATAGGTATTTTTGAATGAAAGTGTATTCTTTTTATTTTTGTATATAACTTTATATACTATTTTTTTAAATAATTTTTTATCAATACTGTAAAAGATATACATAATTATTATTAAAAATAAAAACGTATAAATATTAACTATTTTTATTATTATCGAAAATAAAATATATAGAAATAAAATAAGAATAAAAACTTTTATATACTTTATTTTCAAGTTTTTCATATTATCTATTGTTTTTAAAAATGCTATACAGTAGGAAAATAAATCCAATATTAATAGATATATCAGCTATATTAAATACTGGAAAATTTATAATATTTAGATTAATAAAATCAACCACAAAACCTCTATATATTCTATCTATACCATTACCAATAGTTCCCCCAAGAATAAAGCTGTAGGAATATAGATCTAATTTGTCTAAATTATTTTTCCTAAATATTAAATAAATAAGTAATATTGAAAAAAAAATACTTATTAATGATAAGAATATTCTACTACCACTAAATATGTTAAATGCTGCTCCATAATTTTTTACAAAGTCTAATTTGAAAATAAGAAAGTCTTTATTAATAAATAATTTTTTATTATGAAACATTAAATATTTTGTAAATTGATCTATTAAAACAATAAAAATACTTATAAATAAAAAATATAATTTTGTTTGTATTTTATAAATCATTATTTGCTACGTTTTAAACGTTCTATAGGTTTAATAAGTAATAAAAGTGGAAAAAGCATTAAATAGTGATATCCAATCTTGCCTAAAGAGTATTTCCCTAAATTATATAAAAATAAATTAAATTGACTGTAGAATATAAGTTGTATGAGGTTGTAAAATATTCCAGTTAAATGCATAGCACCTATTGCTATAAATCCATTTATTAAAAAATTTCCAACTTTTATTTTATTTCTAGTATGTAAATTATCAATTATTTTGATCAATGGATATAAACCTATTAAATAACCAAAATTTGGAGTGAGCAAATAACCTATTGAACCTCCTTGATGAAAAACAGGAAATATAAATAACCCCAAAATTATATATATAGAAAATGCTCTGAAAACAACGTTTTTATCAAATATAAGTGTTAATAAAATTATGGTTGGGATTTGCCAAGTGATAGGCAAATCAAAGTTATTGCTCGATTTATAGATAAAAGGTAGTGGAATATAAACAGGTATCATTGATGTTATTACTAGTGATTGAAGACTCACAAGTATCTCAATTAATTTATAAAAATTGAGCATTATAATCAACTCTATTTATAAACTTCTCAATGCAACAATTGGATCTAATTTAGAAGCTCTTTTTGCAGGTAAAACGCCAAAGATTAAACCTATTGATCCTGAAATGATCATAGTGGAAAAAGTAGTTGTAATTCCTACTGATGCAGGAAGTGGTGTTATCAGAGATAAGAGAAAAACACCTGATAATCCCGTTGTTGTTCCAATTAATCCTCCAATTGTAGATAAAATCAATGCCTCAATTAAAAATTGAATTAATATATCTGACTGTTTAGCTCCTATTGCTTTTCTAAGTCCAATCTCTTCAGTCCTTTCGCTTACAGATACGAGCATAATATTCATGATTCCTATGCCTCCAACCACTAAAGATACAGCTCCAATACCAGCCAATAAAAAAGTTAGTCCACTTGTTATGTTGGTAACTATATTCAATGCATCTTCTTGCGATCTAACAGCAAAGTCATCATCTCTGATTATTTTATGTCTTTGCCTTAATAAGTTAGTAATCTGAAATTTAGCGGCACTAGTTGCATTTTTATTAATAGCTTCAACACTAATGAAGCTTAAACTTACTCCATATGTGGGGTCCTTCCCTGTAATCCTATTGACCATTGTTGTCAGTGGAATATAAGCATTTTTGTCTTGATTACTTCCAAAAACAGCACCTTTTGGTTTTAATATTCCGATAATTTCATAAGTATGATCTTTAATTCTTATTTTTTTTCCAAGTGATGATGATTTATCTTTAAAAAATTCTTCTTTAAGATCAGGACCTATTACAACATAACTTCTTGCACTATTAACATCACTTTTTGATAAAAATCTTCCCTTATCTACTTCAAAGCTTCTTACTTCAAGAAACTCAGGAGTAACTCCAGCAATTGATATATTTAAACTTTTAGAATTTGATTGCACTATTTCGTTAGCAGAAATTTGAGGAGCTACTTTTTTAACTGTTGGCACTTGATCGCTTATTGCTACTGCATCTTCTAAAACTAGATTTTTAGGAAATGAAATTCCTCTTCTTCTTGTGTCATTATTTCCGGGGACAATGAATAAAACATTTGCACCTAAATTACTTAATTGGTTTTTTGCTAATGTTTGGGCACCTCTACCAAGTCCAACAAGTGTAATAACTGATGCATTTCCTATAATTATCCCAAGCATTGTTAACGAACTTCTCAATTTGTTCGAAACTAAAGTTTTTGTGGCCATACCTAAGGCTTCTTTTATTGAGATATTCCTAGACATATTTATATTTATCTATTGCATCATCATCTTCAATTTGTCCCATGTATATTACACCTTCATTAAGCTGGAGCGTAATAAGGTCTCCATTACTGATCTGATGATCATCCATATTTTCTAAATTGCAAATTGTAGAAATCTTTTTATTATTTTGATTAAACAAAGCATAAACATCATTTACATTTTGGTTAGTAACAATACCAGCAATATTTTTACTCAGTGGAATATTTTTCATTAATTCCTTCGGAACAAATAATATTTCTCCTGGGCAAATTAAGGATATATCAAGATTATTTTTAATTATTCTCGCTTTACCTGTAACACCTATTTCCCCTATTGAAATTCCTCTTGATACAATCTTTCTTACTAAACCGACTTTTATTAAATCTGTAGAGCCGCTAATTCCAGTTAATGTACCTGCGGTTTGAACTACTAAATCTCCTTGATTTAGGATCCCCATCTCCTGAGCAATTTGCATAGCTAAACTAAATGTTTTTGCTGTTCTTTCATCATTTTTAACTACTATTGGAGTAACTCCCCAAACAAGTTGCAATCTTCTAGCAACACTCCTCTCTGTAGTAGTTGCCAAGATAGGTGTTGGTGGTCTGAATTTGCTTACATTTCGAGCAGTAGAACCTGATTTTGTTAGAGGAATTATAGCTCCTGCATCTAGTTGTCTTGCTATATTACTCACTGCTGCACTGATAGCATTTGGGATCGTACTGGGTAAGTGGCTTTCAATAGCTTTTAGTGGATAATCCCTCTCAATTCTTCTTGCTATGGTTGCCATCGTTTCAACTGCCTCTACAGGATAATCGCCAACTGCAGTTTCGTTTGAAAGCATAACAGCATCTGTACCATCAAGAATTGCATTTGCAACATCACTGACTTCGGCCCTTGTTGGTCTTGGGTTAGAAGCCATAGAATCAAGCATTTGAGTTGCTGTAATTATTGGGATACCTAATGAATTAGCTTTTCTTATTAATTCCTTTTGTAAAAGAGGAACTTCTTCAGCAGGCATTTCTACTCCCAAATCACCTCTTGCAACCATAACCCCATCACATAAGGGTAATACTGTATCTATCTGATCAATAGCTTCAAATTTTTCTATTTTTGCGACTACAGGGGTTGAATGCCCATTTTTATTTATTAAATCTTTTATCTCATTTATATCGGATGGATTTCTTACGAAACTAAGTGCTATCCAATCAACTCCTTCTGATAAACCGAATTTTAAATCCTCTTTATCTTTTTCTGTTAAAGCTTTTACTGATAATTGAACATCTGGAAAATTAACTCCTTTATTGTTTGAAAGAACTCCTCCTACAGTTACCATGCACTCCAAATTATTAGCTTTTATATCAACTTTTTCTACAATCATTTCTATTTTTCCATCATCTAAAAGTATTCTTTTCCCTTCGCTAACTTCTTGAGATAGTTTGTCGTATGTAACATTTGCAATAGTATTTGTACATTCGACTTCATTTGATGTAAGTATAAATTTATCGCCTTTTTTAACTTTTACTGGCCCATCTTTAAAGCGCCCTAATCGTATTTTAGGACCTTGAAGATCTTGCAATATTCCAATATCTATATCTAACTTTTTTGATACTTCCCTTATTGTTTTTATTCTATCAGCATGATCTTTATGATCTCCATGTGAGAAA
Organism: Prochlorococcus sp. AG-449-J16; assembly: GCA_003209565.1. Taxonomy (GTDB): domain Bacteria; phylum Cyanobacteriota; class Cyanobacteriia; order PCC-6307; family Cyanobiaceae; genus Prochlorococcus_A. The sequence continues at coordinate 5,395 of QCQK01000015.1, read as the reverse complement.
TTTAATCTAAATGTTGTTACTCCAGCTTTAATTAAATCTGTAATTATCTCTTCAGATTGAGTTGCAGGGCCAATAGTTGCTACAATTTTTGTTCTTCTTTTTAGATCAATATTCGACATATATAGATAATATTGCTAGATATAAATAAATTTACCATACCCAAAGTTAGTTATTTAATTCATGGATTTTAAAACTTATCAGAAAAAAGCTAGAGAAACAGCCCAATATCCAGATTTAGGTTCAAATAATATTTATCCAACTCTTGGTTTAGTTGGGGAGGCTGGTGAGGTGGCAGAAAAAATGAAAAAGGTCATAAGAGATAAAAATGGAATATTAGATAACGAATCAAAATTAGGTATCAAAAAAGAGTTAGGAGATGTTTTGTGGTATTTATCAAATCTTTGTACAGAATTAAATTTTAATTTGGAGGATGTTGCATTACAAAACCTTGAAAAATTAAGATTAAGAGCTGCTAAAGGGAATATAAAAGGTTCTGGAGATGATAGATAATTTCAGCTATAACCCAAGCTGGCATACTGAAGATTTGTAATTAAATTTTGAATAACATTTAAAAGTAAAAAAGCTAGTAAAGATGAAATATCAAATCCACCTATTGGTGGGATAATACCTCTAAAAATGTTTAAATAAGGATCTGTGATTGAAGTTAATGCAGATAAAACACCGTTACTCCAATCAATACCTGGAAACCATGTAAGTAAAATTCTTATTATCAATATGAAGGAATAAATTGATAAAGTTTGGCCTAGAACTGCAAAAATCTCAGATAACATTATCTTTTCGTAATTTAATATATCCTAACATTTACTTATTATTGCTGCTTCCTATATTTGAAAGATATTCATTACTTACAGCAAAAGTTTGAAAAAACTTTTCTGATAATGATAACCAATATGATCTACCATCTTTTTGCTTCCTTTTGACGATAAATTTCTTTCCTAATAATTCTTTAATATGATCATAAGCTCCTGATCCTCGTAGAAGTATTAGATCCGATTGCAGGATCTTTTTTTTAATCGCAATAGTTGCCAATGTTCTTAATTCTGATGTTTTCAAATCAGAAGGAAGTAAATCATCGACGAATTCATTAAGGCTAGATTTTAGTTCGAGAGAAAAACTATTATTTACTGCATTTAATTCAATAGCTGAGTTGGGATTAGAGTATTTATTCTTTAGATTTTGAATTGCTTCATTTATTAAGTTGATATCAGAATTAGTAATTTCTGAAAGATCCTTTTTTGTTATTGGTCTGCCTTTCAAATATAGAACAGCTTCAACTTTAGTAACTAGTTCTATATCAGATATTGGCGTGGTATTTGAATCAGATTGATTGATTTTAATTACCGAAATCTTTCCTAATTTACCTTAAATTTAATCTGATGCACCAAGGAATAATTTATATGTATCGTTTTGAGTTTCATCCCAGTATTTGTAGCCTAGAATTCTTACAAATTTATCCCATTCTAAAATCTCATTTTTATTGATTAAAACTCCAATTACAATTTTCCCTACATCAGCACCATAATTCCTGTAGTGAAATACGCTTATAGACCAATGAGATTTCATATTATTTAAGAAGTTTATTAATGCGCCAGGCCTTTCAGGAAACTCAAATCTGTATAAAAGCTCAACAATGTTACTAAAATCCATCTCTTTAAAATTTCTTGGCAATCTTCCACCAACCATGTGTCTGAGATGATTTTTTGATAATTCATCATCACTTATGTCAATAAATGAATATTCAGAGTTTCTAAATACATTTAATAGGTCTTTTTTATCATTCAACCCATAGACTTGAACTCCTACAAAAATCTGTGCATTCTTAGAATTCGACATCCTATAGCTAAATTCTGTTAAATTTCTATTATCAAGTAACTTACAAAAATCAATTAGACTACCAGCACGTTCAGGAATTTCAACAGCCATCATTACTTCTTTACACTCTCCAAGTTCTGCTCTTTCAGCTACAAATCTAAGTCGTTCAAAATTCATATTTGCACCGCATGCAATCGCAATCATTTTTCTATTTGAATGATTCGAAAACAAAATATCTTTTTTCATTCCAGCAATTGATAACGCTCCTGCTGGTTCTAGTATTGATCTAGTATCCTCAAAAACATCTTTTATAGCAGCACAAATTTCATCAGTATTAACCGTTATCATCTTATCTATATATTTTCTTGCAATATCAAAAGTATTTTTACCAATTTTTTTAACTGCCACTCCATCTGCAAATTGACCGACAGAGGCTAATTCCACAATTCTTTTTTCTTCCAAAGATTTTGTCATAGCGTCTGCGTCTTCTGGTTCTACGCCAATTATTTTTACTTCAGGCCATATTTTTTTAATGTATAGAGATATTCCTGAAATTAGTCCACCACCACCAACAGCAATATATATTGCATAAGGTTTGTCTTTTAGTTGTTGTTCAAGTTCAATAGCTATAGTTCCTTGTCCTGCTATTACATCTGGATCATCAAAAGGATGAATAAAACTTAAATTTCTTTCTTGACTAATTTTTATTGCTTCTTTGTAGGTTTCATCATAATTTTCACCAAATAATATAACTTTTGCTTTTAAATTTTTTACTGCATTAACTTTTACTTGAGGTGTTGTAATGGGCATTAATATTGTTGCTTGGCAATTTAACTTGAGAGCACTAAGTGCAACGCCTTGTGCATGATTACCAGCACTTGAAGTAATTACTCCCTGAGCAAGTTGTTTATTGGTTAGCATCCTCATTTTGTTATAAGCACCTCTTATTTTGAATGAAAATACATCTTGAAGATCTTCTCTTTTAAGAAAAACTTCATTATTAAGTGTGTTGCTTAAATTATGAGCTTTCTCTAGTGGGGTTTTTTTGGCTACTTCATAGACATCAGCTTGAAGTATTTTTTCAAAATAATTATTCATATATATATTTTTAGCATTAATTATTAATCTAATAAAACATTACATTATCTATTTCAAAAAAAATACTCATTTTGCACCTCAGCGTTTTAGATTATATAGATACCAATTTTTGTTAAATGCTTTTAAGTGAGTTAAGTCATCCTAATCAACTACATGGCTTAACAGTTTCACAATTAGAGGAAATTGCTTGTCAAATAAGAGAAAGACATCTTCAAGTAGTATCTACTAGTGGTGGACATCTTGGACCTGGATTAGGTGTAGTTGAGCTTACATTGGCTTTATATCAAACTCTCGATCTTGATATCGATAAAATTGTATGGGATGTTGGACATCAAGCTTATCCTCATAAATTAATAACAGGACGTTTCAGTCAATTTGATTCTCTAAGACAACAAAATGGAGTCGCTGGATATCTAAAAAGAAGTGAAAGTAAATTTGATCATTTTGGTGCTGGACATGCAAGTACTTCAATTTCTGCTGCTTTAGGAATGGCAATAGCAAGAGATAGAAAAGGTGAAAATTATAAATGTGTCGCTGTTATTGGAGATGGAGCACTAACTGGAGGAATGGCATTAGAAGCAATAAATCATGCAGGTCACTTACCAAATACTCCATTAGTCGTGGTATTAAACGATAATGATATGTCTATTTCACCTCCGGTTGGAGCCCTTTCATCTTACTTAAATAAGGTAAGGGTAAGTCCACCATTACAATTTTTGTCCGATAGTGTTCAAGAAAGTGTAAAAAATATTCCCCTAATTGGTAAGGATATCCCAGAAGAACTCAAAAATATTAAAGGAAGCGTTAGACGACTATCTGTGCCTAAGGTTGGAGCTGTTTTTGAAGAACTTGGATTTACATATATGGGTCCAATTGACGGACATGATATTGGTAACCTAGTAAAAACCTTTAATGCTGCCCATAAACTTAAAAGACCTGTACTTGTTCATGTTGTCACTACAAAAGGGAAGGGTTACCCATATGCAGAAGCCGATCAGGTTGGATATCATGCGCAGTCTGCTTTTGATCTTACAACTGGTAAATCTATTCCATCAAAGAAACCTAAACCTGTAAGTTATAGTAAAATATTTGGTCAAACCTTATTAAAAATATGTGAGCAGGATAGCAAAGTCGTAGGTATTACAGCTGCAATGGCTACAGGCACTGGTTTAGATATATTGCAAAAAAATATCCCTGATCAATATATCGATGTAGGAATAGCAGAACAACATGCGGTTACTCTTGCGGCAGGAATGTCTTGCGATGGTCTTAAACCTGTTGTAGCTATTTATAGTACTTTTCTTCAACGTGCTTTCGATCAATTAATACATGATGTAGGGATACAAAATTTACCTGTATCATTCGTACTTGATAGAGCTGGGATAGTTGGAGCTGACGGTCCTACTCACCAAGGTCAGTACGATATCAGCTATTTGAGATCTATACCTAATTTTGTATTGATGGCTCCAAAGGATGAATCTGAATTACAGAGAATGTTAATAACTTCAATAAATCATAAAGGTCCTACAGCTCTAAGAATACCCAGAGGCTCTGGATTAGGAGTTGCTGTAATGGATGAGGGTTGGGAACCTTTGAATATTGGCGAAGCTGAAATACTTGAAGAAGGAGAGGATATTTTAATTATTGCATATGGTTCAATGGTCGCATCAGCTATCGAAACAGCAAAGATCCTAAAAAATATGAACATTAATGCATGTATTATTAATGCAAGGTTTGTTAAACCTCTCGATAAGAATCTTATTATGCCTTTAGCAAGTAGGATTCAAAAAGTTGTAACTATGGAAGAAGGAACCCTAATAGGTGGATTTGGTTCCGCAATAGTTGAATTATTTAATGATAATGAAATAAACATTCCTGTATACAGAATAGGTATACCTGATGTTTTAGTTGATCATGCTTCACCTGACCAGAGTAAAGAAAAATTAGGACTTATGCCTGATCAGATGGCAGATAAAATTGTTAAGAAATTTAAGTTAGATAATTAATAATTAAATAAATAAATTTTTATAAAACACCACGTGAGGCTAATCCTAAGATTGCTCCAATTCCGAAAATATGACCTAAGCAATTTGCACCTACAACTGATGCGTGACTTAAACCACCATAGAATTTTGAATTAGGAATTTCAAAACCTTCATTAGGTTTTCTTATTGTTGCTCTAGCGATTGCATAAGCAAAAACATTACATGCAATCATTACGACGGCACACTTTGGAGAGCAAGAAAAAGTTGCTGGATCTGCAGCTGCAAATAATGTAGTAAACATAAAAAATTGTTATTTCCTATATTCTCTAATACTTTTACCTAAAAAACACAAAATTGTAAAAGGTCTTAAGAGTTGTTTACTTCTAAGTTATTTAACAATTTTATAAAACCAAACAAAATAACAAAATCACTTAGAGTTAAGAAGGATTCTGCAAAACCATGCAGGAAGTCAACCTCAA
>QCQK01000014.1 GCA_003209565.1 Prochlorococcus sp. AG-449-J16 | reverse complement strand
CGCACAATGGTGCAAAGAGTGGGGTGAAGATTTACTTAGCGAAGAGGTTTTAGCAGATAGAATCGCAGAGCTAACTAAAACAAGAAATGGACTCAGAGGATTTTTTGCATACGCCTTATCAGATAAAGATTGTCTTTTGTTAGATAAACTTCCTTTTTCACTGATTTACAAACTGAACGAAGGTGGTGATGCTGTGACAAATATAGTAGTAAAAAATTTAATAATGAGTTCCGCTCAAATTATTATTCATCGAAGAGATAATAATCGTGAATATGAGATAACATCAGAAAACATTTCAGATAGATGTAAGGCTATTCTAAGAATGCTAGATACTAAGTCAGTTTCAAAGTCTATCAATAAAGTCCTTAAAGACTTAGATGATATGGGCAATAGCTTTGATAATTCAGTAAAGTATGATTTCGAACAAAAGGAATTCATAAAAAAACAAATTCTTGATATCGCCCAATAAAAAAGCGTAGAATTAAAACTACGCTTTGAGTTAGTTTGGCGTAATTAATTTAGTCTCTTCTTCCGCCACCATTTAGTGCAATCATTAATCTAAGAATGAATACAAAAAGATTAATATAAGTTAAATACATTCCAAGAGCTCCTGCTAAATATTGATCATCGCTATATCGTCTTGGCATGGTGTAAAAATCAACAAAAGACATTGCTACAAATAAAACAGTTCCAAATCCTGCTATTAATAATTCAAAGCCACCTGTACCAAATGCTGGAGAAAAAATACTACCGACTAGCTGAATTACCATTGCAATGACTAGTCCAATCAACCCTAAACCGACAACTCCGCTAAGTGCCTGACCTACATTATCACTCATCCTTTGGCCAGTATAAGAAGCGATAATAAATGTGATACCTGTAGCTAGTGCTGCTGTAGCAATAGAACCAATACCAATAGTTAAAGCTGCATAAGCAATAATTCCGCTCAGAGTAAATCCAGTAAGCAAACTATATGTGGCTAAAAGAGGTAAAGCCTTCGTGTTATTTGCATTATTAGCAGCACTTGAAGCTACAAAAAACAAAACTAATTGCGCAATAATTGCTACTAAAAATAAAGGTCCGTATAAGGAACTTTGAGAGAGAGTCAATCCTCCTAGAGCACCAAAGGATGTTAAAGCCATTCCACCACCAACGTAAGGTAGAGCTTTTTGAACAACATTAGGTCCAACTATTGCTCTTGTTTGAGCTTCACGAATAGCCTGATTGAAATTACTGCTTGCTGGCATTTTCCTTAATAGAATATGAAGCTATTCTAGTTGATTTTTAAAATTTCAGGGTACGGATCACCAGATTAAGTAAGTTATTGATAAGCCTCAATAATTTTCTGAACTAAAGGATGACGAACTACATCCTCAACAGTTAAATAACAAAATTTTATACCTTCAGTCTCAGAGAAAATTCTCGATGCTTCAATGAGACCGCTTTCCTGATCTTTTTTTAAGTCAATTTGTGTAATATCTCCGTTTACAACCATTTTTGATCTATCTCCTAATCTGGTCAAAAACATTCTCATTTGAGAGCAAGTAGTATTTTGTGCTTCATCCAAGATAATCAAAGAATTATCTAAGGTTCTTCCTCTCATAAATGCCAAAGGAGCAACTTCAATAATTCCCTTATCAATTAACGAATTTGTTCTATCAAACCCGAAAATACTATGTAAAGAATCAAATAAGGGTCTTAAATATGGATCTACTTTTTGTTGCAGATCGCCTGGTAAAAATCCCAAACTTTCACCAGCTTCTACAGCTGGTCTGGTTAAAACAATTTTTTCAATTTTTTTCTCGTTTAATAACCTAGCCGCGCAAACAGTTGCTAAAAATGTCTTTCCAGTTCCAGCTGGGCCAATTGCGAACGTAAGGTCAAAGTTTTCAATTGATTCAACATATTCTTTTTGTCTTATAGTTCTTGGTCTTAAATATCTTCCTTCTTTGGAACGTGCAAGAATTTTTTTTCCAAGTTCAGCATGTGAGGACGATTCGCCCATATTTAAAGAACTTAAAGCGGCTTTAAGATCTACCTCTGGTACTTCTAATCCTTGTTCCCAAATTGGTCTTGTTAGTTCTACTAATGCAGAGGCTCTCTCAATTTTAGATATGACACCGTTCATCTCAAGTTGTAAACCTCTTATAGTTAAAGAAACTCCTGTAAGTGACTCAAATTTTTTTAAAAAAGAATTACCAGGTCCTGATAATGCTGTAGCAGCATCAGAGCTTGGCAAATCTATTTTGAAGTGACCAGTTTTGGAAACTTCCGTCATTTAGTTATTGAATAAGAATAACTTATCAAATCACTAGCTTTCAGCTTCATTACTCTCGCTTTCAGCTTTACTACTATCATTTTCTTCGTCTTTAGTTTTGGCCTTAGCTAATTTTTCCTTCTCTAACTTTGCTTTGCCAATTGCGATAGAGGGTCTTTCTGTTTTTTCTAATAACCCTCCCTTTTCTAATAAAGTTCTCACAGTATCAGTTGGCTGAGCACCCTGAGTGAGTCTTGTTCTTAAAGCTTCTGTGTCAAGCCTGGTTTCCTTAGTTCTTGGATTATAAAAACCTAGTTCTTGTAGAGGTCTACCATCTCTTCTGGAAGTACTATTGCATGCAACAATTCTGAAACTTGCCTCTTTTTTCTTTCCAAAGCGCTTAAGGCGCAATTTAATCATCTTAAATTAATGCGTTTTTAATAATAATATCATTTAAAGGTAAAAATATAGAAACTATAAATCGGCAAAACCTTTTTTCTTTTTATTATTTTTTTGTTTTTTCATTGGCTTATTACCACTCATCCCTCCCATAGCTCCCATTCCTGGCATTCCTCCCATTCCTGGCATTCCTCCCATTCCTGGCATTCCTCCATTTGACATTTGTTTCATAAAACCTCTCATTCTTTGAAAATCAGCTAATACTTTGTCTACATCTTTTGCTTCATAACCGCTACCCTGAGCAATTCTTTGTCTTCTTGAAGGCTGAGCGGCAAGAACCTCTGGCTTTTGTTTTTCCTCAAGAGTCATTGAAGAGATCATTGATTCTATTTTCTTAAGTTGATCTTCTCCATCTTTTATCATCCCATCATCGATTTTATTCATTCCAGGAATCAATTTAATCAATCCACCAAGTGATCCCATCCTTTTAATTAATCTCATTTGCTTAACAAAATCATTAAAATCAAATGTCGCTTCTTGAAGTTTCTTTTGCATCGCTTCTGCATCAGCAAGTTCAACTTCTTTTTGAGCTTTTTCAACAAGTGTCAATACATCACCCATGCCTAAAATTCTGCTAGCCATTCTCTCTGGATGGAATGGTTGCAATGCCTCTATCTTTTCACCTACACCAATAAATTTGATTGGTTTACCACTTATTTTTCTAATTGATAATGCAGCACCACCTCTTGAGTCTCCATCCAACTTAGTTAATATCGCCCCTGTAATTCCTACTTTTTCATGAAATGACTTTGTTAACTCCGCGGCTTCTTGACCAATCATTGAATCAACAACAAGCAAAACTTCATCAGGATTAGAAACTTCTTTTAATCGAACCATCTCGCTCATCATTGAATCATCAATTTGCAATCTGCCTGCGGTATCAATAATGATCGAATTAAAATTATTTTCACTTGCATAATTCAATGCTTCCTTAGTTATTTCTTCTGGTTTGCTATTTTTTTCTTCCGCTGAAAAAACTTCTAAGTCATATTCACTCCCTAATGTTTTAAGTTGTTCAACTGCCGCTGGTCGATAAATATCTGCAGCCACCAAAAGCACTTTTTTTTCTTTTTCCTTCAAATAAAGGCCTAATTTTCCAGTTGCAGTTGTTTTACCTGCTCCCTGAAGTCCAGCCATTAAAATAACGGTAGTCCTATCTTCATTTTCTTTTAATGGGGAATTTTCATTTCCCATAATATTAATCAATTCTTTATTTACAACTTCTATAAATTTTTGACCTGGATTTACACCCCTAACGACTTCTTCTCCGATAGCTTTATCTTTTACATCTGAAATAAACTCTTTTACAACAGGTAAACTAACATCAGCATCTAGTAGAGCTCTTTTTACCTCCTTCAAGGCATCATTAATATTATTTTCGCTAATTTTTGCTTCGCCTCTTAAACCCTTTACTGCGTCTTCAAAGCGTGATGAGAGTTCATCAAACATTATTAAAAAGTATTTTTTAATTATTATAGATGATCTCGCAATTTACGATTATAGGCCACTAACAAAATCAACCAATTTCCATGACTTATTAGAAAAACCCAAAATATATTTAACTTTCAGCGGCGTTAATGATGTCTCATTAACAAATTCTCCTGTATTCTTTATTATTCTTTCGAGATAATCTAGTTCTACTAAAACAACAATTCTAGAGGAAGTTTGTGATTCCAAATCTATCTTACGAATTTTGGAATTAATTTCTTTATAAATTTCTTTCTTGATATCATTTTGCCTTTCTTCAATTGTTCTACCTATCAAACCGTTACTAACAATCTTGGAAAGATTAATTTCATTCTTTCCAGCTAAGTAATTACTTTTACTTAGAAGCCATAAATTAATTAAATTTTTTATATCTTCTAAAGTCGGCGAGGATTTAGTAATTTCCTTGATTTGAATTTTATCGTTTAAAAATTGTTCGGTAGTAAAAGAATTTAATTCATTTGAAGGTTTCTTTTTAGTTTCTTGAACAATAGTTTTTCCATCAATATTTTGATTTTTATCTTTTGTTAATAAAGGTTTATCCGGAAAAACTTGGTCCTGAAATGATTTTTTAAAATTATTTCTTACAAATCCAATACTTATACCGAATATAAATAAGATTAAAAAAGCATATAGATAAATTAAGTAAGGTGACCTACTAATAAAGTCTTTATCCTTTAAAAACTCACCAAAACTAAACTTTAATTCAGCAATTTTTTCAATAAGATATTTATAAAAATCTATTGGTTTATTCTTGAAGTTTCCTTCATTAAATTGATTTTCTTGTGTATCAAGATCTTCATATTCTCTTTTAATACCACCTGGCCAAGGTAATCGCTTTTCGTCAACTTGATTTAAAATATTATCAGAATCTTTTGTGGCTGATTCATTTTTAGTCTGTTGGTTCTGAAGATTTGTTTTTATTGAAGGCTTATTAGATTTCTTTTCTAATTGTTCAATAAATTCTTGAATTTCCCTATCTTCAAACCAAGAATCCAAATCTACCGCTTTTAAGTCAATATCTCTGTAACCAACTAAAACATCATTTTCTAACCAATTTTTACAGAAGATACAAATCGCCTCCAACTTATTTCCTGGATAATTATCAAGCCAATCTCGTAAAGTTTCATCAGAGCTACTTGAGAACCTCGCAGAGGCCTGATCAATATCTGCTAAAAGTAAGTCTAAACATCCAACTAGGGGCATTGAATCAAGGCCTGATAAATTTAGCTTCTTTAAAATTCTCCTTGCCTCAAATAATTTTTCCGGTTTTCTTCTTGAGAAACCAATTGCTGTCAGGGAGAGAAAAGCTAAAAATCCTGCTTCTAATGATCCTCTTTTTTGTAATTCAAGAAACAAATCAATCTGCTCTTGGACTGTCAAATATGGTCTTATTTGTTGAAAAAAAGCTTCGAATTCTTGCTGATTTAGATAATTTCCATACTCAGATTTATTAATACCTTCCAAACCTCCTCTTTTAATTATTAAATTTTCCAACATACTCAAACCTTTTTTATGAGATTCAAGTTCATTTAAATCTCGGCTAAGTAAATCTAATATCCTGTAAGGAAGCAGAGAGGTTAAATCTTCTTCAAGCTCTTTCCTCATTTCTCCAAGCTTTCCCATTCTTTGAAGAAGTTTTATTCCTTCTTGTAAAAAGTCTGCAGCATTCGAATAGGATCTTAGCTGTTGTTCTTGAATCGCAGAATCTCTAGCGGTTAAAGCTGCTAATAAAGTTAAATCCGCTTCTCTACTACTTCCTAAAGCTGGAGTTTGTGGCGGTTGCAAAGCTTTTTTTGAAATTTTAAAAGCTTCTTTAGGAGAACCTGATTCCCAAAGAAGTATTAAACCTGCTACTTCTCTATTTGAAGAAAACTCCAATCCAGAGACTCCATTAAGCAACAAATTTTCATATTCTCTCCTACTTTCTGGATCTGTGAGCAAATCAGCAGTGAAACGAAGCAACTCAGATCTTTGGGTTAAAACTTCATAAGTAAAACCTTCATTTGGCGTTTTATCTAGCCGCAATTGAAACGCTCTTAATATTTCCTCAGATGTTGCAGAGGGGCTTACGCCTATCAAACGAAAATGGTCTAAAGGAAGTTCCAAACAAATATCCTATTGAAAATTCTTAGACAAATTTTATCAAGTTAAAAAATTTTTTCATAAGGTCTTACAGAGTTATTAAAAAAAATCATTAAAATTGACCTTCGCATCCTAGAATGTCAACAAATCAAAACTTCATTAAGGTATTTTCTTGGAAACACACGTAGAGAGAATTTCAAATCTTCAAGACATAAAAAAAGCCGAATTAGATCGAGAAACAGGATTATCTCTTTACGAAGATATGATACTTGGTCGAAGGTTTGAAGATAAATGTGCAGAAATGTATTACAGGGGAAAAATGTTTGGTTTCGTTCATTTATACAACGGCCAAGAAGCTATAAGTACTGGAGTAATTGGTGCCATGAAAAAGAAGCATGATTGGTTTTGTAGTACCTACCGCGATCATGTTCATGCGCTAAGTGCGGGTGTACCCTCCTTTGAAGTAATGAGTGAGCTTTTTGGTAAAGCTACAGGTTGCAGCAAAGGCCGAGGTGGATCTATGCATTTATTTTCGAAAGAACATCATTTATTGGGAGGATATGCATTTATTGGAGAGGGAATTCCAGTTGCTTTGGGAGCGGCCTTTTCTAGTAGATATAAAAAGGAAGTTGCTGGCAATAAAAATAGCGATGCAGTTACTGCAGCATTTTTTGGAGATGGTACTTGTAATAATGGACAGTTTTTTGAATGTTTAAATATGGCTCAATTATGGAAATTACCCATAATTTTTGTCGTTGAAAATAATAAATGGGCTATTGGTATGGCTCACGATAGAGCAACTAGTAATCCTGAAATCTGGAGAAAGGCCTCCGCTTTTGGGATGCATGGAGAGGAAGTGGACGGGATGGATGTATTAGCGGTTAGAGGAGCAGCACAAAGAGCAATTGAGCGAGCTAGAGATGGGGAGGGACCAACTCTTTTAGAGTGCTTGACTTATAGATACAGAGGGCATTCTCTTGCAGATCCTGATGAATTAAGATCTGAGAAAGAGAAGGAGTTTTGGGGGAAACGAGACCCTATAAAAAAATTGGCTAAAGAGATTATTGATGGCAAATTCGCAACAGAAGAAGAATTAAAAACTATTGAAAAGAAAATTGATAAAGAAATCTCAGAATCTGTTAGAAATGCTTTGGAAGCACCTGAACCTCCTTCTCAAGAACTAACTAAATATATTTGGGCCGAAGATTAGATTAGATTCCACTGGGTAATTTTCTTGTTAAATTCCTTAATTTTCTTAATGCCTTCAGTTCAACTTGCCTCACTCTCTCTCTAGAAACTTCTAGTAATCTCCCAATTTCAGCAAGTGTATGTCTTTCATTTCCATCAAGTCCAAACCTTAATTTGAGAACATGTTGCTCCTGTTCACTTAAATGACTTAACCACTTTCCGAGTTGCTCTTGATGCATCTTCTGCTCAACTTGATCTAAAGGTTCTTCATTATTACTATCTGCAATTAAATCACCTAGAAAGCTTCTACCATCATCACCATTAACTGGAGCATCTAAACTACTCGTAGATAGAGCTTGTCTTAAAACAGAATCTAAGTCATCTACCTCAATCTCCATTGCTTCTGCAATTTCAATTCTGCTTGGCATAGCACCAAGTTTATGTGCAAGATCCCTACTAACTTTTCTGATTGATGCCAATCTTTCGCTTAAATGAACTGGTAAACGGATCGTTCGCGATTGACAAGCAATTGCCCTTGTCATACTCTGTCTAATCCACCAAAAAGCATACGTAGAAAATTTATATCCCCTCGTCGGATCAAATTTTTCAACAGCCCTCTCCAAACCTAGCGAACCTTCTTGAACTAAATCTAAAAGTTCGAGTCCTTTGCCTTGATATTTTTTTGCCACACTCACAACTAATCTTAAATTAGCTTTCATCATTCTCTCTTTAGCTCTTCTACCAATTTTTATTAATCTTTTTTCCTGTTTTGTAAACTCTTTAATTTTTTCATTCAACTGACCGTCTTCTGTAAGCACCATCATTTTCTGAACTTGATTCCCCAATTCAATTTCTTCGGCGGGTGTTAACAAAGGAACTCTACCTATATTTTGTAAATACCAACTTATTGGATCATTACCTCTTCTTTTTTCTGGTTCTGCTTGAGCTGGTATCGATGAAACCATTTTTTTTAACCTATTTAGGTATTAAAACTTTCCTACATTTTTTTGGAAATACCCGAATATTTAATGCGCGCTTCAGATTTCACTTAATATTTGTATATTTATGTGTTTAAAACTATAAAAAACTCTATTTAATTGTTTCTTTCAAGATATTTGTCTCGTTTTCCTTTTTCTCATTAATTTTGATAATTCATCACTAATAGCAAACGCATTAGACCCCTCTTGACACTTAGATGCGGCGAAGGAATGTAAAAGTACGTATTTAGCTAAGAAATCAGTATTAATATTTCTGCCCAAAGTTAAATCGATCGCAGAGCTGCCAGCTATAAATCCAGATAAAAGATCGCCTAATCCAGCTCTAGCGGTCTGAGAATCGGTCCCAAAAAGTTGCCATGCTTTTTTATTATTAGCAACTATGCTGTTAGCTCCTTTTAAGAGAACACTTATATTAAACTCTTTTGCCGCTTGGATAGCTAATTCCACATTAGAATGAGACTTTATATGAGGAAACAACCTAAAAAATTCTTTTCTATGAGGTGTAATCCATGTTTTAAATTTTCTCTCTAAAAAGAATCTTGATCCTAATTTAGATTCAGAAATTCTATTAAGTGCATCTGCATCCAAAATCAATAATCCCTCAAAATCTATAAGGTAGTCTTTTGTTTTTTGCCAATCATCATTATCAATTCCTATTCCTGGACCTACAACTAAAGAATCATATTCACTTAGCTCAATATTCTTTAATGCACTTGATAAAAAAGAATTGCCATTTTGATTACACTTCATAGTTCCTTTTAAAACTATTTCTGGGGCAACTTGCCAAATAGATTCGGCAACTATCTCAGGAAGAACAGCGGAGACAAAACCTGCACCACTAGACATAGCGCCACTTAATGCTAGATGTGCAGCTCCTGGATATCTTTCACTTCCTGCGATTAATAATGTTCTTCCTCTCTTATACTTACTGGAATTTTTTGGTAAGGAGGGTAAAGCAATATTTTTTAAATCAGAATACGTAATCTTCAAAATCTTTTTCTCAACCTTAGATAACTTAGTAATAGGAACCCCAATATCTATATGGTTCAATTCTCCTATAAAAGGTAAAGCCGAATCTTGCATCAAACCAATCTTATTAAGACCGATAACTAAGGTGTAGTCTGCCTTTACTGCATTATCTAAAAAAGGTTCCCCTTTATTAGGACATAATCCTGTAGGAACATCAATACTTATTACCCTGCCGGATTTATTGTGGAATTTCTGATTAAACAATTTGATTAATTTTTGATCAACTTTCCTTTTTTGGTTATTACCAAAAACTGAATCAATCCAGATTTCTTTTCCGTTTGCATCAGGGGGCTTATTTAAATTTTGTACACCAATAGATGTAAGATAATTAATGTGATTTTTTGTTAATGGTTTTTTAATGGGAAATGGACACCATACCTTGACTAAATAACCTTTCAAGAAAAGCTCTCTAGCTATGACAGCGCCGTCCCCACCATTATGCCCAGGACCTATTAAAACAGTTATTCCATGCTTTAGGAGAGGTTTTCTTTTCAAGAGCCATCTACTTATTTGGATACCAGCTTTTTCCATCAATGCTTCCTGGGGCATTCCATCAGAAAACATTTCTCTCTCTAATATCGACATTTGCTTTGAATCAACAATTAAATGTTTAGAGTCAATTGTTGGCCATTCAATTTCGTTCATAATTAGTGCAAAGCAATTAAATTACTGTTCAAAAATTTAAACTTCCATGTTAAAGACACAAAAGGATAAAAAATTAGAGAACTGTTTTTCTACTAATAATAAAACCAAGAAGAAAAAAAATATTATTGTGGGTCTTTCTGGTGGTGTAGATAGTTCCCTTTCAGCTGCTCTTCTTTTAGAAAGAGGCTGGAATGTTGAGGGACTAACTCTTTGGCTAATGAAAGGTCAAGGCTCTTGTTGTTCTGAAGGATTAGTAGATGCTGCTGGCCTTTGTGAAGATTTAGGAATTAATCATAAAATCATAGACTCAAGAGAAATTTTCGAAAAAGAGGTAATTAAAAAAACTACTGAAAGCTACGAGAAAGGATTCACTCCACTTCCATGTTCGATGTGCAACAAGAATGTGAAGTTTGAAGAGATGCTGAATTACGCAATAAATAAAAAAGACTTTACTCATATTGCGACAGGTCATTACGCAAGGATAAAAAAATCATCTTATGTTGAAAAAATTGATTGCAAGAGCTTTGTATATAAGGACTTCCTTCTTCTCAGAGGTGCTGACGAGAACAAAGACCAAAGTTATTTTCTTTATTCTCTTTCACAAGAAGTTCTAAGCAGATTAGAATTTCCTCTTGGTGAAATGAAAAAAGAAGAAACAAGAAAGGAAGCTCTCAGATTAGGCCTCAGAACTGCTCAAAAACCAGAAAGTCAAGATTTATGTTTAGTTGAGCATTATGGATCAATGCAGAGATTTATTGACAAACACATTGAGCCAAAAGAAGGAGAAATTATGCATGTTAATGGGAAAGTCCTAGGAAATCACAATGGAATTCAGCACTTTACAGTAGGACAAAGAAAAGGTTTAGGCATTGCTTGGCCTGAGCCATTGTATGTAAAAAGTTTAGACAGGGTAAAAAACATAGTTTATGTAGCAGATAAAAGTGATCTATTTAATAAAGAAGCAATAATAAGTAAGGTTAACTGGGTTTCAATCGAAGAACCTAAGCAGGAGATACAAGTAGAAGCACAAATCAGATATAGAAGTCATCCAGTAAAAGGAACTTTAATTCCTTTGAAAAATTCAGATAATCCAGTTAACACATTTAAATTAATATTTGAAGAAAGTCAAAATTCGGTAACGCCCGGACAAGCTGCAGTTTTTTATAAAGGAGAAATTTTATTAGGTGGCGGATTAATTAATTAATTTTCCAAAAGAAATTTAATCCCATAAAAAATATAAACAATAACAAAATGGGTTTATCTCCAAATTGTGTATAAAAGGTCTTATCGGATGAAAAATTAGGGAAAACTACTTTATTTTGCTCAACATTTAAATCTAGAAGTTGAATAATTTTCCCATCATCTTTAACTAAACCAGAAGGACCAGTGTTTGATACAAGTAAATTATCTTTTTTATTTTCAATACTTCTCAATCTTGCCAAAGACAGGAATTGATTATAAAGCTTAGTTGGATAGGGATCTAAATTTGCTGTGGTTATTATTAGTTTTGCACCGTTATTAATTGCCTTTCTTATTTTTAATCCATCACTAATTTCATAACAAATAGCCACTGCTAGGGGTTGAGTAAATTTAGGATTAAAAAATCGTGAATCAGAGCCTGGTTGAATTCCTCCTACTGCAGATAATCCTCTTGAAAAACTATTTAGAAATCTAGGTATTTTTTCACCTAATGGAACAAGTCTATTTTTATCTATAAAGGAGGTAAAAGATTTATCTCCAACTTGAAATCCGAGTAAAGAACTTCTTAACTCATTATTAGAATTTCTGAAACCTCCTGCCAAGGTATTAATCTTAAAGCCTTTGGATAAATAAAAATTATTATATAGAGTCCCTTCAGGTGCGACGAGAAGTTCTGCTTGATTAGCTAAAGCATATTTTTGAGCGATAGATTGTTTTTCTTTAATAAATTCATTATCTATTTTTAATTTTTCTCTAGTTGGTATATTAGTTTGCCAAATAGCTACTGGATATTCATAATTTCTTTTAATTGGAGTTGTTAAACCCCCCAATAGATGTAATAAAAAAATAATAAAAAGTCCGAAAATAAATATTTTTTTAAAATGAAGTTTTCTTCTCCATCTACCGTGATTAAAAAATATCCAAAATCCAATAAATATTTGTAATACGCATAAACCACTTGCGCCAATCCATCGTGCCAAACCAGCAAGATAAATATCACCTGGAATAAGACTTTCCCCTAAACCTATCCAAAAAAAAGATGTTTGAGAAAGTATCAATTCACCAATACCCCAAGTCAAAGATAAAAAAAATACTTTTACGGTTAAAGGTAATATTTTCATTTTAAAAACATCCTCTTTCCAGAGAATGATTTCAACTAACAAACCCCATAAGTAAACTAATAACCCACCCAGAAAAGCACAAAATAACAATATTGAAATGGTGATTATTAAACTTGCAAACCATGAAAATCCGAGCCATGTCAATGGATGAAGATCATAAAGCCAAGAATGACTTATCAAGATGAAGAAAAAACCCCAACAAAAATTTGCTATTCTTCTTTCACTTCCTTTCCATAAAATAAATAATGATATCGGCATAAAAATTATCCAAAAATGGGTTGCAACTGAAATTCCTCCTAAGATGCCACCTAAACATGGGTAAAAATATTGTTTTAAACTTTTAACTTGTGTTGGGATTAACAATCTAAAATTTCAAATTAAATTTAAAATCACCCATTTATTGTACCTTTATTCTGTAATATTAGTTTTAGTAACTTTCAAAATCTAGGTGAAAGAAGTCTTTATCAGTTTTGCAGTTTTTGTTTTTTGTGTTTCACTAACTATTTTCAGTCAATTTAATTCACCTCAAGTTGTTAATGCTGCTGAATCAGAAAATCAATTAATTCAACAAAAGCCTCTTGCAAAATCATCAAATATTTCAAATAATAATTTATTTGAACTAGACCCATCAGATCCAAATCCTATACTTTTCGCTATGGCAGAAGAAACACTATCAGACAGCAATTCAAGGACTACAGAAAGTGGTCTTATTATTGCAGATATCGTAAACGGGGAAGGAGATGAAGCCAGTGTTGGGCAAACAGTTACTGTAAATTACACAGGAACTCTAGAAGACGGGACACAGTTTGATACCAGTATCGGAAGAGCTCCGTTTAGTTTTCCCTTAGGTGCTGGACGAGTAATAAAAGGTTGGGACGAAGGTGTAGCAGGCATGAAAGTTGGAGGTAAAAGAAAATTAACAATACCTCCTGAACTTGGATACGGATCAAGAGGAGCAGGAAATGTAATACCTGCTAATGCGACTTTAATATTTGAAGTTGAATTATTAAAGGTCAATTAAAATAAGTAAGAAAAACATCTAAAACTTTTCAATTTAGTTATTCTCCAAGTAATATATAAACAACACCAAATATTTGAAATGTTAAGTAAATTCATCAATTCTTTTCTAGATAAAAAATCCCCAATGACAGTCCATGCTCACTGTGACGGTCCTTGCGGTGTTTACGACCCAGCATCTACGAGAGTTGCTGCAGAAGCAGTTTTATCAATGACAAAAAAACTTATTGCATTAGAAGCTCCTTCAAGCACTGATTCTGCAGAGTGGGCCGCATACAGTAATACATTTTCTAGATATGTTGCAGTTAAAGAAGATCAAGCAAAAGAAACCAAGAAAGAAATTCTAATTTTGTGGACAGATTACTTTAAACCAGTTCACTTAGAAACTTACCCAGACTTACATGAAACCATTTGGAAGGCAGCCAAATTATGCAGTGCATGCAAAGTTAATATTGATTTAGCTCAAGCTGAAGAACTCATGAGTTATGTAGAAAAGATTCATAAAATTTTCTGGGCTTCAAAAGGAAGATCAGACGCTTTTGTAAAAGCTAGTTAACCAGAATTATTTTCAAAAGTTTTTTTGATTTTATTTTATTTTTTTTAGGTTTAAGAAAAACTGCCATTATTAGTGGTGAATCGATGTTACCTTACCTAAAAGAAGGAGATATTGTTTTTTTTAAAAAATATAAAAATAATAAATCAGTACTTAAAGATCGACAAATAATTATTTTTAAACATCCACTTAAAAATAAAAACTTAATAAAAAGGATAAATTCAGTAAATCAAAATAATATTGAGGTTATTGGTGACAATATTAAATTTAGCGAAGATAGTAAGAAATTTGGATTAATCAATAACGAAAAAATAATTGGGATTGTCACCTCTAAATTAATTTTTCCTAAATTAAAAAATTTCTTAATTCAAAAAAACAGAAGCACTTCTTTGAATCCAAAATAATCCCAAAGAAAAGGAAAGGCCTCCTGTCAGAGCTATTAATCTTTTAATAAATTTTTGACTTGCCTTGTGGGTGGTAAAAGATATTAAACAAGTAAAAAGATTCATACTTATTAGTGAACCAATCAAATATGAAATCAAATATAAGCAAGCGCTTGTTAAAGGTAGTGCTAGAGCAGGAAGAACTGCAAGAAAATGTGAACCTCCAGCTATACCATGTAGCAGGCCTAAACCAGTCAAAGCATGTGAGTGCTTATTATTATTTTTTTGTTCCTTAACATGAAAGTGAAAGTGACGATGGGCAATTCCATTCTCATGCTTATGTGAATGCGAGTGGATACTTAATTTAAGAGAATTTTTAATAGCAAATACTCCAACAATTAGAAGAGAAATTCCAACTAGGAATTCGGCAATATTAGAAAATTTGTTTAATGGCGTAATATCCTTAATAAAAATCGCTAGAAAAGTTAAAAAGAGAACACCTGAAGAGTGTCCTAAGCCCCATGAAAAACTATTTTTAAGAGCTTTTTGGGGATTATAAATCGCTGCTGGTGCCATTGCAATTAGATGATCAGCACCACTAACTACATGCACAAATCCCGCAAATATACCTGTTAAAATTACAGCCTGCATATATATTCGTTACAACTCTGTTTATTCAATCTTATAGCACGATTTGAAGTCAATATTAAATTGAGTAAAATAATTTCTTGAACGATTGTTCAATATCAGTCTCTCTCATAAAAGTTTCACCAATTAATACTCCCTTGATTCCAATAGATCTAAGCGATTCTAAATCTTCTGCACAATTAATTCCAGATTCACTTACGGGAATAATATTTTGTTTTAAAAATATATCTGCATATATATTCATCAATTCAATTGATGTTTTTAAATCCGTTTTAAAAGTCTTTAAGTCCCTATTATTTATTCCAATCAAATTAAAAGATTTTAACTTTATAATCCTTTCTAATTCATTAGAGTTGTGGACTTCGACAAGAACACTCATCTTTAAATTATCGGCAATTTTCTTTAAATAAATTAAATCGTCATCACTTAAAATCGCAGCGATTAGTAATATTGCATCAGCACCAGATACCCTTGCTTTATAAATTTGATAAGCAGAAATAATAAAATCTTTACAGAGTAGAGGGAGATTAGTTGATTTCCTTACAGTTTGGAGTATTTCAAAACTACCTTGAAAAAACCTTTTATCGGTAAGTACTGAGATACATGATGCACCTAATCCTTCATAACAAATTGCTATGTCTTCAGGGTTAAAATCTTTTCTAATAATTCCTTTACTCGGACTAGCTTTTTTTATTTCAGCAATTACTCCTGGTTTTATTTTTGACTCCAAGATATTTTTATAAAAATCTTTGGGAGCGGGAAGGTTTTCAATCTTTTTGATGAGATCTTCTAAAGAGACTATTTTTTTAAAATTCTTAATTTCAATGTCCTTATACCATACAATTTCTTCTAGAATATTTCTTGCTTGTGCTTCTTTATGAGGTACAGCATATTCTAAATTTTCTACCCTTACTGTTGGATTTGGTGGCCTGCGTCTTATCTCCATTAACTTTAGATATTATTTTATTTGAGAAGCCGCTTGTTTATACGCGACCTCAACTACTTCACTAAGAGTGGGATGAGTATGAACTTCTTTAGATAATTCAATTACATCTTGGTTCCTTGAAATAGCGTTTGAAATTTCTTGTATTAAATCAGCTGCATGTAACCCAAAAATATGAGCACCTAATACTTTCCCATTATCTTTATTGAAAATTAACTTTAGCAATCCATCACTCTCCAATTCAGCCAATGCTTTTGAATTAGCCTTAAAGAAACTTTTGACAACTCCCAAAGAAAAATTTTCTTTAGCAGCTATCTCTTTAGCTTCAGCTTCTGAGAGACCAACTGAACTTATCTCAGGGTGAGTAAAAGTTGCTGCAGGGATACTTTGATAGTTAATTTCGATATTACCACCGCAAATATTATCAACAGCAATTGTACCCTGCGCTGCAGCTGTATGGGCGAGCATTAGTTTGCCTGTGACATCTCCAACAGCCCAAATGTTAGGTATTATTTCATCACCATTCGTAACTCTCATTTGATCATCTACAGGAATGAACCCTTTTACTGTTTCGATACCAACCGAATCAAGATTTAAGTTATTACTATTAGGACTTCTGCCAGTTGCAACAAGTACAGCGTCAACTTCTAAAGCTTCAACAACTTCCTTAGATTTTGCATCTGTCAGCTCTATTTTTACAGGACATCCAGGTGTTATTTTTGTTGCAAATACATTTGATTTTGTGTCTATGTCTCTCGATTGAATTAGGTTCTTTTTAGCAATCTTAGTGATGTCTGGATCAAATGTTGGCATAATATTTTCCAAAGCCTCGATCATAGTAACTTCACAACCAAGAGCTGTATAAACATCAGCAAATTCTAGTCCTATATATCCGCTTCCAATAATTGCTATCCATCTTGGAAGCCACTCAAGTTTAACCGCATCATCACTAGTAAATACAGTCCTATTATCCAAAGTTATTCCACGTGGCACAAAAGGAGAAGATCCAGTTGCTATAACAATATTCTTACATGTGAAAATTTTATCAATTCCGTTTTTATCTCTTACACCTACTTTTTGATTTCCTTCAATTCTGCCAATGCCCAAAATAATTTCAACTCCACTCCTTTTTAGAGTTTTTGTTAAATTTTCTCTGACATTTAAAACTAAATTATTTGCATGATCTGCAATTTTTGATCTCTCAAACCTTACTGGGGAAGCATGAATACCAAATTTAGCTAAATGTTCATAATCAGCGATTTCTCTAACTTTTCCACTTGCAGCTAAAAGAGCTTTAGATGGAACACAACCCTTGTTAACACAAGTGCCTCCCATATCAGAAGATTCTACTATTGCGACTTTAAGTCCCTTACCAGCAGCATGTTTAGCGGCGTCAAAACCTCCATATCCTGCTCCTATTACGATTAAATCAAAATCAAAACTTGAATCAGTCACTTTTTATTAATTTATTAGAAGTGTATGCGACTCTTTTTCGTTCTAGTAATAGAGGAACTGCAACACAAGCCACATTCATTGATTCTACAAGCTCACTATGCGGAATTGTAATTGTTTCATTAAAAGCTTCTTGAATTTTTTTATGTATGCCTTGACCTTCATTCCCCAAAATTAATGCAGTACATCTAGACCAATCAACTTCCCAGTATGGTTTTGACGGTTTTTTTGAACTTTTATTATGGCTACTAGTAGAGAATATCTCAAACCCTGCATTTGATAATTCAGACAAAGACTTGAGTAAAGAATTTAATATTTCTTCTTCATTTCCATCAATTCTTAAAAATGGCAGATGAAAAACTGCACCAGAGGATGCCCTTAGTACCTTTTGGCCTAATGGGTGCGCACCTCCAGCTAAAAAAATTGCATCAACACCAGCAGCTAAAGCAGTTCTAAAAAGATTACCCATATTCCCAGGGTCTTGAATCCTATCGAGAACAAGAACAAAATCATCTTTTCTATTAAATTGATAATTAGGTATTTCTGAAATCTCTACTAAGGCTGCTATTCCATCTGGATTAATTGTTGAAATCGCAGATGCTAAGACTTCCTCTGAGACAATATTTATTAATGAACGATGAAATTTTTTGCTTAGATTTTGATTCTTTGTTAGCCATTTTTCGGTGACTAAAATCTTAGAGGGATTTTTCCCAGACTTCAGCAATTCTTCAATAAGATGAGTGCCTTCTATGCAAAAAAAGTCTTGATCTTTTGGAGATGATCCTCTTTTAAATGATCTAAATCTTTTAACTAGATTATTGTTTTTACTAGTTATTTTTAAAAAAGTATTTTCTATGAGTAATTTAAAAAATGAGTTATCAACTATATTTTAATTACATCAATATTTTGATCAATTAAATGTTAAATTTTTATTTCCCAAGAAATCTTAAAAAACACATTTTCACTTTTAATTAATATTCATGACGTTACATAGGGTGGACTTACAAGTTTTCCTTTGTCATGATGAATCTAATAAATTAACCCTTAATGATTTGCGTAAGCAAAAAGAAGTCATATCTTAAATCTCAAAATTTAAAGATTTTTGGCCAAGGCAACTTACATGGAAAAGTTGAAATAAGTGGCGCCAAGAATTCTGCCTTAGTTTTATTGGCTTCATCATTGCTAACTAATGAAAAGATAATTCTTGAGAATGTCCCTCATCTTACCGATATAGAAAAAATGGGAAATATCCTAAAGAGTTTAGGTATCAAACTATTACAAAAAAACAATCGCTTAGAGATAGATCCAAAAAATATTTCTATCAGAGATCTTCCATATGAACTTGTTAATGGATTAAGAGCTAGTTTCTTTTGCATAGGTGCATTATTAAGTAAATATGGAGAGGCTAAAGTCCCCTTACCTGGAGGATGCAATATTGGTTCAAGACCCATAGATGAGCACATAAATGGACTTCAAGCCTTAGGAGCGGAAATTATTATTGAAGAAGGAATTGTCAAAGCAAGAATTAAGGATGAGAATAAAAAACTGCATGGTACTCATATCAAATTAAAGTGCCCTAGCGTAGGAGCTACTGAAACTTTAATAATGGCCGCATCATTAGCGGAGGGAAGAACTACGATTGAAAATGCTGCAAGAGAACCTGAAATACAGGATTTATGTCAAATGCTAAATAAAATGGGGGCAAAAATTTACGACTCTGGCAAAGAAAAAATAATTATTGATGGTGTTAATAAGCTTCGTGGTTGTACTCATAAAGTAATTCCAGATCGAATAGAAGCTGGCACTTTTTTAATAGCTGCTGCTGCGACTTCCTCTTCGATAACAATTTCTCCTGTAATACCTAATCATCTTGAAGCTGTCACAAATAAGCTTCAAGAGAGTGGAAGTAAAATTACGATTAAAGGTAATTCAATTACAATCAAGGGTAGAAAGATCAAAGGGGTAGATATTGAAACAGCTCCTTTCCCAGGATTTCCAACTGATTTGCAAGCACCATTTACAACTTTAATGGCAATCGCAAATGGTGAATCAAAAATAACTGAAACAATTTTCGAAAACAGAATGAACCATGTTCATTTACTTAACAAAATGGGGGCAAATATAAAATTAAATAAAAATATTGCGTCTATCAAAGGTGTTAAAAAATTTAAGGGAATGGATCTAGTTGGATCTGATTTGAGGTCTTCAGCTGCATTAATAATTGCGGGGATTATAGCTGAAGGCACAAGTAGAATTTATGGTTTAGAGCATTTGGATAGAGGTTATGAAAATTTTGAATCAAAATTAAAAATATTGGGCTTAAAAATAACAAGAGAGTTTAACAAAAAAACTTTGTCAAATAAGGAATTAAAGACTAGTTCAGACCCTGCAGATGTTCCTCGATATACAGCAGCCTAAATTTCTCAGAGCACGAATTTTGTAAATTATTTAAACTTAAGCAATATTGATGAGTGAAATACAACCTAAAAATATGAGGAATAACACCAAGAAGCGACTTGACCAAATTTTATTTAAACCACTAATCTTGAAACCATTCATGCCCATGTTCCACTGTTAGATCCAAATGCTGTCAAAATAGTAACTGCAATGAAAAGATAGGGAACGAATTTTAATGAGAATTTTTTAGCTTTAATTTTTGTCATTTAATTTTTATTTTAAATATAACATAATATTACTGAGTATGAAGCTGCATCCTCCAAAATAAGTTTTTTATTGGATATTTGATACATAATTGAAGCATATATGTAAAATAATGTATTTTAATATCATTTATTGTCAGCAAATTCGATAAATACAATTCTATGTTTTTGAAGAATAGATTAGCTATTAACAAACGTTATTTTGATCACTGTTCCTTGACCAAAACAATAGTCAATAAGTTGATTTTTGTTATAATGAGAAAGTTGATTTTTGCAAGAGCCTTGGGAGCGTGGTGGAATTGGTAGACGCACCGCACTCAAAATGCGGCACCTTCGGGTATGTCGGTTCAAGTCCGACCGCTCCCACTTTGATGAATACCTATAGTAGATTCGATATATCTTTCAAAAAAGGAAAAGGTTGTTGGTTATGGGACAAAACAGGTAAAAAGTATCTTGATGCAGTCGCTGGTATAGCAACTTGTAGTCTTGGACATAGCGATAGAGTTTTAAGAAGAAGGTTATCAACTCAACTTAGAAAGATTCAGCACATTTCCAATCTCTACAACATTGAAGAACAAGAACAACTAGGCAGAACTTTAACGAATATGAGTTGTGCTAAAAGTGTCTTCTTCTGCAACAGTGGTGCGGAAGCAAATGAATCAGCAATTAAATTAATTAAAAAATACGGCAATACAACAAATAAGGGTAAAGAATCAATTATTCTCGCAGCAGAATCCAGCTTTCATGGAAGAACGCTTGCAGCATTGAGTGCTACTGGACAACCCAAATATCAAAAAGGCTTCGAACCATTGATTCAAGGGTTCAAATTTTTTAAATTTAACAATTTTGATTCGGTAAAAAAAATATTTAAGGAGTGTGAAAATAATAATCAAAAAATTTCCGGAGTTTTAGTTGAACCAATACAAGGAGAGGGTGGCGTAATTCCTGGAAGTAAAATATTTTTTAAAAGCCTTAGAGATATATGTGATAAATATAATTCTCTTCTCATTTTAGATGAGGTCCAAAGTGGAGTAGGTCGAACTGGGAAAATGTGGGGTTATGAGAATTTAGGAATCGAACCTGATGGATTCACCCTTGCTAAAGGATTAGGAGGAGGTCATGCAATTGGAGCATTGTTAGTAAAAGAAAAAGCCAACATTTTTTCTCCAGGAGATCATGCAAGCACTTTTGGGGGGAACCCTTTCGCCTGTAAAGCTGCCCTAACTGTATTAGAAGAAATAAATAGAAGAAATCTTATAAATAATGTTTATCTAAGAGGAGAACAATTAAGTGCAGGGTTTGAAGAATTGTCAAAAAAATTTCCAACTATTATTAGCGGGAAAAGAGGTTTAGGTTTAATACAAGGTCTTGTGATCAATGATGATTATGCTGATGCAAAAAAAATTACATTAAGAGCTTTTGATAAAGGATTACTGGTAGTCCCCGCAGGAGGAAATGTAGTAAGGATTGTCCCACCATTAGTTATATCTCGACGAGAAATTAATATTCTTTTGGATAAGCTAAATTCAATTTTTGAAGAGTTATAGCAATTTAAATTTTGAAAAATGTAAATTTAAAAATTTTTGAATTATTATCGCCCAAATACGAAAGGGATAATATCAAGTTAGGTTTATCAAGAATTAAAAAAGCACTTCAAGAACTTGGTAATCCTTGCAAGAATATCCCTGCAATACAAATTATTGGAACCAATGGAAAAGGATCAATCGCGTCATATTTAGAAAGTATACTTTTTGAAGCTAAAATAAATTTTGGTGTAACGACATCTCCTCATCTTTTGGACGTATGCGAGAGGATTAGAGTTAATAAAAAAAATATAAATAAAACAGATTTTGAAAAAATCTATAGATCATTAGAAAAAAAATTTTCAACATTGGAATTAACTCCTTTTGAAAAAATCATTTGCTGCGCACTAAATTTTTTTGATAATAAAAAAGTTGAATTGCTCATTCTTGAAGCAGGCTTAGGGGGACGATTAGATGCGACAACAGCCCATAAATCAAGACCAATAATTGCTATTGGGAATATTGGTTTAGACCATAAAGAATTTCTAGGAGATACGATTGAAAAAATTGCCAAAGAAAAATTAGCAGTTATTGAAAAAAACACAATTGTCATTTCATGCGACCAAAATAGTCAAGTTGAAAATTTAATTACCAAAAAAGTTAAAGAGGTTGGGGCAGAAATTATCTGGAAAGATTCAATTTCAAATAGCTATGAGCTTGGATTAAAAGGAATTTTCCAGAAGCAAAATGCTTCAGTAGCTATTGGAGCAATTGAAGCACTGAATAATTTGGGATTCAATATTAAAGAAAAACACATATCTGAGGGTCTTAAAAAGACAACTTGGAAGGGTAGGCTAGAAATAATAAATTATTTCAACAAAGAAATTCTTGTAGATTGTGCGCATAATTATCCTGCTGCAAAAGCACTCTCTAATGAGCGAATCAGTTGGGAAAATGAAGATAAAGGAATTTATTGGATTTTAGGTGTCCAAAGACAAAAAGATATTTTTGCAATATTAAAAACACTTCTAAAGAAAAATGATCACTTGTTACTTGTGCCAGTTCCAAACCAACCTAGTTGGCAATTAAACGATCTCTCTCACATTAAAGAAATCGACCTTCAAAAAACAATTGAATTTAAAACATTTGAACTTGCCATTGAGTATTTATTTTCTTTAGAAAAATGGCCACCTAATCATCCTGTTCTAACAGGTTCAATTTTTTTAGTTGCTGAATTTATTAAATTTGCAAATACACAGAAATGTTAAATTTTAAATTGTTCCTTTACTTCCCAACCTTCCAATTTTCCTGGATTTAATAGCCCTTTGGGATCAAATTTTAATTTCGCTTTTACTTGATCTGCGTCAACCACTCCTAGGCCGCCGCCTTCGACAGTTAAAACATGGGGATTAAAAATAAACGCACCAAGTTTCTTACAATCTTCCATTATTTTATTTAATTCATCTATCCCATTCCACTTTAATACAGGCAAAGCAGCTAATCGCGGTGATCCTTGTTGAGAAACTGCCTCTAAATGCCAAAGGACTTTTTTACCCCATTTTTTTCTCAAAAAGTTAATCAATTCTAGTTCATTATTAAGGGGCAAAAGCATCTGTAAATAAGTCCAATTTTTATCCCTAGACCTCATATGAAGAGTAGTATGATTCCATACGACTTCAGAAATTCCATTGACGAGTTTTTCTTCTTCCCCAAGGAGGGTATATCCAACTTCGAATTTTTTACAAATTAGCTCGATGGTTTTTATTCCTCCAAGAGTAGATTGAATCAATATCTTGTGGATTCTAGAATTACTTTTAAACCATTTTGGCATTTGATCTACGATTCCTTCTTCAAGAATTGCTCCTAGTTTCAGATCAATCGCTGCGCTCGTGAGAGTTTTTAATATTTCTATTGCTTTTTCAAATTCAATACAGTCGATAACTATCGAATACCACTTACGTTTGATATCAGTAGCAAGTACTAAAGAAGTAATTATTCCATTAGTCCCATAAGCATGATTTAGAGGTTCGGATTCTTCAGCATCAAATTTTAATAATGCAGGTTTTTCATTCATCGTTACTGCCTCTAAACCAATAAGATTTCCTGGATCTCTTAAAAATCCCCACCTAATTGACCCAATACCCCCTGATCCACCTGCAATAAAACCTCCAATTGTTGCGGTTTTCCAAGTACTGGGAAGCAACCTCAATTCCCTCCCATATTTCTCTAGTTTTTTATTCAAATCTCCCATAATACAGCCAGACTGTACTTTTACAAAACCTGTATCTGGGTCAAATTCTTCTAACTTATTAAAGTGACTCATCTGCATTACAACTCCTTTAAATAATGGGACAGCTTGTCCATAATTACCTGTACCTGAACCCCTTAAAGTAAGTGGGATAGAAAATTTCCAACAAATTTCTGCTACTTCCTTTACGGCTTTGTGATCACCTGGTCTTACCACCAAATCAGCAATACATTCGTCTAATTTTTCAGTAAGGATTGGAGAGTAATTATAAAAATCTTTTGAAAGTCTTTTTATGTCAGATTGGCTTTCAATAATCTCTAAGTTGTTAACTTCCCTAAATTTGTCTATATATTTAAGATTATTTGATGTCATTATTTAAATTTTTTATTGTTTTGTATATAAATTAGCCTATTAGCAATATAAATCGCCCTTTATAAACACTTTTCTCTTTAAGGTACCCGAAAAAACATCCGCCCATCTTTGTGCATCTAAAATCACAAAATCAGCAGGACAACCCCTTTTAATTAAACCATCCCATTTTAAGTTTAATAATCTGCTTGGAGCTAAAAAAATAGAAGATAGAGTCATTCTCTCCCAGGGATTTAGTTGAAGCATAGGTATCGAGCAAGACAACACATAAAAAGGATCAAAATTACCAAATGGGTACCAGGGATCTTGCACATTATCACTACCTAGAGACACATCAACGTGTGATTTTTGTAATTGCTTTATTGGCGCAACTGGTCTTTTTAATGAGGTAGTTTTATTACTTCGATTGAGCAGCCAAAAATTTGTTAGAGGTAAAGCAATAACTTTAATATTTTTCTCAGCCATTTTTTCTCCTAAATTTAAAATCTCTCTATGACTTAGGGAAATAAGACTACTTAAATGACTACAAGTAATTGGAACATTATTAATTTTTAAATTTTCGATTGTCTCCAATAAAACTTTTATTCCCGCTCCAGGCTCAATGATCGATTCATCTATATGTAAATCAATTTCTAATTTATATTTACTAGCTAGAAGAAGCATCTTTGCGAGAAATTTGCTTGTATTTTTTTTATTGAAAGGAGGAACAATAACACCTCCTAAAATACCACCATAAGAGGAAAATATTTTTGCCAAATCTTCTCCATTAGAAGTATCCCAAAATTCCAATGGGGCTAGAGCAACAAATTGTAAAGTCAACTCAGATGAAAATTTTTTTTGTAATTTGAAAAGTTCAATCCAAATATCAATTGATTGACTTTTGTATGTATCAATATGACTTCTAATAGCTCTATATCCATTTCTGATAGCAAGTTTTAATGATTTCTCAACTCTTTCAAGAACCTTATCTGTAGTTCTAGTTTTATGTTCTTCAAGATTTACTGATAATGCTCCTCCATAGTTTGATTCCAAGTTAGGAAAATCCGCCCATGTAAAAGATTTATCAAAATGCGAATGCGATTCTACAAATCTTGGGAATAAAATATTTTTTGGTTTTGCAACTTGATTTTTTGAAGGCTTTAACTCAGAGACAAATCCATCCTCCCAACTAATGGAAACTGAACATAAATCCTCTACATCAATAATGAGGTTATCAATATCTTCTATTAAACAAAGGCTTCTGGGAATAAGAACCTCAGCTGTGCCGGAATTACTCAAATTTTTAAATTTTCTTCTATTTTAAATCATAAGAAAACTTTACTGAATTTAGAAAATAATTCAAATTTCGCTAAAAGATAAAAATAACTATGAAAAATTACCCTTGAGTTGTTAAATTTATAACTGTGAGGCGGGCGTCGCCAAGTGGTTAAGGCAGCGGCTTGTGGCGCCGCTATTCGGGGGTTCGAATCCCCTCGCTCGCCCTCAAAAATTGCAGAAAAATTTTTTAAATTGTAATTTTGAACTAATGAATCATAAAAAATTCCTGGCAAAGTGCTAACAAAAACAAAAAAAGGCGAAAAAAATTTTCAAAAGAATTCAACTACTGGTAGTTATTGGATAACAACATTTGGATGCCAAATGAACAAGGCTGATTCTGAGAGAATGGCTGGGACGTTAGAAAAAATGGGATATACCAAAGCAGATAATGAATTAAATGCCGATTTGGTCTTGTATAATACATGCACGATAAGAGATAATGCGGAGCAAAAAGTTTATAGTTTTCTAGGAAGGCAAGCAAAAAGAAAGCACCACACACCTAATCTGAAACTTGTTGTTGCAGGTTGCCTTGCTCAGCAAGAAGGAGAATCCTTATTAAGAAGAGTCCCAGAACTTGATTTAGTAATGGGGCCTCAACATGTAAACAACCTTGAGAATCTGCTCGGGAAAGTCGACTTGGGTAATCAAGTTGCTGCCACGGAAGAAACCTTCATTTCTGAAGACATCACAAATGCCAGGAGAGAAAGCTCTATATGTGGCTGGGTTAATATAATTTATGGATGTAATGAAAGATGTTCATATTGTGTAGTTCCATCTGTTAGAGGAAAAGAGCAATCAAGATATCCAAATGCCATAAAAAGTGAGATCCAAAAATTAGCTGATAATAATTTTAAAGAAATTACTCTTTTGGGCCAAAATATTGATGCTTATGGTAGAGATCTTCCAGGAACCACAAAAGAAGGGAGAAAAGAAAATACTCTAACTGATCTTTTGTATTACATTCATGATGTTAAAGGAATTCGTAGAATAAGATTTGCTACCAGTCATCCAAGATATTTTTCAAAAAGATTGATTCAAGCTTGTTTTGAACTTGATAAAGTCTGTGAACATTTCCATATTCCCTTCCAAAGTGGGAATGATGAAATCTTAAAACTAATGTCCAGAGGATATACTGTCAAAAAATATAAGAATATTATCGAGAATATAAGATCATTAATGCCAGATGCATCAATCACAGCTGACGCAATAGTTGCTTTCCCAGGAGAAACCGAACAACAATATAAAGATACATTAAAGCTAATCTCAGAAATTGGCTTTGATCAAGTAAACACAGCAGCATATTCTCCAAGACCAAACACGCCTGCAGCAATTTGGTCGAACCAACTTTCGGAAGACGTAAAAAAAGCTAGATTGCAAGAAATTAATGACTTAGTCGAGAAAACTGCTAGGAAAAGAAATCAAAGATATATCAACAATATCGAAAGTGTTTTAATTGAGGGTTTAAATCCAAAAAATTCCTCCCAAATTATGGGTAGAACTAGGACAAATAGATTAACTTTCGTGGAGATTCCCAAAAACGTTAACTTTAATTTTTCATTAGGAGATGAGATAGATGTCAGAATAAATGAAGCAAGACCTTTTTCTTTAACAGGCGACCTTTATTTATAATTTTTTTTAAATGATCAGGGGAAAGAAAAAATGTATTGGATTAATATTTGGTGGGCGATCCAATGAACATGAAGTATCTATAGCCTCTTCAAGAACAGTTTTTCAAGCATTTAATGCAGAAAAAAACAAAGAACGCTTTACTGTTAAAGCCTTTTACATAAACAAATATGGAGATTGGCTTGATAGTGATATTTCGGAAAAAATTCTAGTTGGTGAATCTGAAAAGAACCTAACAAAAAAACAAGGAAATTTTAATCAAGAAAAAATTAACTTCCTAGACGGAATTGAATTTCAAAATGTTGATATTTGGTTTCCTCTTTTACATGGATTTAATGGTGAAGACGGATCAATTCATGGCTTACTAAGATTTACAAAGAAACCTCTAGTCGGATGTGAAATTATAGGCTCTGCTCTTGGTATGGATAAAATATTGATGAAAACAATTTTCTCAAAACATAAAATCCCACAAGTTAATTATCTAGTTTTTCAAAATGAAGACCTCAAAAATGAGGAAGTAAAAAATAAGATAATTACTGAAATTTTAAAAAAATTAAATTTTCCTGTTTTTGTTAAACCATCGAACTCTGGATCATCTCTTGGTATCTCAAAAGTCGTAAGTGAATCGAAAATACTACAAGCATTAGAAAAGGCTCGGGAAATAGATTCAAGAATCCTTGTAGAGGAAGGGTTAGATGTAAGAGAGATTGAATGCGGAATAATTGGGAATTCAAAACTCTTAACATCTGAGATAGGTGAAGTAAAGTATAAAAGTGATTGGTATGATTACGATTCGAAATATAACTCAAATAATATGATTACTATTCCAGCAGAAATAGATTCTAAAATCACAAAAGAAATTAAAGAAATTGCTATTAAAAGTTGTAGAGCACTAAATATTTTCGGTTTTGCAAGAGTAGATTTCTTTTTAGAAAAATCTTCAAACAAAATTTTGTTAAATGAAATAAATACAATCCCTGGATTTACAAAAAACAGTATGTTTCCAATGCTTTGGAAAGCTTCAGGTTTAAATATTGAACAACTTGTGGCTAAACTAGTAGATATATCTCTAGATTTGTAATTTAAATCAAATGTTGCATGGACTTCTTTGGTTACCATTACTTTTTATTTTCAGTTTATTAACTGCACTGGGATGGTTAGAAAGAAGAAGGCAAAATCTTTTTAGGAGCTGGGCCAATGGTTCTGAACTTTGTAAGTTAGATAGTTCAGGTGCTGCGTCCTTAAAAGATGGGGAATTAAAGTGGAGCGCATTTGAAGCTGGCACATTTGAAGAAAAAGATAGTTTCACAATCAAGAAATTAGAGTTGGTTGAATTAATGGCTCTGACGTCTGGAGAAGCTCCCCTCACAAATGAATCCCAAGGAAAATGCAGATTGAGATTAGTTGGAGATGGGAAAGAGATGGATGTACCATTTTCAGATGCAGAGCAGGCAAGAGAATGGATGGAGCAATTGATGCAAAAAGCTCGATGTGATTTGTGAAAAACGAGAAAAAGATTTACAAAAGGAGCTTTTTATTTCTAATTTTATTTTCAACAAGCTTACTAACATTAAAAACATTAAAAAAGGTAAATATTCAGGACATTAAAATTTCTGGAAGTGAATTATTTTCGCAGAATGATGTTGTAAAAAATTCATCTTTAAAATTCCCAATCCGTTTAATTTTAATTAATACTTATTTTTTAGAAAATGAGTTAAAAGAAAATTTATCCCTCAAGAATGTTTCCGTTAACAGAGAATTATTTCCTTTTGGTTTGAAAGTCAAAATTAATACAAGAACCCCAATTGCTTACGCCGAAAAAATATTAAATGACGAGAAAATATTAGGCTTTATTGATATAGATGGAATTTTTATTGATAGAAAAAATGTAGACGAAAAAAATCTTGACGAATTATCCATAAAAGTTTTTGGATGGAAGGAAAAATTTAAAAAAATAGTATCTGAAATTTTAGTTGCCCAAGAGAATTATGAATTTGAGTTAGTTAAAATAACATTTTCGCCTAATGGGTTTGTAACTGTTGAGGAAAAAGATTTAAAAACAATTTTTCTTGGATTTAATCCAAATTTCATCAACTATCAATTACAAATAATCAATAAACTAAAAATTGAATTTAAGAAAAATAATTTTTCTGATCAAATAGATAATATTGATCTAACAGACCCAAATAAACCAAAAATAAAAGTGTTCAAACCCTAATATTTGGAAATTAATTTTAAATAATTTTTTTTAATTATTGTAGTGTTGATGGGGGTTAAGCATTTAAAACAGAATATTTAGAAAATAAATATTTTAAGGATTTTCCTCAACAAATTCCTACAGATGAGCTTAGTAAGTTCATAATGCACCCAATACTAGTATTAGTTCCCTATTAAGAGATGAGCTTCGGTAACAATCCAAACTTTGATCAATCGAGAGAAATCCTCCCCAGTCAAAACGCCAAAATAGAAGTTATTGGTGTAGGTGGAGGTGGGAGTAACGCAGTTAACAGAATGATAAATAGTGATTTAGAGGGTGTATCATTTCGAGTCCTAAACACTGATGCACAAGCACTATTACAATCTTCTGCAGAACGTAGAGTTCAACTAGGACAAAACCTAACTAGAGGTCTAGGTGCAGGAGGTAATCCAAGTATTGGACAAAAAGCTGCCGAAGAATCTAGAGACGAACTCCAACAAGCTTTGGAGGGATCTGATCTAGTTTTTATAGCCGCTGGAATGGGAGGTGGAACTGGTACAGGAGCAGCTCCGGTAGTAGCAGAAGTAGCGAAACAAAGCGGTGCTTTAACGGTAGGAATAGTAACCAAACCATTTTCTTTTGAAGGGAAAAGGAGAATGCGTCAAGCAGAGGAAGGAATCGCAAGACTAGCTGAAAATGTAGATACTCTTATAGTCATTCCAAATGATCGATTAAAAGATGTAATTGCAGGCGCTCCTCTCCAAGAAGCATTTAGGAATGCTGATGATGTTCTAAGGATGGGAGTCAAAGGAATAAGTGACATAATTACTTGCCCAGGATTAGTAAATGTTGATTTCGCAGATGTAAGGTCGGTTATGACAGAAGCGGGAACAGCCCTCCTTGGAATTGGTATTGGTTCAGGAAGATCGAGAGCATTAGAGGCAGCACAAGCAGCGATGAATAGTCCTTTACTAGAGGCGGCTAGAATTGATGGAGCTAAAGGCTGCGTTATAAATATTACCGGTGGTAAAGACATGACTTTAGAGGATATGACCTCTGCATCTGAAATTATCTATGATGTTGTTGATCAAGAAGCAAATATTATTGTTGGTGCAGTGGTCGATGAAGCAATGGAGGGAGAAATACAAGTTACTGTGATCGCTACAGGATTTGAAACAAATCAACCATTAAACCAACAAAGAATAAAAAACAGATTATCAAATCAACCCTTATATAATTTTTCGGACAATAAAGAATCCGGAGCTAGCATCCCTGAGTTTCTGAGATTAAGACAAAATAAAAAAGATATAGGTTAAAAGGTAAAATAGAGTGACCCGGTTATCTCGCCTGCCTCAAGCATCCCTTGTGGCTGCTACCTTCCGGTCCTGACCAGGTTTAGGCGTTAAAACCGCGAAAGGCCGAGTCAAAATAATACTAGCAATTCTTGATTAAAAAAGATACATAAATTTATTATGTTACCTTCAGACCTAGTTAAGTATAAAAAAAAATCTCAAAAAATTATTGCACTGACTGCATGGGACTCTATATCTGGATCCATTGCAGAGCAAGCTAATGTTGATCTCGTCTTGGTAGGAGATTCCCTAGCTATGGTTTGTTTAGGATACAAATCTACATTGCCATTAACTTTAGAAAACATTATTTATCACACTAATGCTGTTTCGAGAGGATTTAAAAAGAAAATTGAAGAACAACCTTTGATAGTTTCAGATATGCCTTTTCTGACTTACCAATGTGGTGAAGATAAAGCTGTTGAGTATGCAGGGCAAATCATTCAGAGGACTAATGCAAGTGCTGTAAAGGTAGAAGGAGCTGAACCAGAAATACAAAAGGTTATTTCTAGATTAATAAGAATGGGAATCCCTGTTATGGGTCATATAGGTCTCACACCACAAAGCTATCTAAATCTTGGATTAAAAAAACAAGGAGAAAGCTTAGAAAGCCAAGCAAAAATCAAAAAAGAGGCTTCAATTCTCGAAAAATTAGGATGTTTTTCAATAGTGCTTGAACATATTCCTGATTTGCTTGCAAAAGAGATACAAAATACCTTAACAATTCCCATAATAGGTATCGGCGCAGGTAATTATTGTGATGGGCAAGTAAGAGTTACTGCAGATTTGTTAGGCCTCAATGATGATCAACCACCATTTTGCCAGCCGATTATTCAAGGGAAGAAATTGTTTAAAGATAAACTAAAAGAATGGGTAGACTCTGAAAGGCTTAATTAATCTCATCCCACCACTTAAACATGGAAATAATAACTTGATTGCTTAGTTCCATTCCCTTAGGATCACTTAAAAAGAATCTGTCCCCCTTTCTTACTAATAATTCACTTTCAAGAAATCTTTCCCATTCTTGAAGCAATTTACTAAAGTTGCTTTCAAATTTTTTGTTGTCCCAGTTTTGCTCTTTAAACACTTTATTGATATCTATACCCTCTTTGAGTCTCAATCCCAACATTATTTTTTCATCAAGTTCTTTGTATATAAAATCCTTATTAATTAAGGATGAATCTAAATTAAGTTGATATTGTCTATTTACCCATTCTTTATATTCTTTACTAACTCTTGGTCTAGTTAACTTTTCTCCCCAAGGTGAACTAGTAGAACCTTGACCAAAACTCCACCAACCAAAACCACCCCAATAGACTCTATTATGTCTCGATTGATGCCGCGGGAGACAATAGTTTGAGATTTCATATCTTGAGTAACCTGAGTTTTTTAAAATTAAATGTGTTAATTCACTATTCCTAAAAGCTTCTTCATCATTCGGAAGATTTAATTTTCCTAAATTAATTAATTTTTTAAAAACAGTGCCATTTTCAATATTTAAATCGTAAATAGATATATGTGGTGGTGAAAATGATATTGCTTTTTTTAGGTCACCTTGCCATTCTTTAAATCCACTAAGTGGCAAGTTTTGAATTAAATCTAAGCTCCAGCTTTGTATTAACCCAGAATCATATTCTCTCTTTAACCATAAACAAGATTTTTCAGCATCTTCTTTTGAATGCCGCCTTCCCGACTTTTGAAGTATCTGGTTATTAAAGCTTTGAACTCCAAGACTAAATCTATTTATACCAGCATTTATGAATCCATAAAGATCATCTATATCAAAGCTAGCAGGGTCAACCTCCATAGTGATTTCAGCACCATAGTCAACTCCATAATTCTCTTTAAAAAGATCAATTAACTCTCTAATTTGTTGAGGATCCAAAATTGATGGTGTACCGCCTCCTATATAAATTGTAGAAAGAGGTGATTTATGCTTAATTGACAATATTTCTTTATGTAAAAAGTGCAAATACTCTTTAACAGTTTTGCTTCCATAACCTTGTAAAGTTTCAACTTTGTTTCCTAGCGGTATGACTGCAAAATCACAATAAAAACACCTTCTGTGGCAAAAAGGAATGTGCACATAAGCACTTCTTGGAAACTTATTCATAATCTAAATTCATTTTTAAGCTCCAAAAAAGTATTTAGGATCGAAAAAAATTAAATCCTTATTTACTCAATTAGTAAATCCTAGTAGATTATAGATATGACAGATATCTTAGTATTAATTTTATTTGTGTTGTCTGGGGCTGCTTCAGGATGGCTTGGTGTTGATTTATTGCCAGTGGACATACTTAAACAGGTATCTAATGTAGAAGGTTTTAGGATTGTTTTAGCAATAATAGGTTTTTTTGTAGGATTAGCAGCTGGTTTTGTATTCCTTCAACTTAGAAAGACATTTCTTGATCAAATAAGAACAATGCCAACGGACTTACTAATAAGTAGGTCTGTTGGATTAATTTTAGGATTACTTGTTGCGAATCTACTACTTGCTCCAATACTATTAATTCCTTTCCCTAGAGAAGTTTTTTTCGCAAAACCCTTAGCAGCTATATTAAGCAACATTTTCTTTGGTGTGCTTGGTTATAAATTGGCAGATACCCACGGAAGGACATTATTGAGATTATTCAATCCAAATAACACTGATGCATATCTAGTCAATGAAGGGATCCTCCCTGCTGCAAGTCCAAAAATTCTGGATACCAGCGTAATTATTGATGGAAGAATCAATGCCCTATTAAGTTGCGGCTTATTGGAAGGTCAATTAATTGTTGCTCAAAGTGTAATTGATGAATTACAAACACTAGCTGATTCAAGCAGTAATGAAAAAAGGTCTAAAGGCAGAAGAGGGCTCAAGTTATTAAAAGAATTAAGAGATCTATATGGGAGAAGACTCGTAATAAACCCAACAAAGTATGAAGGTAATGGGGTAGATGAAAAACTCTTGAAAATTACTGAGGATATGACAGGGACTTTAATTACGGCTGATTATAATCTTTCTCAGATTGCTGAAGTTAAAGAATTAAAAGTTATGAATTTGAGTGATTTAGTAATTGCTTTAAGGCCAGAAGTACAGCCAGGAGAATCGCTTAATATAAAAATAGTGAGAGAGGGCAAAGAAAAAATGCAAGGTATTGGATATTTAGATGATGGCACAATGGTTGTTATTGACGAAGCAAAGAATTTTGTGGGAAGCAGATTAGATATTGTTATCACAGGAGCATTGCAAACTCCCACTGGAAGAATGGTCTTTGGAAAACTAATAAATAATCCTGAGTCAAACAAATCTTTTAAATCACCAGCGACACAGGGCTAAATCTAGCTACAATCTAAACAATATTAATTTTTGTGATACAAATGACTGTATCTGCTCCTTATTACGGCGAAAACACCGTTATGAGGACTCCTCCCCCTGATCTCCCCTCTCTTTTATTGAAAGAGCGAATAGTTTATCTTGGACTACCATTATTTTCAGATGATGATGCGAAAAGACAACTAGGGATGGATGTAACTGAGCTAATCATTGCTCAACTCCTTTATCTAGAATTTGAGGATCCAGAAAAACCAATTTATTTCTATATCAATTCAACAGGGACAAGTTGGTACACTGGTGACGCTGTTGGTTTTGAAACAGAAGCTTTCGCTATCTGCGATACAATAAGCTACATCAAGCCCCCAGTACACACAATTTGTATCGGACAAGCAATGGGGACTGCTGCAGTTATCCTTTCATCTGGCACTAAGGGACAAAGGGCGGCTCTTCCACATGCTTCTATTGTTTTACATCAACCAATAAGCGGAGCAAGAGGTCAAGCTACCGATATCCAAATAAGAGCTGAGGAAGTTTTAAAAAATAAAAAATCAATGCTGGAGATTCTATCTCGTAATACAGGAAAGACAATCGGAGAACTTTCAAAAGACTCTGACAGGATGAGCTATCTCAACCCCCAAGAAGCCCTAGATTATGGAGTTATCGATAGAATACTCACAAGTCAAAAAGATTTACCAAATAAAATTTAACCTTCACAAAACTAATTTAAAATCATGCCAATAGGAACTCCAAGCGTGCCCTACAGACTTCCAGGAAGTCAATACGAAAGATGGGTTGACATATATACAAGACTGGGTGTTGAAAGAATTCTTTTTCTTGGGCAGGAAGTAAATGATGGTATTGCTAATAGCCTTGTTGCGCAAATGCTTTATCTAGATTCTGATGATAATTCCAAACCTATCTATCTATATATAAACAGTCCAGGAGGATCAGTTACTGCTGGCTTGGCTATATATGACACTATTAAATACGTAAAAAGTGATGTAGTAACAATCTGCGTAGGCCTAGCAGCCTCAATGGGAGCGTTCCTATTGGCCGCTGGCACAAAAGGTAAAAGAGTTGCTTTGCCTCATAGCAGAATAATGATTCATCAACCTCTAGGAGGAACTTCTCAACGTCAAGCAAGTGATATTGAAATAGAAGCTAAGGAAATTTTAAGAATTAAAGACATGTTAAATATGTCTATGGCAGATATGACAGGCCAATCATTTGAGAAAATTGAAAAGGATACTGATAGAGATTATTTTCTAAGTGCGGAAGAAGCAAAAAATTATGGCCTAATCGATAGAGTAATTACACATCCAAGCGAAGCAAATCAGTCTTAAATTTTCTAAATAAATATTTTAATTTTAATTTTTAAATTAATAATTTTTTTGGTTTATTTACACCTTAATGTCTAAAATAAAAATTATCAAATGCAAAGAAGTTACAACTAATGACCCAACTCTTTTACGACACAGATGCAGATCTAAGTCTTTTAAATAATAAAACAATAGCGATTATTGGATATGGTTCACAAGGTCATGCACATGCCCTAAACCTTAAAGATAGTGGAATGGACGTAATTGTTGGATTATATAAAGGGAGCAAGTCTGAAAGCAAAGCTATTAGCGATGGTCTAGAAGTATTTAGCGTTTCTGAAGCTTGTGAAAAAGCAGACTGGATTATGATTCTCCTCCCGGATGAGTTTCAGAAAGATGTTTACCTTAAAGAAATAGAGCCCAACTTAAAAGAAGGAAAGATATTAAGCTTTGCTCATGGCTTCAATATAAGATTCGGACTTATCAAACCTCCTAGTTTTGTGGATGTTGTGATGATTGCTCCAAAAGGACCTGGACACACTGTTCGTTGGGAATATCAAAATGGGCAAGGAGTTCCAGCATTGTTTGCAGTAGAGCAGGATTCTTCTGGAAGTGCAAGATCATTAGCGATGGCTTACGCTAAAGGGATTGGCGGAACAAGAGCTGGGATTCTTGAAACAAACTTCAAAGAAGAAACAGAAACTGATTTATTTGGCGAACAAGCTGTTTTATGCGGAGGATTATCAGAACTAGTCAAGTCAGGCTTCGAAACTCTTGTAGAGGCAGGATATCAGCCTGAACTTGCTTACTTCGAATGCTTACATGAAGTTAAACTTATTGTTGATTTAATGGTAAAAGGAGGCTTATCACAAATGAGAGATTCCATTTCAAATACTGCTGAATATGGAGATTATGTAAGTGGTAAAAGACTTATTAATAATGACACAAAGAAAGAAATGCAGAAAATTCTAAAAGATATTCAAGATGGAACTTTCGCTAAGAATTTTGTGGAAGAATGCGATAAAAATAAACCCTTAATGACAAAATTAAGAGAAGAGAACTCAAAACATGAAATTGAGAAAGTAGGGAAAGGGCTTCGCTCGATGTTCAGTTGGCTGAAATAAGTTTATTTTTAATATTTCTTGGATCAATTGGTTTTGATTTATTGACCGGAGATCCAAGATTTTTTATCCATCCTGTTCAAGTAATAGGCTTTTACATAAAAAAAATATCTGATTACTTCATAAATAATTTTGGAGAGAATAAAAATATATTGTTTTGGGGAGGTTTTATCATAGCTATATCGACTATTGGAGTGAGTTTTGGTTTAGGAAAATTGATAGAACTCAGTTATATGCAATCAAGAAATCATTTTATTGGTGGATTGTTAATTTTTTTTGGACTTTCAAGTTGTATTGCTACTAAGGGACTTATTTCAAGTGTGAAAGAGATTGCAGAGCTAATAGAACGCAAGGAAATTAATAAGCAAAATAAGAGAATAATAACAAAGAAGGTACAGAGAATAGTAAGTAGGGATGTAAGGGAATCTTCCATA
>QCQK01000013.1 GCA_003209565.1 Prochlorococcus sp. AG-449-J16 | reverse complement strand
TTTGTTCCAAAAGAGTCAACAGAATTTTGAATATCAACAATTGACCATCGAATCAAATCACCTTTTTTTTCTAAATTTGCAATGATAAATTCCCTTAGATTTTTTAATTTTATTGGAACTGGCCAATCTAAATAATAATCAATTGAACTTAATTTCATTTTTGATATTTACCAAATTGATCATTATATAAATCATCTT
The DNA here is from genome assembly GCA_003209565.1 of Prochlorococcus sp. AG-449-J16. Lineage (GTDB taxonomy): Bacteria > Cyanobacteriota > Cyanobacteriia > PCC-6307 > Cyanobiaceae > Prochlorococcus_A. The sequence continues at coordinate 37,264 of QCQK01000013.1, read as the reverse complement.
CGACTTTTTTTCCAATAACAATATTCAAATCTGACTTGGGATATGCCACACATAAAAGTGCAAAGCCCTTTTCCCTCAAATCATCATTTAATCCCATTGCATCTTCTTGAGCTACAGATCCTTCCAGTATCATAGATGCACAATCTGTACAAACTCCCGAACAACAACTACTTGGTAAATCTATTCCATTTATTTTTGCCGCTGTAATAATATCTTGATCTTCAGAACATAAAAAACTAAAAGTCTTTTGCTCAAATTGAACTTTGATATTGTATTCAGGCATATCCTAAATCTTATTGCTAAACTGCTGAACCTCCCACAACTTCTAATATTTCTTGAGTGATAGCTGCTTGTCTAGCTTTGTTATAGGTTAGATTCAAAGTACTTGCTAATTCTTTAGCATTATCACTCGCATTATTCATGGCAGTCATCCTGCAAGCAAGTTCTGAAGCTGCCGACTCTTGAAGAGCTCTTAGTACCTGATTCTGAAGATATAAAGGTAATAATGAATCTAATAATTGATCAGGACTTTGTTCAAAAACAATATCTGATGGCAACTTCTCTGAATCACTTTTTTCAATATTTGATTTTTCAACAAGTAACTTACTATCTTTTGTAGTCAGCCTAAAAATTTCATCGTTTTCCTCAGCAATTCCTTGAGGGTCAAGTGGCAATAGTGTTTGAACTACAGGAGCGCAGCTAACTAGAGTGATGAATTTCGTGTAAATAATTTCCACCCTATCAGAATTTTCTGAAAGAAATTCAGCTAAAATTTCATTTGTAACTCCTTCAGAGTCCTTGACTGTAGGTACCTGCTCAAGTTCTTTGAAAGTACTTTTAATTACATATCTATCCTTTCTATTTTGAAAATATCCAATAGCTTTCTTTCCTACCAAAATTAAATTTGGCTGGTACCCTTGTTTGACTAATTCTGCGTATCTTATTTCTACCTTTTTTATAATATTTGTGTTGTAACCACCGCATAAACCTCTATCCGCAGTTATGCAAACCAAGGTGATGCTCTTTACTTCTCTCTTGGATAATAGAGGAGAGTCGACAGCCTCAAATTGTACTCTAGATTGAATATTTTCTAAGACCCGTGCAAGTTTATCTGCAAAAGGTCTACTCTTAAGAACTTGATCTTGAGCTCTCCTAACTTTTGCAGCTGCAACAAGTCTCATGGCCTCCGTTATTTTTCTTGTATTTTTAACGGAAACGATTCGATCTCTAATTTCTTTCAGATTTGCCATGGTATCTCCTTAAATTAATTTAAACTGTGGCAAGCATTGATGATTTAACTTCATTTATCACCTCTTTTAGTGTCGCTTCTAATCCATCATTTAATTTCTTTTCTTTAAGAATCTCTTCTATAAATTCTGCTTTATTTAACTTTAGGTACTCCCTAAGTTCAGTTGCAAATTTAGTAACATCTTCAACAGGAACCTCATCAATAAGACCTTTAACTCCTGCATAAACAACCGCAACTTGTTCTGCAAGGTTTAGAGGAGAGAATTGAGGTTGCTTTAGTAACTCTCTTAGTCTTTTGCCTCTTTCAAGTTGTTGCTGAGTTGCTTCATCAAGATCAGATGCAAATTGTGAAAAAGCAGCTAGTTCATCAAACTGTGCGAGTTCTAATTTTAAAGTTCCTGCAATTTTTTTAATTGCTTTTGTCTGAGCGGCTCCTCCAACACGGCTAACAGAAATACCAACATTAATAGCTGGTCTTAATCCTGAGTTAAATAAATCTGCACTTAAGAATATTTGTCCATCTGTAATTGAAATAACATTAGTTGGGATGTAGGCAGAAACGTCTCCTGCCTGAGTTTCAATAATTGGGAGAGCGGTCATAGAACCCCCTCCCATTGCATCAGAAAGTTTTGCTGCTCTTTCTAGTAATCTACTGTGCAAGTAGAACACGTCTCCGGGATAAGCCTCTCTTCCTGGTGGTCTTTTTAAAAGAAGAGACATTTGTCTATAAGCCTGAGCTTGTTTTGTTAGATCATCATAAATAACAAGTGTTGCTTTACCCTGATACATAAAATGTTCAGCAATTGCCGCACCAGTATAAGGTGCTAAATATTGTAAAGCAGCTGGTTCTGAAGCTCCCGCACTAACTACGACTGTATAATCTAGGGCTCCTCTCTCTCTTAAGACCTCTACGATGTTTGCCACTGATGCTGACTTCTGACCAATAGCCACATAAACACAAACCACGTCTTGACCTTTTTGGTTGATTATTGTGTCAATAGCAATTGCAGATTTTCCAGTTTGTCTATCACCAATAATTAATTCTCTTTGACCTCTTCCAACAGGAATCATTGCATCAATAGAAGTGATACCTGTTTGCATTGGTTCATGAACTGATCTTCTCTTGATTATTCCAGGAGCCATTTCTTCAATCAACCTAGTATCACTTGTTGGAATTTCTCCTTTCCCATCTATTGGTTGTCCGAGAGGGTTTACAACTCTCCCCTGCATTGCTTCACCAACTGGAACAGATGCAATTTTACCTGTGGACTTTACGTTACTTCCTTCTTGGACACCAAGTGCCTCTCCCATTAAAACGGCTCCAACATTATCATCTTCAAGATTTAAAGCTATACCTTCGGTACCATCCTCAAATTCCAATAACTCACCTGCCATGACCTGATCTAAGCCATATATTCTTGCAATGCCATCACCGATTTGCAGAACAGTTCCTACATTGCTAACACTTACAGATTGGTCATAATCAGTTATTTGTTGTTTTAAGATTGAACTGATTTCATCAGGGCGTATAGATACCATGGATTTAAGAATTTAAGGTTGATTTAAAAGTTACTTGGAAAGAGTTAAGCCAAGTTTTCTAATTTGTGAAGCAAGGGAAGCATCAATTACTTTTGATCCTACACTGGCGACGAAACCACCAATAAGAGATGGGTCGATTTTAGTTACAAGTTCTAATTTTTCTGTTCCAGCAATATTGATGATCTTTTTGGTAATTAAACCTTTCTGTTCATCAGTAAGCTCGACTGCAGAAGTAACAGTTGCCAAAGCAATATTACTATTTTCTCGGTAAATCTCTAAAAACCTATCAAGAATTGAAGTGAGGATTCCAATTCTTTGCCTATCGGCCAATAATTTTAAGAAATTCAGTAAAGAAGAATTAACCTTATTTGAAAAAATTTCAATAATGATTTTCTTCTTAGCATCTGTCTCTAAAATGGGAGAGGATAGTGCCTTCTCCAATTCAGGGGAATCATTTATTAATTCCAAGAGTTGTTTAACCTCAGAAACCATCTCTTCAGTTTGCGAATTTTCATTCACAACTTGAAGTAATGCCTCTGCATATGGTGTAGTAACTGAATTTAAAAGTGGCATTAGTTCACCTCAATATTATTAATTGATTGAGTTACCAAATTTTCTTGAGTTGTTTTATCAAGTCGATTTGGGAGAGAATCTAAGGCTTTCTTAATTGCCAGTTCAACAGCTTCTTTTCGTAGTTGAGAAATTGCTCTGGACGCTTCAGAGCTCTCATCAGAGATTGCGCTTTGTTTAATTCGTGCCATCTCCTCTATTGCTTTTTTCTCACTTTCCATTCTGATTGATTCAGATCTTTTAAGGGAATCTGCTTTTATTTGAGAAGCTTTTTCTTCTGCTGAAGATAAATTTTTCTTCGCCTTTTCTAAAGCTTGAGTTGCATTTAGGAGTCGATCTTCAGCATCTTTTAATTCAAGAAGGATTCCTTCTCTTCTTTTTTGAAGCATTTTACCTAGGAAACCAGGCAAAAATTTATAAAGACCGAAAACAACTACAGCCCAATTAAGGATATTAGTTTCGAATAAATTGAAATTCAATCCAAAACCTTCTGTAGCTAAAAGAGTTAAATTCATTTTTCTAGAATCAATCTATTAACAATAAGTTCGCTTAGATCATCAGCCTGTTGAGAAAGTTGATCCCTAGCTGCAGATGTCTGACTTTCAATTTCTAGTCTTGCTTTTTCTTTTGAAGCATTCGCTTCATTGCTAGCAAGTTCTAGAGCTTCTTTAAAAAGCTTATCAGACTCATCCTCAGCCTCGCTCACAATTCTTTGGGCTTCTGTACGAGCACTTTGAAGCTGAGTTAATAAATCAGCTTCTAATTTTTTTACCTCAGAAAGTTTATTTTTGGCCTCAATAATATTATTACTTACAAACTTTTCTCTTTTTTCCACAACATTGCCTACAGGCTTAAAAAAGAGAGAATTTAATATGTAAGTAAGCGCAACTACTTGTATCGCCATTAAAGGCAAAGTGGCATTTATATCAAATAATCCACCTTCTGTAGCACCAAAAAAATTAAAGGCCAACATATGATTCAGTTGAAGTTAAAAAATTAAATTTAAATATTGCTAATAAGGATTAGAAGCAATATTAACTTTTAGGAAAAAGGATTCGCAAAAAGTAGTACCAAAGCCACAACTAATCCGTAAATTGTTAATGACTCCATGAAAGCGAAAGATAAAAGAAGAGTTCCTCTGATTTTACCTTCGGCTTCTGGTTGACGGGCAATACCCTCAACAGCACCTTGAGCTGCGTTACCTTGTCCAAGACCTGGGCCAATAGCACCTAGACCAACTGCTAAACCAGCAGCTACAACTGATGCAGCGGAAGTAATCGAATCCATAATTTTGAAATAAAAAAGCTTAATACTTGTGATAATCTTTGTTGTCATACACGCTTGGACATCCTTTTTTTTAAGAATGGGTCTGATATTTTCAGACCTACGCGATTAGATATTTTGCCAGATTACAGACCCTTTGTAAAAGCGTCTGAATTTATTAGAAGAAAGCTAATGATGTTCTTCAACAGCTTCTCCAATGTAGTAGGCGGCTAAAGTTGCGAAAATCAATGCCTGAATCGCACTAGTAAATAATCCTAGGAACATAACAGGTATTGGGAGAATTAGTGGAACTAAAAAGACTAGAACACCAACAACAAGTTCATCAGCCAAAATATTTCCAAATAGCCTAAAAGAGAGTGATAAAGGTTTCGTAAAGTCCTCTAGAATTTTGAAAGGAAGCATAATAGGTGTTGGGTGAACATAATATTCGAAGTATCTCCAACCCTTATTGCTTAAACCTGCATAGAAATAAGAAAGTGAAACCAATAAAGCCAAAGCTATAGTTGTATTAATATCTGCAGTAGGTGCTCCTAATTCTCCACTTGGTAACTTAATCAATCTCCAAGGAATTAAAGCTCCTCCCCAATTACTGACAAAGACGAATAAAAATAAAGTGCCTATAAATGGCATCCAATCTCTATATACTTTTTCACCTATTTGAGTCCTAGCAAGATCTCTTATGTAATCCCAGAGGAACTCAAGCAAGTTTTGAAGACCTTTAGGATCATTTTCCATTTTTTTAGTACCTAAAGAAATAAAAACTAATAACGCTCCTAATAAAATCCAAGATGTTAAAAATACCTGCCCATGAAGTCTGATATTTCCAATTTGCCAATAAAGATGTTGACCAACTTCTAATGCTGCAAAATTTGTTAGCAAGGAATTAATAAACATTTGTTTTGAATAAAAAAATTTACTTAAGAACGTGAAAAATAAAAAATGAGTGAAGGCTTATAAATAAAAAAACCTATCATCGCAGGAAAAATATCCAATGATCCTAGCTTGCTCGCAAAAATAAAGAGGCAAACTGGAACTAATAGTTGCAATTTTGATACACCTGATGATTCTCTACCAAGTTTCCCTATACTTTTGGCAAGCAAACGTAGGTAAAAAATACCGGCAATTGAACCTATAAAAATACTAAAACCAAATGTAAAGCCTAGAAAAATTCCAGTTATTGATGCTAATAAAATAGAAACAATAAAAGTAATTCCAAAAATTGTTAATTGCAATTTTGTGTATTCATCATTTGTAGAAAGAAAATTATCTATTTGATTGGCAATGCCAGATTTACTTTCTTTAATGATTGAACTATTCAGGGATTGAGAAAATTGAACATTCTCTCTAGAAGGATGCTCAAGTTTTTTTCTATTTGAGTCCACTGATGTGAACATAGTTTAGAAACCCCCTCTTAATGGTTTGAAGTAAGTATATAAACTCACGGAATCTATCACGGAGAGGTACCTTTTAGCTAGTTTTTTTCTATAAAAAATTAATTCTTAAGATTTATGATGATTCTGTAGACCATTTTTTACTTTATTGATCAAAAATAAAATTTATTTAAAGTCATCTTTTTAATTGCCATAACACTTTAAAACGTTAATAAAAGACTTGGCAAAATCTCAATTAAACGTCTCAATAGTACATATACCGCTAAAAAATTGGAGATTAGTCAAGAAAAAATAAAATATAAGAGAATTTCTAAAAGAAAAAAAACCTTTAGTTCTAGTTACAAAAAAAATTTAAGTAATTTATCAGATTCTTTATTTCCCTTACCTTGGACGATATGGCCTTATGAGGCAAAAATCCTAATCGTCCTAATTGGAATTTGGTCAATATTAGGAATATTCATACTAGGATCATCAAGTTGGTGGGTGGCTAGTAGGGAAATGGGAGATTGGGCTTACTTCTTAAAAAAACAAATCATTTGGACAATTCCAGGCATTGGACTATTTTATTTCGTTATTAATACAAACATTAAAGATCTTTTAAAGTTTTCAAGAATTATTTTTTATATTTTATTCTTTTTGATTTTCCTAACCAATTTTACTGGTATTACAGTTAATGGATCTTCGAGATGGCTAGTGCTTGGCAATTTACGTCTGCAGCCATCTGAATTAATTAAACCTTTTCTAATTCTAGAAGCTTCTAATCTTTTCGCACATTGGAATCTAGTAAAGAATAATAAAAAATTAATTTCAATAATATCTTTTGGTTTATTAATTTTACTAATACTTAAACAGCCTAATTTAAGTACAGCATCATTAACAGGAATTCTTCTTTGGACAATGGGTTTATGTGGAGGCGTAAAACTTAGCTCTCTTTGCTCATTTGCTTCAATAGGATTCATTACTGGATGTATCAGCATCCTTAATAACGAATATCAAAAACTTAGAGTTACTTCATTTATAAATCCTTGGAAAGATCAACAAGAAAATGGATTTCAATTGGTTCAAAGTTTATTAGCTATAGGTTCAGGTGGTCTATTTGGCCAAGGTTTTGGACTGTCCATACAAAAATTGCAGTATTTACCGTTTATGTACACAGATTTTATTTTTGCGATCTTTGCGGAAGAATTTGGTTTGTTGGGGTGTACTTTATTCCTAGGATTTTTAGCAGTATTCTCTTATATCAGCCTAAGAATTAGTCTTAAGTGCAGGAACAACTATACAAAATTAGTTGCTATCGGATGTGGTTTATTGTTGACAGGTCAATCAATAATGCATATTGCTGTAGCAACAGGTTCAATGCCTACTACAGGCTTACCACTACCTTTCATTAGTTATGGTGGAAATTCATTAATAGCTTCTTTTTTTATTGCAGGTATGTTAGTGAGATGTTCATTAGAGTCAACAGGATTGATTGGTATGATTAGTGCACGAAAGACTTTTAATTAGTTAGAATTTAAAGGATTTAAATCAAGTTATCGAATCATTTAATCTAGTTATTTCAGAATTATCTCAAAAGGGTAATTTGCTCATGCAGAATGGTCTTAATAGTCCTGGTCCATTTACTATATTTTTGGTTTTCAGCGCAGGACTTTTAACAAGTCTTGGGCCATGCTCATTATCATTACTTCCAGTAACAATTGCTTATATAGGAGGAACAGAGAAAAATAAATTTAAACTTATTAGTTTTTCAGGGGGAGTAGTTTTTTCGCTTGTTGCACTGGGAGCTGCGAGTGGATTCTTAGGTAAAATATATGGGCAAATTCCATCATATTACACTTCATTTGTTGCCCTAATAGCAATAATAATGGGTTTAAATTTATTAGGAATTCTAAAGTTTCAGTTTCCGAATGGACCTGATTTAAAAATAATAGAGAACAAGATACCATCCCTCATAGCACCTTTTACAATAGGAACTACTTTTGGACTAGCATCTTCACCTTGCATCACTCCAGTTTTAGCAACTCTTCTAGCTTGGGTTTCGCAAGCTAAAAACCCAATAATTTCTATTATTTTTTTATTTTTCTTTGGAATAGGCCAAGTCACTCCATTAATTATTGCGGGAGCCACGGCAGAAAACTTAAAAAAATTTTTAGAGCTTAGAAAATTTAGTCAAATAATTCCTACTTTAAGTGGAATATTTTTAGTAGCACTAGGATTATTAAATTTATTTTCAAATTGGATTTAAATGATTATTTTTAAGAATCTAATTTTAAAAATATCAAGTTTAAGATTCGCAATATCACTGATAATCTTCATAGCTATTGCCAGTGGAATAGGTACTTTTATACCTCAAGGTAGTAATAATAAATTCTATATTGATAATTTTGATAGTGCTCCTATTTTTGGATTTTTAGATGGAGAAAAAGTCTTAAAACTTCAGTTGGATCATATATATACAAGCTTTTGGTTTTTATTTACATTAATTCTTCTTTGCATTTCGCTAGCAGCTTGTAGTTTCAGAAGGCAAATTCCTTCATTAAAAGCTTCACTAAAATGGATTGAATATAAGAGCGAAAAAAAATTTAGCAAACTGCAACTAACTACAACTCTCCCAATCAATCAAGATGGAGACTATATATCAAAAATAGATTTATTACTTAAAAAAAGAGGATGGAAAACATACAATTTTAAAAGTCATATTTCTGCAAGAAGGGGTTTAATTGGAAAAATCGGTCCTTTAGCTGTACATATCGGATTAATTGTCTTACTTATAGGTTCAGCATATGGAAGTTTTACAAGTCAATCAAAAGAACAATATTTACTGCCTGGAGAAAGTTTGGATCTTGTTAATGAGAGCACAAACTCAAAAGCCAATATAAAATTGGTCGACTTTTCTATAGAACGAGAAAGTGATGGTATACCAAAACAGTTTATTTCAAAATTAAATTTTTCTTCTGAAGATCTAAATTTAAATGAAATAAAAACTGCTAAAGTTAACCACCCAATCAGATTTCAAGGATTAACTATCTATCAAGCTGATTGGGCGATATCAAATGTTGTATTAGAAATAGATAATATCCTTTATCAATTACAATTAAAAGAGATTCCCGAAATCGGTAATCAAGTTTGGGGAGTTTTAGTTGAATTAGGATTGGAGTCTAAAAAAAACTTCCTTTTAACGATAGATAATGAAAATGGTCCACTTAAAATCTCAAATGTAGAAAATTTTTCAGGGAATAATCTCTATATCAATGACAATCCTTTAGAATTTAATTCATCAAAAGTATCTTTGAAAAAAATAATCCCCAGCAGTGGATTAATAATTAAAAATGATCCGTCTATACCATTTATATACTTTTCTTTTATTTTAATAATTTTTGGAACAATAATAAGTCTCATTCCAACTAACCAATTATGGATTCTCCTAAATAAAGAATCACAAAGGTTATTCATTGGAGGTCTTAGCAATAAAAATCTAGTTGGTTTTAAAAAAGAATTTTTTAAATTATCAGAAGAAATTAAAAATTTTTAATTTTTTTTCTGTCCACTAAAAATATCTAACTGCATAGAAACATTCCCTCTGGGGTTAAATTCAGCATTTAAATGTATCCAGTGAGGTGAGCCTTCATTCACTAAATCATCCATAATTCTATTAACAACTTCCTCATGAGATATTCTTATATCTCTAAAATTGTTAATATAAAGCTTCAAAGACTTTAACTCATAAACTTTTAAATTAGGTTGATAAATAATATTTAGCTTGGCAAAATCTGGATAACCAGAAAAGGGACACTTACATGTAAATTCAGGTAACTGGATAGATATTTCATAAATTCTTTTTCTATTTGGATTCTCGAAACAAATTATTTTTGAATCTTCAATAATTCTTTCACCATAAAGTGGTCTTTGCGTCGAATCATCTAATTTAGCAGTACTCATTTTTAGTAGAACTTATTTACTAAAACTATATAAAAAGATCAAAATCTGCAAAAATCTCAACACGCTTAAGTATTACAATTGAATAAGTCAAAAGCTGCTAAATCCTATTTTTGTATCGCTTGTAACATTCATAATGTCGGTTTAAAAGGTTATATGTGTTTAGTTCAATGAAAATTTAATGGACATTTGTTTGATAAATATCGATAACGATTTAAATAAATCCTTGCAGCCAAAAAGCGCAGTAGGAATGTTATGGCTTCAAACACACTTTGAGAATGATCAATGGGAAGCGTTGTCAAATAGTACAGTAATAATTTCTAAAGAAAATTCCCAATTATTAATTGAAGACGCCACGAACGCAGGACTTGATATTGAATGTTTTTCTGATATTTCAATGCTGGATGTTTTCCCAAAAAACAATTAAAATAGGAATATTCAATCTTTAATCATGAAGAAAATTGAAGCAATCATACGCCCATTTAAGCTGGAGGATGTAAAAATTGCATTAGTAAACTCAGGTATTGTTGGAATGACAGTTAGCGAAGTCAGAGGTTTTGGAAGGCAAAAAGGACAAGTTGAAAGATATAGAGGTTCTGAATTTACTGTTGAATTCCTTCAAAAACTTAAAGTAGAAGTTGTCGTGGAAGATGAAAAGGTTAATTCAGTCATAGATGCGATTGCTGAAGCAGCAAAAACTGGAGAAATAGGCGACGGAAAAATATTTATCACATCAATTGATTCTGTTGTGAGAATTAGAACTGGCGACAAAGATGAAGAAGCTCTTTAATTTAAAGAGTTTCTTTTACTAAATTTTGTATATATTCACTATTAATCCTCTTATTTATTTGACTTCCTAAGGTCATCCAAGCTAGATATTCATGGTTTCCAGCAGGACCTACTAGCGGAGAAGCTATCAAATTCTTTATATTCCATTGGAAATTCTTAGCCGCATAAATAACAGATTCTATTGCCTCAGTATGGAACTTAGGATTGCGAACAACTCCACCTTTACTGACTTTATCTTTACCCACCTCAAATTGAGGTTTAATTAAAAATATTCCCTCAATACAATCACCTGCTAATAAATCACTGATAGATTTAAAAACTAACTTTAATGATATAAAAGACAAATCAGCAACCACAAAATTTGGCAGTTCATTATATTTAGATAAAAGATCACTAGGTTTTAAATTTCGAATATTAGTTCGTTCAAGAAGTATGACTTTGGGGTTATTTCTAATCTTCCATGCAGTCTGTCCATAACCAACATCTATCCCATAAACTAACTTTGCTCCTTGCTGCAACAAGCAATCAGTAAATCCCCCAGTAGATATTCCTGCGTCAATACATATTTTATCTTTTACTTTAATTTCGAGTTTTTTAAACGCCTCCAATAATTTTTCGCCGCCCCTTGATACAAACATAGGCTCAGAATCAATAAAAAATTCAGATCCAATTAATACTTGCTGTCCAGGTTTATCCAATACTTTTCCATTGCTATCTCTAACCTTGCCAGCAAGAATTAAACCTTGGGCTTTTTGACGAGTTTCACATAAACCTTTATTTAGGAGATAAATGTCTAATCTACTTTTTTTAATCATCTATTAATCAATAAAAAAAGACTGAATAATGTACTTCTACAAGATTAAGATCCAAATTCTTTAGTACTTTCCAATTTTAAATTAGAACTAAGAAATTACCCATTATTAACAAAAGGAATAAATGCAAACACTTTTATGTTTGAGCTTTCTTTATTAGCCAAAAAATGTTACATAAGAAAATAATAATCAGGCAAATATGTTCAATGGCAAGTACATCTTTAAGGTATAAAGCAATAATTCGATTTTGGTTATAAAGTTTAAATTGATAATTAAGAAAAAATTGTGATCGAGCGTTACACATTACCCGAAATGGGGAAAATCTGGACTGAAAGCGCAAAATTCCAGAGTTGGCTTAAGGTTGAAATAGCTGCATGTGAAGCGAATTTTTCCCTAGGAAAAATTCCTGAGAATGCCATGAAAGAGATAAGTATAAAAGCAAAGTTTGATGAATCTAGAATTGCAGAAATTGAGAAAGAAGTTAAACACGATGTTATTGCATTTCTTACAAGTGTTAATGAATTTGTAGGGGACTCTGGAAGATACATACATGTCGGCATGACCAGTAGCGATGTACTTGATACCGGCTTATCTCTTCAGTTAAAAGATTCTTGCGAATTGTTATTAGAAGAAATTGAGAACTTAGAAAATGAAGTCAGACTATTAGCAAGTAAGCATAAAAATACATTAATGATTGGTAGATCTCATGCAATTCATGGGGAGCCAATTTCCTTTGGTTTTAAACTTGCTGGATGGTTAGCAGAAATAATAAGGAACAGAAAAAGATTGTTAAGACTGAAAGATTCTGTGGCTATCGGACAAATAAGTGGTGCAATGGGTACTTATGCTAATACGAATCCCAAAGTAGAACAAATAACTTGTGATTTACTTGGCTTAAAACCAGATACAGCAAGTACACAGGTTATATCAAGAGACAGACATGCAGAATATGTGCAAACTATTGCACTAGTTGGTGCTTCTCTAGATAGATTCTCAACTGAAATAAGAAATTTACAAAGAACTGATGTTTTAGAAGTTGAGGAGGGTTTTACAAAAGGGCAAAAAGGAAGTTCTGCCATGCCTCATAAAAGAAATCCTATTCGAAGCGAAAGAATAAGCGGTTTAGCAAGAATTTTGAGGAGTTATGTCTTAACTGCATTAGAGAATGTTGCGCTTTGGCACGAAAGAGATATAAGCCACAGTTCAAATGAACGTATCATGTTACCTGACGTATCAATCTGTTTGCATTTTATGCTCAGGGAAATGAAAGATATAGTGAAAAATTTGGAAGTTTATCCAAAAAATATGCTCAAAAATTTAAATATATATGGTGGGGTAATCTTTAGTCAGAAAGTTTTACTCTTACTTGTAGAGAAGGGCTTATCTAGAGAAAAGGCTTATAGCTTAGTACAAAAAAATGCTCATCAGGCCTGGAATACTAATAATGGAAATTTCAAACAAAATATAGAGAGAGATAATGAAATAATGGATTTTATTAATCAAAGTGACTTAGAAGAATGTTTTAATCCTTCAATTCATCTCAATAATTTAAGTGTAATATGGGAGAAGTTAGGTATCTAGGATTACTGAAAACCTTAGCTAAGGTAAACCAGTGTTTTCATAGGAATAATGACAAAAAACTTTAGGATTGAAAAAGATAGTATGGGAACAATTGAGGTACCCATCGAAGCTTTGTGGGGTGCTCAAACACAAAGATCGATAATAAATTTTTCTATTGGAGAAGAATTAATTCCAATTGAATTAATTTATTCACTCACCCTCATAAAAAAAGCTGCTTCAATTGCGAATTTCAATTTAGGGTTAATAGATAAAAGCAAAAAAGATTTAATTGTAGAGGCATGTACAGAAATACTTAATGGCCTTCACGATTCACAGTTTCCCTTAAAGGTTTGGCAAACAGGTAGTGGCACGCAAACAAATATGAATGTTAATGAGGTAATTTCAAATATTGCAGCTTTAAGAACTAATTCAGAGCTTGGTAGTCATAAACCAATTCATCCGAATGATGATGTAAATAAATCTCAGTCAACTAATGACACTTTTCCTGCTGCTATTCAAATATCTGTTGTTAATGAAATAATCAAAAATTTAGTTCCAACGATAAGAGAACTTACTAAGATCCTTGATAAAAAAAGTGAAGAATGGAAAGACCTTATAAAGATAGGAAGAACCCATTTTCAAGATGCAGTTCCCCTTACTTTTGGGCAAGAAATATCAGGATGGTCAGAGCAACTTAAAGATGCTGAGAATGCAATTATTATTAGTCTGAATGAATTGTATTTCTTACCACTGGGAGGAACTGCAGTTGGAACAGGGATTAATTGTCCAAAAGGATTTTGCGAAGAGTCTATAAAATCAATTTCCGATGATACTAATCTAATGTTCTATAAATCAAAAAATAATTTTTCCATCATGGCCTCTCATGATCGTCTAGCTCAAGTAATGAGTCAGATAAAAATATTAGCAGGTGCATTATTTAAAATTTCAAATGATATAAAAATTCTATCTTCTGGTCCAAGATCAGGAATATATGAACTAATTATTCCTCAAAATGAACCTGGAAGTTCTATCATGCCGGGTAAAGTGAATCCAACTCAATGCGAAGCCTTATCAATGGTTTGTACTCAGATAATGGGTCTTGAATATGCAGTTTCAATGGCAAATTCTAGCGGCACTTTACAGATGAATGAATATAAGCCTCTTATTGGGTTTAATATTCTCACAAGTTTAAAATTACTAAAAAATGTAATAGAAAACTTCAGAATAAAATTAGTTAATGGGATGGAACCTAATCAAAATAAAATGAAGTTAAATTTAGAAAATTCACTAATGTTGGTTACAGCCATAGTGCCAAAAGTTGGTTATGAAAAAGCAGCTGAAATTGCAAACCTTGCCTTCAAAGAATCATTAAATTTAAAAGAGGCAACCCTTAAATTAGGTTATTTAAACGAAGATGAATTTGATGAAGCAATGAATATCAATTCAATGATTTGATTAAAAAAATTTAAGAATTATTGTCAATTCTTTTTGTTGCAGGATTAATATCTTCAGAGACTTTCATAAGATCATTAGATTCAGAAACAGGAAAACGATTGATAGCTTTTAATGCTAGCTTTGCTTTGCTTTTTAATTTATTACTAACACCAATACAGTATTGAACTTGAGAAAGGACATCAATTGATCTTCTCATAATTCTCACTACATCACCTTCGTCTAATGAAGTATTAAAAACCAAATCTTTCCATTTTTTTCCTCTCGCCCATTCAGAAATAATTCCAGTTAACTCTGTTTCTAAATAAATAGGGATTTCAATATGAAACTTATTTTGTTGAGAAGCGACTAATTTTCTTAAACCATCTAATTCATTAAAAACATCTATTACCTTTAAAGAAGGCTTGAAATTACACCAAAGATTAGGCCTCCTTATATCAACACATATAGCTTGAATAATTGCAGCTAACTCAGGAGGATCTAAATCGTCTAAATAACCACTAACTAAAACCAGACCAATCCATAATTCATTTTCACTTCTTATTGCACCAACTGTTTGTCCAACTTCTGTCAATTCCAAATCATTTAAACAACCGAAATAATTCAAAATTTTAATCAAATCGGTAAAAGTTCTCCAGTTATGATTTTCTTTATCTTCAAGAAGTTTTTTTCTCATATATATTTCTTGTTCAACATCAAAAATTCTTTTTCTATATTTTTTTAATTTCCTAGAGTCTCCAAATCTATGTGCGGGATGTTCATTAACTGTTTCTTCTAAATTATTAATTTGTTGCTGCTGTGCCAAAACTTCCGTTGACAAATCATATTGTGGAGTTTGTAAATCATTTTTTTTAGAAACTTCTAAAATTTGATCCGCATAACACTGCGACATATCATCTCCTCTAAATACCTCTCCAGAAAAATACATCTTTGGTACTTCAAGTCCTAAGACATCAATTACATCCAAATCATTAAAAATACTTACAATGTATGAGGGTTTTATAAGGATAAATAAATTATCAACTGTCAAACACAATAAACTCTTTATTTTTTGAGATTCATATATTTTCTTACAAATTAATCCTGGAACAATTTTTCTTTTAATTTGAGGAGCTTTGATTGAAATTAAGCTTCCATCTTTAATATATGGGAGTGCATTAGTGATCTCTTCTGATAATTTTTCTGCTGCTTGTTTTTCTAAAATTTTCAAGAGTCTTCTCTCTTCTTTAAGACGATTTTTTAACTTTTCGTAGGCATCAAAATCTTTCCATGAAACGTTAGATGTAATTTTTTTTAATTCAATTAAATCCTTATCTAAATTTTCAAGAATTATATTCTCACCTGAAGATTCACCTAAATATAAAAAACTACCAAAACTTCTTTTAATTAATTCTTTAGACTTTTCTAAAGTGTAACTTTGTAAAAGATTAAGTACCATTCCATAACTTGGAGTGAATTGACTCTCTAAAGAATTTGGTTTACTAATAGCCAGTGCACTTGCTTCTTTGGCACCTTCGAATCTTGTTTGTAATGTAACAACATATCCTTGAGTATCTTTTCCTCTTCTTCCAGCTCTCCCTGACATTTGCAAAAATTCACTGCTAAATAATAATCTATGCCCATCTTCTGTCCTTTTTGATAAAGAAGAAATAACAGTGGCTCTTGCGGGCATATTAATTCCTGCAGCAAGAGTTTCAGTTGCAAAAACAACTTTTATCAAACCTTGCTGAAATAATTCCTCAACCAATTCTTTCCATGCAGGCAATAATCCAGCATGGTGAGATGCAATGCCTCGTTTTAATGCCTCGCATTGAGATTTATCTTTAATTGCCTCTTGATTATTTTTAAGATAAACATCTAATTTTTGGGATATCAAATTTGCCTCTGAATAACTTACTAAAGTTAAGTCTTTTATATTCTCAATAGCCTTGTCACATCCTCTTCTACTAAAGATAAAATAAATAGCTGGCAACATATTTCGTTCAGCTAGTTTAGAGATTACAAAGCCAATTGAGGGAGACTTAGGTTGCATTATCCTGCCCACTTTTCCTCTCATTTTCTGCCCTTTAGGAGCTCTCCAAATCTTACAGTTTGGATGAATTCCATTACCCTTATTATTTAAAAGTGGATGGAGGCCTTTAACACTACAAAAAATAAAATCAAGTGGGACTGGTCTCTTATCGCTATTAATTAGTACTGTTGGCCCATGAACTTTTTCTATCCAATTTTGTAGTTGATCTGCATTGGCTATTGTTGCTGATAAAGCTATTATTTGAGTTCTAGTAGGGCAATGGATTATGGTTTCTTCCCAAACTGTGCCTCTTTGGGGGTCATTCATATAATGGCATTCATCAAGAATCACAGATTCTAAATTCTCTAAGGGATCATCAAATTCATCAAATTCGCCATAAAGCATGTTCCTAAAAATCTCAGTAGTCATAACTAAGATTGGTGCTTCTCTATTTATACTTATATCTCCAGTTAAAAGACCAACTTTATTATTACCATATTGATTAGCAAAATCTCTAAACTTTTGATTTGATAGTGCTTTTAAAGGTGTCGTATAAAAAACTCTACTGTCATGCGATAAGCCTCTATATATAGCAAATTCACCTATCAATGTTTTACCCGAACCTGTTGGGGCCGTTAAAACAACAGAATTTCCGCTATTAATAGCTCGAATTGCTTTTAATTGGAAATCATCTAGTGGAAAGGGGAAATATTCCTCTAAATTAAGCAATAATTGTGATTGAAGAGAGGATGAGTTAACTTCTTAATATATGATCTATATAGATATTAATAAACAAAAAATACCTTGCAAACTTTAATAGCAAATCTAAATCTTTTTAATTAAATCCACTATATTTTATTTTGCCAACATGAAAAAAATAAAAATTCCAAAAAATAGAATCCGTAAATTAAAAACATTTTCTTTAGGTAAAAAATCATTCGAACTTCTAAGTTCAAATTCGCAAAATAAAAAACTTATAGACCTATGCAGCAACGATTATTTTGGATTAAGTAGGGACAAGGATTTAATAAAAGCTGCTTACGAAATAAGCATGTTAGAAGGTATTGGTTCAGGAAGCTCTAGGTTTATTACAGGTTCAAGACCAATACATAAATTATTAGAAACAGAACTTGCCAAGTGGCTTGATCAAGATAAAGTATTACTTTTCCCAAGCGGATTTCAAGCAAATATAGCCGCTATCCAGACTTTAGCAAACAGAAATAGTATCGTAATAGCAGATAAATTAATCCATAACTCTTTATTGGTTGGAGTTAAAGCCGCTCAAGCTAAACTAGTTCGATTTGCACACAATAATTTAAAAGATTTAGAAGATAAAATTATTAAATCTAACCCCACAAAAAATTCCATTTTAGTTGTTGTCGAATCTCTTTATAGCATGGAGGGATCAATTGCTCCGCTCAGAGAAATAACGGAAATTTGCAACAAAAATAGTGTTCAATTATTAGTTGACGAAGCCCATGCAATTGGGATCTTGGGCCCTGAAGGCAGAGGTTTAAGTTTTAATTTCCGTTCAGATATAACTATAATTACTGGAACTTTTGGAAAAGCATTTGGAAGCGGTGGCGCTTTCATAGCCTCCAATTCAAAAATTGGTGAGTATCTTATCCAAACAAGTGGTGCATTTAGGTACACAACCGCTCTTGCACCATCTTTAGCTGCTGGAGCACTAGAAGGTTTAAAAAAAATTTTAGAAAATAAAGAATGGGGGAATGAGTTGTTATCTTCTGCGAAGATATGGAAAGATGAAATTATTAAAAATTTCAGTTTTCCAATTCAGGGAGATTCTCACATTTTATCAATTATTGTTGGCAAAGAAGAGAAGGCAATTAATTTACAAAAATATCTTGAGGAAAATGGGTTTTTAGCAATTGCGATAAGACCCCCTACTGTTCCAGTTGGGCAATCAAGAATCAGAATAACAATACGAAGAAACTTAAATTTGAATCTGCTAAAAAATTTCATTGCAGTATTAAAAGAGTTTAAATGAAACAAATTATTACTCAACATGGGTGGGGACTAAATAAATATTTCTGGAATGATTATAAAGTTGATTTTTTAAAAAATAATTGGCATTGGCAAGATAATGAAAGGGGGTATTTTTCAACAAATAATTATCAAGCAAAATGGATTAAAAGCGAATCTAAAAAAGAAATCAAAATGACTTTATGCCATTCATTTGGTTTTCATTTAATGCAAAAAAAAATCTTAAAAGAAGCAACTCATATTGTTCTAATAAATTCTTTTAATAATTTTCTTCCTTTAAGTAATAATAGAAACTTTATTTTGAAGTCTCTAAAAAGAATGGAAACAAAAATCACAAAAGATGAAGCTAAGGATATGTTGAAAGAATTTATACATAGATCATTTATGCCAAATCATATGAATAATAGTTTTAAAAATATCTTTTATAAAAGTTTAGAGAGTTTAAATAAAACTCTTCTTTTAGGTGATTTAAAACAACTTTATATCAATAGAGATATCCCATTATTTTTAAGAAAAGATTGCAAAATTATTTTTATAAAATCAGAAAATGATTTGATTCTAGACAACGAATCAAATAATAACTTCTTAGATTCCTTAAATAAAATTCTTGATAGGAATCCAATTTTAATTAAATTGTCTCAGCAAGGTCATTGCTTGAATAATCTAAATTTATACGAGATCTTACTTAATACACTTAATGATGAAAATGGATAGTAAAAATTGGAATGAGAAAATAAAAAATAATTTCAATGATGCTGCATATCGGTATTTGGAGCATTCAAATATTCAGAAATTTTTTGCAAAAAAGATTGTTCAACTTATCAAAGAATTAAATCCCCAAAAAAAAGGTGAATGGATAGATCTAGGATCAGGACCAGGAATATTAGCTGATGAAATAGAAAAAAATTTTTCTTCCCAAAAAGTAGCCAGAATTGATTTCAGCAAAAAAATGCTTCTTGAGAATAAATTATCTAGTAAAAAAATTTTATGGGATTTGAATAATGATTTACCTTTTGAAATCAAAAACTGTTCTCTATTAACATCTAACTTTTGCATCCATTGGTTAAACAAGCCAGAAAAGACAATAAAAAATTGGTTTAGTAAATTAAAATCTGGAGGTTTTTTAATCATTTCTTATCCAACAAAAAATTGTTTTCCTGAATGGAAAGATACTTGTAGAAAAATTGATATTGAATATAGTGGTCTTAATTTCCTTTGCTCTAAAGAATTATTAAAAGATTTTAAATCAACTGAAATTCATTATTCAGAAAAGTTTAATTATCTTGAAAATTTTGAAGATGTATATAAGCTTTTTAGAAGCATTAAAAATGTAGGGGCGCAATCAACAAATTGTAAACACAAAACAGTAAAGGAGTTAAAAAAAATTCAAAAGTTTTGGCCAAAGAATTACAATAATACAGTTAACCTTTCATGGCAAATTGAAATTCAAATCATTAAGAAATTATGAGAAGTCAGGATAGTGTTTTCAAATTTATAATTTGTGGAACAGATACTGATATTGGAAAAACTTTAATAAGCTCTTTTTTCGTTAAAGGATTAAATTCCTTTTATTGGAAGCCTATTCAAAGCGGTATTGAATCGCAAACTGATAGTCAAACTGTTGAAAAACTTGCACAATTAAGTAAAGAGAAAATCATCAAAGAAGCTTATGTCTTTACGAAACCGCTATCTCCTCATTGGGCTGCTGAAATAGATCAAAAAACTATTAACTTTGAAAATTTGAGATTGCCAAAAGTACCAGGCTCATTAATTGTAGAAACTGCAGGTGGATTAATGGTGCCAATAACACGCAATTTTTTGCAAATAGATCAAATAAAACAATGGAATCTTCCGGTAATACTTGTATGTAAGAGCTCACTTGGCACTCTTAACCATACCCTGCTTAGTATTGAGGCCTTAAAACGAAGAAATATTGAGATTTTAGGTTTAGTAGTCAATGGTGAAAAACACCTAGATAATCCAAGAACTCTAATTAATTTTAGTGGTATTCCGTTAATTGCTGAATTTCCTTACATCGAAAAAATGGATTCAAACAATTTAGATATACTATGGAAAGAACTAGACATCAAGAATAAGTTGATCTCACTTTTAAACTCAAAAATAAGTTAAATGAAATCTTTGGATTCAAAAACTCCAAATCAAGATTGGCACCCAAATATTTGGCCACCTTTTACACAAATCAATAACAGCAAACCGCAAATAGAAGTAACTCATGGTCAAGATGCGCTCCTATTTACTAAAAATCCTAAAAAAGAGCTCATAGATGCAATCAGTAGTTGGTGGGTAACTCTTCATGGACATGGTAACCAATACATTGCGGATGCCATTTTCAATCAATCAAAAAAACTTGAGCAAGTTATATTTGCTGATTTTTTACATCCACAGGCAAAAAAATTGGCGGAAAGACTTAGTAAATTAACAAAACTAGAAAGATTATTCTTTTCTGATAACGGTTCTACTGCAGTGGAAGTCGCTTTAAAAATTGCCTTCCAATCGTGGCAAAATAGAGGAGAGACAAGAACTCAAATAGTTGCTTTTGATGGCGCCTATCATGGCGATACATTTGGAGCAATGGCTTTAGGTGAAAGAAATATTTTTAATGAGAATTTCGATAATCTTATGTTCCCAGTTAGGAGAGTCCCCTGGCCTTCAACTTGGATGAATGATGAAGAAGTAGAAAACAAAGAAAATGAGGCGATCCAAAAATTAGAAACTCTACTTAAAACTCCCACAGTTGCAGTAATCCTCGAGCCACTTGTTCAAGGAGCAGGAGGAATGAATATGGTTAGGCCTAAGTTTATAAAAAAAGTTTCAGAAATTATAAACAATAATAATTCTTTGTTAATTGCTGATGAAGTTTTGACTGGGTTTGGAAGATGTGGAAGTCTTTTTGCATTTCAAAAGGCAAAAATCGTTCCCGATTTAATAAGTATTTCAAAAGGCTTAACTGGTGGATTTTTACCAATGGGAATAACTTTATGTAAAGAAAAAATTTTTCAATCCTTTATTGACGATTCCCCAAGAAAAACTTTTTGGCATGGACACAGTTTTACTGCTAATCCTTTAGGTTGTGCTGCGGCAAACGCTAGCCTTGATTTATTAGAAAAAGAACCGCACAAATACCTTTCATTTGAAGAAAAACATTTATCTCACTTAATTAAATTTCAAAACTTACCCTATATAAAAAAAATAAGGGTATCCGGCACAATTGCTGCCTTCGATTTAGATATTGGGAACAAAAAAGGTTATTTCAATAATATTGGGAAAGAAATAAAGAGTCTTGCAATGGACCAAGGTTTATTTATTAGACCTCTCGGGAATGTAATTTATCTTTTGCCTCCTCTCTGTATAACTGATGATCAATTAGAAAAAAGTTACTGGATAATAAGGCAAATCTTAGAAAATCTTTAGATAGAAATTTAAGGTCCCTGCATTATTGCATTTTCCACATCATCTCTATTAATGCAATAGGAAAATAGTCTTTTAGTTTCTTGTCCTTCACTTTCCCAAATAACACTTAAATCCTCTTGTTCAAAAATAATAGTTGCATTCCAATTTGAAAGTAACAGATACCATTTAGATGGATTATTAATATCCTTCACAGCACCTAAATCAGTTAGCCACAATTCCAATGATTGCAGTGAATTTTGATTGATAGGTTTTTTAGAGGGATTCACAGACTTTTTTAAAAAATTATTTAATTAGCCAAAGCGGTATTGTCTCTAATTCTTTTCCAGTAAAAGAAGCAATAAAAATTGAACAAATTAAACTTATAGAAATTATGATAATTAAAAGAAACAACGAAAACAATTCTCCATTCGAAAAAGGTCTTCTATTTCCTATTAAATTTTGATTATTAGAATCGATTACTAAATTATTTAAAACGTTAGTATTATTTTTACTTCTAGAGTTTTCTTTTAGTTTTTCATCATATATTTTCCTTAAATTACTATTATTTAAATGTTCATAAGCTTCAAGAACTTCTTGAAATTTACTTTTAGCAACGTCTATTTCTAATGAAGTTGTATCGGGATGCAACTCAATAGAAAGTTTACAAAATGCCTTTCTTAATTCATGATTGGATGCATTCTCATTTACACCTAAAATTTTGTAATAGGAAGTTTCCCCTTTCAAAATAATCATTTATTAATATTGTAATTCTAATAAATTTTTACTAAATAGAATGTATTTAATGGATGGTTAAAATTAATATTTATAACGAAATGAAAAAACAAAACATTCCAGAAGAAATTCTTTCCTTAATAACTGAAGAAGAAATAAATTTATTTCAAGAGTTACAAATTAAAATGAAAGAATTAAATAATAAAACCAATCTCACACGATTAACTGATGGGGATGATTATTGGGTATCTCAAGTTTTTGACAGCATTTGGCCATTCAAAGCTTTCACAAATATTAATTTTGATAATAAAAAATTTTTAGATATTGGATCAGGCTGTGGCTTCCCAGGTTTAGCTTATGCAATAACTCATCCTAATTCTGAGATATACCTAATTGATTCTTTGAAAAAGAAAACAGATGCAATAAAATTTTTAGTTGAACAGATCAATTTCAAAAACAATATTCATGTAATCAATGATCGTGTTGAGTGCTTAGCCCACCAATCGTCAATGAGAAATAATTTTAATATTGCAACAACTAGAGCAGTTAGTAATCCATCAACAGTTTCAGAATATATTCTGCCAATGTTAAAAAAAGAAGGGTTTGGAGTTTTATATTGTGGCAAATGGACTAATGAAGAAAGCAAAAATCTAGATAAAACTTTAGAAATATTAGAAGGGAAAGTTAAAGATAAAAAAGAGATCCAATTACCAAGAAATAAAGGCACCCGAAATATTATTCTTATTCAACCAAAGAATTTTTGTCCTGAAATTTTCCCAAGAAAAGTTGGCAAACCTGAAAAAAATCCATTATGAAATTATTTTCTTGATAATCTTTTAGCATTCTTATCTCCAAACTTTTCTTTTAAATTTCTCAATTTTTTTATAACTTTTTTTGGATTTATATGACCTTCTAATACTTTCAATAATTGTCCTTCAGAAACATCTACATCTAGTAAATTTGCGTTGAATCCTGGGAACCAATGGCTTCCATTACCAAGCAATTGATATCTAGCTCTTGCATATCCTTCCATACCCAACCAATCAATTAAATTTGAAAGCCAAATCAGAACAGGAATATTAATATTTCCCGGCGTATATTCCCAACTTGGTAAATTTCTATTCCAATTTTGATGCCACTCTAAACCTAAGGAATTTATAGATTCCTGCCTTAATTTGTTAATTATCTTAGGCACGTAGTTCTCAGATTCTGATAACAACGAAACAGCTTCTAAATGCAAAGCAAAATCTGTCTCTTTTGCAATACCCACACTCAAAGTATGGACATTTTGATTTCTCAAGCAAAAAAGATCATTAAATACTATAGGATGAAGTGGTTTACAAAATTCCAACATTTTTCTTGAGGGAGTATGAAGATGTCCCCCTTTATCAGTGGGACTTATTATAAAAACCCCAAGATCATGCTTATTGGCTAAATTAATAACCTTTGTATTTTCCTGATTAATGAAATACCAGTGCAAATTTACATAATCAAATAAGTTTGTTGATATGGCCTTTTCAATAAGTGAAGATTTTCCATGGGTTGAGAATCCAATAGATCCAATTAAATTTTCTTTTTGAAAATTCCTCAAAATATCAACGCAACCTCCATCTCGAATAGCCTGATGTAAATGTTCAGCAGTATTAATACCATGTATTGCTAACAAATCAATTTTTTTAACTTTCAATTTTTCAATACTAGATAATACATCTCGCTCAAAAATTTCCGGATCACTATTTGGTGGAATCTTTGTTTGGATTATATTTGGGATTTTCTTACTATTCTTAAAACACATTCCTAATTGCACCTCAGAAGTGCCATAGTATTTAGCAGTTTCTACATGACTTAAACCATATTGTGTTGCAAGATCTAATATATTTTCTACTTTATTTTGTTCTTCGTATGAAACCTCAGAAAAGTCTAATTGATCCCAACTTTTTTGAAATCTCATACCACCTAAAGATAAAACAGGAATCTTCAGATTGGTTCTACCAAATCTACGATATTGCATCTTTTTGATATTAGTGCTTATTCATTCTCGGTGGCTTTCCAAATGTTTGAAACATATCCCTATCGAGACTATCCTCTAAATCATCCAATTCTTCAAAATTGACCCAATGAATACAATCAACGGGGCATGTATCTATTGCTTCTTGTATGACATCAGAACTATCTCCATCTTGCCTAATAGCTCGACTTCTACCATGAAATTCATCAACAGTGAAAGTGTTCGAAGCTACGTGAACACAGTACTGACAACCAATACACTTAGCTTCATCAACCCATACAGCTTTTTCGGCTAACTGACCACCTAAAACGGCCTCATAACCTGTAATCTCAACATTATCTTCAGTATTATGAAATGGATCCGTAAAATCCATATCTTGACATTAGTTTTCCCACTTGGTTAAGACCAATTCAATAGAACCATCATTTTTATTTTTTTGCTCTACGATTTGATATCCATCTTCTTGCGTTTTAGAAATGATTGTTTGATAAGCATACATTTGTGTAACTTTTGAGATAAATCTTTCTACTGGAATTTCAAATTTCCATAAATCAAGGTCAGTAACTAATTCATATGAATTAGAGTTTTTATCCCATTTAAATCCAACTTGGGTATCACCCGGTAAATGCATACTTATATCAACGGCTGTGAATTGACCTTTATATCCTTTTACAAACTTTTCTTCTTGATTAATACTATAACCGAATTGATTTAAAGCCTTAATTAATGGCTCTGCTTCTTTAAGCTGGGTTTTAATTGTACTAAAATGTGACATTAGATTCGTTATTTAATTGGGTTAAGTTTTCACTTTGATTAGAGATGAAAGCATCAGATGTTTTATTCTTAACTGTTACTTTACCGAGAGCGTCTTCAAGATTTTTTGTAGCTTCATTGCATGAGTTACCTGTGAACCCCTCGACAGTCTCTTCAACTCTTCCGTCTTGATGAATTTTGAATCTCAATGTTTTTTGAGGCATTAAATTCAAGTACTAAGTACTTTTACTTTATATACAATAACGAAATTTTTTTGTTTCAGTTGGTACAAGTTAATTTATTTTAATTTTTATATAGAAAATCTGATAAATAAATTTTTTTATTGAGTTCTGGTTAAAAATAAAAAAATTTAATTATAAAAACCTTGCATCCCCATAGAATCCAAAGCAGTTTTTGCCTCTTCCATAACAGATGGTTCCTTATCGAAAAGAGCAATCTTAGTACACTCATCAATAAAACTTTCTTGAGATGAATTGTTTAATTTTCCGTACAATCTGCAGAGTGACCAAATACAATTGCTTCTAACTCCCGATTCATTATCTATCTTTAAACTTACTAAAAGTTGTCCTGCTGCTAATTGAGCATTTTCGGAAGAAACATTTCCAATTTCGGCTAAAGAACTAGAAGACCATAACCTTACTGCTGCTACATCATTCTTCAAAGCATTAATTAACGGTTCTAAAACAGTTTGGTCATCATAGTTAGCTAAACTCCATGCAGTAGCCCTTCTAACATAAGCATTATCATCTGTTTCCAAGAGACTAACAAGTTTCTGAACTGCAGAAGGACATGGATTACGCCCTAGAGCATATACCGCACTCATTCTCTCAACAGGGCAAGGTTGATCAAGTAATGGTAACAACAGTGGAAATGCTCTTTGATCTCTATATTCACAAAATATTCTTAAACCCTGTATTCTTTCTTCTCTATTACCTTGAAGCATTTTTAACGCTTCATTGCATTCTTGAGTTATGTTTAAACCTTTTGAAAAAGCATCCTCATCAATCTGTTCTAAAGGATCTATTTCAAGCTCTAAAGCCAACTCTTTAGCTAAAACATCTGGATCAATAGCTATTTCAGCTAAGCTATCTTTATCAAGATCCTTATTCTTTGTCATTGCGGAAGGTAAAAATCTTAATTCAAAGGAGCAGGTGACATCATATCTCCAGGCAACCAAATTCTTGCGCTAACAGCAATAAAAGCAATCCCAAAGAGTGAGACTATAGCGAAAGGTAAAATTTTTGTCTTAATAAATCCCAAAGATTCAATATGAATTAAGTCAATAATAACCTGTTTAAGAGACTTTTAAAAAATTATTTTTAGATAATATTATTATTTCTCGCATTTTGTCTTAACTGGCCACATGCAGCATTTTTATCTAGACCCCTGCTTTTTCGGAAGCTAACAGCAACACCATTATTAAAAAGTCTAGATTGAAATAATTGGAGATTTTTTAAAGAGACTCGTTTAAATTCAACCTCATCAATTTGGTTATACTGTATTAAATTTACGTGGCATTGAAAACCTCTTAGCAAATTACTCAATTCATTGGCGTGTTCTAATTTATCATTTACACCACTTAGCATTAAATATTCAAAACTTATCCTCCGGCCAGTATCTTTTACATATTGCCTACAGTCTTCAATTATATTTTTGATATGGTAATTTTTTGCACTTGGGATTATCATTTCTCTTATTTTTTGATTTGAAGCATGTAAGCTTATTGCTAATGTAAATTGACAATTGTTCAAGATTTGAAAAGACTTTTTTGATAATTTATTTATCATTTTTGGTACTCCAACAGTGCTTACAGTTATCTTTCTCTGACTAATCTGAAAATCCTCATTTATTGATCTAATTGATAAAAGCAAGTGCTCAATATTCAATAAGGGCTCACCCATACCCATGAAAACAATATTGGTTACTTTTCTATTCAGTTCATTTTCAATAAATAAAATTTGATCTAGTATTTCACTTGCTTTTAAAGATCTCTTCAAACCCTCCTTTCCAGTTGCGCAAAATTTGCAGTCCATAGGACATCCAATTTGACTAGAAAGACACGCAGTTAGTCTTTTTTCAGTTGGAATGCCCACGCATTCAATACTCTCATTGTCACTTGTAGATAATAACAACTTTAAAGTACCATCATTTGACAAGTTTTTTTCTTGAAGATTAAGTTCACTTACTTTAAAACCATCATTCTTTAATTTCTCTCTAAAATCCAAAGGTAGGACTGCTATTTGATCAATATTTTTCCTCTTATTTCTATAGTTATAAATCCAATTATAGATTTGGCGGCCTCTAAAAGCAGCCTGACCATAATCAAGAGCTATATTTTCTAAATCTTTAATACTACTTCCAAGAAGATTTTTCAAATTATTGATTATTTAGTACAAGACTAACTTCACCATAACAGTAAACCATGTTTAAGAAAGAATTCTGTAAGAATCAGCGCAATAAATCCTATCATCGCCATCCTTCCATTAAGTCTTTCATTATAATTATGGAATCCATAACGAGGTAATTTTCTTTTGGGGACAATCTCAGGCTTAATCATCACTTACTAATTAGAGAATTCATTCTAGTCATTAAAAGTAATAATGGATAATATTTATTCATCAGAGAGAAGTCCCTCCTCTTGTAAATTCTCCAACGCTGCAGGATCCGGTAGCTGATCTTCAGAAAATTGATTCTCAGCACTAGGTCTCGCAAAAGCAGCAAAATTACTGGAAGAAGGATCGATTCCATGTCGGTTTCGAGTAGTCTCTAAATCTTCATCACTAGGATCATCAAGTATTGCAGTAGAACTTACAGCAGGTGATTGCGGCATCTCAACTGTATAATCTGGCCTCAAGTTCTGTGCTCTTCTATATCCACCAGATTCTTCTGAAAGGATATCAGGATGAGGGCCAGCCTCTGAGGCTAATTCCTCAACAAAGCCACTAAAACCAGTACCTGCAGGTATTAATCTACCAATGATAACATTTTCTTTTAAACCTCTTAACCAATCAGATTTTCCTTCAATTGCGGCTTCTGTGAGGACCCTAGTGGTTTCTTGGAATGATGCTGCTGATATAAAGCTATCTGTATTTAGAGAGGCTTTAGTAATACCCAATAAAACTGGAGTGAATTCTGCTGGAGCTCCTCCTGTTATTGCCATTGCTTGGTTTGTATCTTCTACTTGCCTTAACTCAATGAGTTCGCCAGGCAAAAGAGTAGTATCTCCTGCATCTTCGATACGGACCTTACTTGTCATCTGTCTCACAATTACCTCAATGTGCTTATCATCGATCGCGACACCTTGTGACTTATATACGTTTTGGACTTCACCTACCATACTTCTTTGTAATTTTGCTATTGATTCGCGAGCAGCATCAATTAAAGGCTTTTGATCTTTTAAATCGTTGAAGTAACAATCTAATAATTCATGCGGATTAATTGGACCATCAGTTAAGATTTCTCCACCTTCAACTTGTTGTCCATCACTAACCATTATATTTTTTCCAATTAATAGTTGATATTCATTAACAAAGTCATCTTTTTCAATAACCGATAAAGAAACTGATTCTTCATCATTACCTTTTTTAATCTGAACAATTCCAGATTTTTTACATAACACTGCAGAATCTCTTGGTCTTCTAGCTTCTAATAATTCTTCAATTCTAGGCAATCCCTGAACAATATCTCCAGTTTTCTGCCTTTCAAAAACAAGTAAAGCTAAACCATCGCCTCTAAGAACTAAATCTCCATCTTTAACATGAAGAACTGAATCAGGAGAAACCATATAAGGCCTGCCAAGTCTTAAGGTTACTGAATTACTAGAAATTTCTTCGATTTCTCCACAAGAAGTTGATTTTTCAGATTTACTTATAGAATCACCATCAACTACACGGTCACCAACTTTAACAAGTGCTTTATCACTAATTTTAATATTAATCTTATCTTGTTCTCTTTCAACGATTAACCTCCTTATAGGTTCTCCGTCTGTAACATTCGGCAATTGGACCAACCCCTTCTCTTTACAAAGAATTTGAGTTGTAGCTATTACGTCACCTGCTTTAACCATTTGATTATTTTTAACTTGCAACTCTGTATGTGTTGAACCATGACTGGAGTCAGATATCGTATCTCTTCTTACAAGAATAGATTCTAATATTACTAAATTCAGCCTATTAATTGATTCGTCATTTTTGTCTTCAATTGACTCAACATCAATAGTCATTTGAGGAGTTGCATTAAAGCTTTCTACGCTTAAATGTGTTCTAAGCAATTCAACTCCTTCAACTGATTTAATCAATTCACCGTCTTTATAGGTAAGCCTTTGGATAGCTTTTAAACCTAAATGTGGTCCTTTTTCCTGATTAACATGTGTTAATTCAGGTAATTCTGCTTGATTAGGGATAGCAAATTCTTCCACAGTTCTTAATAATAAGCCCCTACATTTAGAAGTCTCTAATTTTTGGACGAATAGAATTTCTTGATTATCAATTCCTTCCATAATCTTTTCACCTGGATTTACCAGATTGCCTTCTTCTGTAAATCTATTTAAAACTTCTTCATCGTCGCATTCATGAAAAGTTCCATTTCTTACAGTTATTTCACGAAGAATATCATTTTTCTGAGTAACCGTAACGATTCCTGATGTTTGACTAAAAATATCTTTTACAACTTCTGTTCCTGCTTCAATCCATTTCATATCTTCAATCATTAGAAGAGATATATCTTTATTAATTTCATGCGTTTCTTGGGGGATCCAAAGCAATGTTCCACCTTGGCTAACTTCAAAACCATTTTTAGATGATCTTGCTTTTTTAATACTTAATTCCGGCGAATATTTTACTAAGCCTCCAGTTTTTGTACGGAACCTTTCATCTGTTAGATCTGCTATGACTTCACCATTACTTATTTTACTCCCTGGGGAAATGTTCAAACGATAAGAGGTTCCATCACTAGATTCCAAATTATATATTTGGCCTGAGTGCGTATTTTCTTCAATTAATTTAAAGTTACTTAAAGACATTGAAGTAGTAACAATCTGAACTTCCCTTGAATCTCCTATTGATTCTCTTAATCGGACTTGTCCTCCAAACTCACTTGATTGACTTGCCTCTGCTAAAACAGTACCTTCATCTACAGACTTTCCAGATGAAACAACTGGCCTTGCATTGGGTGGTAAATTATAAACATCACCGGCTAAAACCCACATTCTACCTAATCTTTGAGCTTTTAATGTAATATTTCCTTGTCTATCTGTTACCTCCTTTGGTTGAATAACTTTATCGTACATAACTTGGCCAGCCAAATCGCAGATTACATCTTTTGTTGCTTTTTCAACGCTCTTTTTCACTGCACCAGCAAGGATCTGAGCGACTGTTATATCAGAATTAATTTCTTCACCATCATCAACAAATAAAAGCGATCCACTCGAAACCTCAATTTTTTGAGCTTTATTAGAATTATTTCCCTGAGGAACTATTTTTAAAATAAAATCAACTTCCGCTTGTTTAGCTTCTACGCCATGAGGAGTGCGATAACCTCTAACCTTTGCTTTTGAGCTAAATTCAACTTTACCAGAAATCTTTGATCTCACAACTCCACTTTCAGCCGTTGATACACCTCCAGTATGGAAAGTTCTCATTGTTAATTGAGTTCCTGGTTCTCCAATAGATTGAGCAGCAATTATTCCCACTGCTTCACCTAAGTCAACAAGATGATTATGAGCCAAAGCCCATCCGTAACATCTCCTGCAAACTGATCTATTAGCTTCGCATGTTAATGGGGATCTTATTTTTACCTTTGTAATAGATGCTGACTCAATTTTGCCTGAAAGTAATGGATCTATAGCAGTATTTTGAGGAATAATTAAATTTTCTTCAGAATCTAAAATATCTTCTGCAGTTAGCCTACCAAGCAGTCTTGCTCCAAATTTGCCATCTTCCGCCTCAACAACTATTGATCTTTCTGTTCCACAATCTTCTTCTCTAACAATTACATCTTGAGCTACATCAACCAATCTTCTAGTCAAATAACCAGAATCGGCAGTCCTTAAGGCTGTATCCACCAAACCTTTCCTTGCTCCATAAGAAGAAATTACATATTCAGTAACAGTGAGTCCTTCTCTAAAGTTAGTTCTTATTGGCAGGTCAATGATTTCTCCTTGAGGATTAGCCATCAATCCTCTCATACCAACAAGTTGTCTTACTTGCGACATATTTCCCCTTGCACCTGAATTAGCCATCATCCAAACTGAATTTAGAGGATCATTTTGATTAAAATTATTTTTAACGGCATCTACTAATCTCTCATTAGTTTCAGTCCAAGTATCAATAACTTTTGTGTGTCTCTCAACTTCTGTAATTTCACCAAGTCTATAACATTCTTCGGTTGCAGATATTTGCTCTTCAGCTTGTCCTATCAAATCCTGTTTGGCCTCGGGAACTTTCAAGTCATCTACAGAAATAGAAACAGCAGCTTGGGTAGCATATTTAAATCCCAAATCCTTTAAATTATCTGCCATTGCAGCAGTTATAGCAGTACCGTGAGTTTTATAAGCCCAAGATACTAAATTTTTCAAGGCTTTCTTATCAACTACTTTATTCTTAAATGATGGAGGCGTTTTAGATAAAGCAGGCATTGTAACTGGATTATTCTTTTTTGAGTTTTTAGAAGTTTTACGAACTCTAGATGTCTTTTTAGGCTTAGATGATGTCATGATTTTTTAAATAAGTGAAAAATAGTTTTTAAAGGTTACGTTTTAGATACAGAATCAATGATGGTATAGTTCATCACTACTCTTCCTACGGTTGTCAAAACAAATCTACTTATTAAATTATTCTGTGAGTCAAATCTGTCTCTTCTTAAATTCCATATTTCTAATCTAGAACCATCCTCTAAGTCTTCAGTTTTTTGTGGGGTACTCATTTCGTCTTCATCTTCAACTTCTCCATTAAATCTAACCCATACCCATTCATGTAGGCTTAGTCTTTTGTCTTCAAAAGCAAAAATGACATCTTCAAGTGAAGCGAAAGTAGTATTATTATCTCCAAAATTTGGTTTTTGATAATTTGGTTGTAAAGCTGTCAGGTAATAAGAACCCAAAACCATATCTTGTGATGGAGTTACAATTGGTTCACCAGTAGCTGGAGAGAGAATATTATTACTAGCTAACATGAGCATACGAGCTTCAGTCTGCGCCTCTAAAGCTAATGGAACATGAACTGCCATTTGATCTCCATCAAAGTCAGCATTAAATGCAGGACAAACTAAAGGATGAAGTTGTATCGCTCTACCTCCAACTAATTTTGGCTCGAAAGCTTGAATTCCTAATCGATGTAGAGTAGGTGCTCTATTTAAAAGAATTGGGTGACCGTCAATAACTTCCTGAAGTACTTGCATAACTTCATCATCAGCTTTTTGTATTAATTTTTTTGCAGCTTTAATGTTGTTAACAATATTTTGACGAATTAATCTATGAATAACAAAAGGTTGAAAAAGCTCAAGCGCCATTTCTTTTGGTAGACCACACTGATGCATTTTTAATTTGGGACCTACGACAATGACAGATCTTCCTGAATAGTCAACGCGCTTACCAAGAAGATTTTGTCTAAACCTTCCTTGTTTTCCCTCAATGATGTCGCTAAGAGACTTGAGTGCTCTATTATTTGCCCCGACAACAGTCCTTCCCCTCCTTCCATTATCTATAAGTGCATCTACTGCTTCCTGCAGCATTCTTTTTTCATTTCTGACTATAATTTCAGGAGCTAAGATTTCTTGAAGTCTTGCTAATCTATTATTTCTATTTATAACTCTTCTATAGAGATCATTCAAATCTGAAGTTGCGAATCTCCCCCCATCAAGCTGAACCATAGGTCTAAGATCTGGAGGTATAACTGGAATTGCATCTAAGACCATCCATTCCGGTTTAGCATTAGTTGCGATGAAGTTATCAATTACTCTGATCCTTTTGATAAGTTTTGCTCTTTTCTGGCCCTTACTATTAGTAATTTCTTCTCTAAGCTCCTCAGCAACCTGATTTAGATCTAGGTCTTCAAGTAATTGCTTTAGAGCCTCAGCACCAATACCAACGAACGGCTCATTTTCAATAGTTGAATCTTCAGCATAAATTTCATCTTCAATTTCCAGCCATTCATCCTCAGTAAGTAATTGCTTATATTTGAGTTCTTTATGATCCCCTGGATCTAAAACAACGTAACAATTAAAATAAACTATTTGTTCTACATCTCTGAGTGGAATATCCAGAAGAATTGCCACGTAACTAGGAATTCCTTTCAAATACCAGACATGGGAAACTGGAGCAGCAAGTTTTATATAACCCATCCTATGTCTTCTAACTCTACTTTCAGTGACCTCTACTCCACATCTCTCACAAACAATCCCTCTATGTCTAACTCTTTTATACTTACCACAATGGCATTCCCAATCTTTAGATGGTCCAAAAATCTTTTCACAAAACAAACCATCCATCTCTGGTTTAAGTGTCCTGTAATTGATAGTTTCAGGTTTCGTAACTTCACCCACCACTTGTCCATTAGGTAATGTCCTCTGTCCCCAATCCATTATTCTTTGAGGAGAAGCTATTGAGATTTTGACGTAGTCAAAGTGATTTTCAGTTCTTAAGTTGCTGTTTGTCATTTTTGGGTAATTTAAATTAAAAATTTTTAATTGAGTCTTTAATCTTCTTCATATTCAGAGGTGCCTAGGGATTCGTAAGTAGGTCTCGATGGAGTATTCCTTCTCGGATTTACATCTTGCATTAAATCCACTTCTTTACCTTCATCTGTATAAACCCCTATATCTAGACCAAGAGATTGTAATTCTCTCATTAAAACCTTAAATGACTCAGGAGTACCGGGCCTAGGGATTGGTTTGCCTTTTACGATTGCATTAAGAGCTTCATTCCTTCCTTGCATATCATCAGATTTAACTGTCAATAATTCTTGAAGAGTATAAGCGGCTCCATAGGCTTCAAGTGCCCACACTTCCATTTCTCCAAGCCTTTGTCCTCCCTGCTGAGCTTTACCACCCAATGGTTGTTGTGTTACAAGAGAGTATGGTCCCGTAGACCTAGCATGAATTTTATCATCTACCAAATGAACTAATTTAAGAAAGTGAGAGTATCCAACCGCAACTGGCTGATCAAAGGCTTCTCCTGTTCTTCCATCTTTGAGTAACAACTTTCCAGGATCTTCAGGATTATAAACCCATGCTTTACCTGGCTGTTTGGAAGCCTCCTCTAAAAATGCCTGAACAGTTTGATGTGATTTTTCAGGGCCATACATTTCATCAAATGGGACAACCTTAACTCTGCAATTTAAGTTAGAAGCCGCCCAACCCATCAATAATTCAAAAACTTGACCTACATTCATCCTGCTAGGAACTCCCAAAGGATTAAGAACAATGTCTACCGGCGTTCCATCAGGTAAATAAGGCATATCTTCTCTAGGTAAGATTCTGCTAATAATTCCTTTATTACCATGCCTTCCAGCCATTTTATCGCCAACTTGTATTTTCCTTCTCTGGGCGACATAAACTCGAACAACCATATTAGCTCCAGGAGGCAACTCATCGCCTTGTTCTCTGGTATAAATACGAACATCTAGAACTCTTCCCTTTTCAGTCTTGGGGACCCTCAGGGAATTATCTCTGACATCTCTAGCTTTTTCTCCGAAAATAGCTCTCAAAAGTTTTTCTTCAGGTGGTTGGTCTGATTCCCCTTTTGGAGTAACTTTTCCAACTAGGATATCTCCACTCTCAACAAAAGCACCAATTCTAATTATTCCCATTTCATCAAGATTATTTAAACTTTCCTCAGATATATTGGGAATCTCTCTAGTGATTTCTTCAGGGCCCAACTTGGTTTGCCTTGCCTCAATTTCATATTTTTCAATATGTACAGATGTATATAAATCATCAGTTACCATCCTTTCACTTACCAGAATTGCATCTTCGTAGTTATAGCCTTCCCATGGCATATATGCGATTAAAACATTTTGGCCTAACGCTATTTCACCTCCTTCACATGCCGATCCATCAGCTAACACTTGCCCAGAAATAACTTGATCTCCAATTTGCACTATTGGTCTTTGATTTAGGCAGGTATCTTGATTTGATCTTTGATATTTTTGAAGATAATGAAAATGTTCATTACCGTCCCCATCTTTTACAACAATCTCATTAGCATCTACATAAGATACAATTCCATTAACTTTTGTTATTGGAACCATCCCCGAATCTCTGGCAACTTGTGACTCTAAACCTGTACCAACTAAAGGGCGTTCCGGTCTAAGCAATGGAACAGCTTGGCGTTGCATATTTGATCCCATAAGAGCCCTATTCGCATCATCATGTTCTAAAAATGGAATAAGCGAAGTCGCAACAGAAATTACTTGAACAGGAGAAAGCTGAACATAATCAACTTGGTGAGGAGGGACCTTTTCAAAATCTTGTCTATATCTTACTGGAATTAAGTTTGCGAGTATATTTCCATCTTTATCAGTTGCCACATCTCCTGGAGCAACCCTGCATTCATCTTCTAAGTCAGCAGAAAGATAAACAGGATTACCTTCCTTAATTACTTTGCCATTATTTACTTCCCAAAAAGGAGTTTCAATAAAACCATACTCATTTACTCTGGCGTGGGTAGCTAAAGAATTAATAAGTCCTGCATTAGGACCTTCAGGAGTTTCAATAGGACATAATCTTCCATAATGAGAAGGATGAATATCTCTTACCGCAAATCCTGCTCTTTCTCTTGTCAAACCTCCAGGACCTAAGGCTGAGATCCTTCTTTTATGAGTCAATTCAGCCAAAGGATTAGTTTGATCCATGAATTGACTTAATTGACTAGAGCCAAAAAACTCCTTAATAGCTGCTACCAAAGGTTTAGGATTAACAAGTTGAGCTGGAGTAAGAGAGTCGGTTTCGCCAACAGTCATTCTTTCTTTGATAATTCTCTCTAAACGGTTAAGTCCAACCCTCACTTGATTTTGAAGAAGTTCCCCCACAGATCTAACCCTTCGATTACCAAGGTGGTCAATATCATCTAAACTCGCCCCACCGATATCTAGTTCTAGGTTAATTAAGTAATCAATCGTAGAAAGAACATCTTCATGAGTAAGAGTTCTCACATCATCTGGTACTGTAAGCCTTAATTTTTTGTTTATTTTATATCTACCAACTCTCCCTAAATCATATCTTTTGGGATCAAAAAATCTACTTTGTAATAGCTGTTGTCCACCGGAGACAGAGGGAGGTTCACCAGGACGTAGCTTCTTGTATAGCTCAAGTAAGGCCTGATCTTCTGAATTTATACCCTCGTCATTTGCTGAATCAATCGAATTTTGATAAAACTCAGGATGCCTTAGCTTATCAACTACATCATTATCAGAAAGTCCCATTGCTCTCATAAGAACATGGGCATTAATTTTTCTAGTTTTATCAACTCTTACATAAAGTAAATTATTTTTGTCAGTCTCAAATTTTAACCATGCACCCCTGTTAGGGATAACACTCGCATTGTAAGTTCTTCGACCATTTTTATCTTGTTCATCTTTGAAATATACTCCTGGACTTCTAACAATTTGATTAACAATAACTCTTTCGGCACCATTAATAATGAAAGTTCCTCTTTCGGTCATTAACGGTAATTCTCCAATAAATACTTCTTGTTCTTTGATTTCCCCTGTCTCCTTATTTATTAATCTGCATGTCACATACATCTGAG
>QCQK01000012.1 GCA_003209565.1 Prochlorococcus sp. AG-449-J16 | reverse complement strand
TTACGGTGCCACCATCTAATTCTTTTTGTAACAGCGCTAGTGGTTCTTGTTGTCTTGCTACCATAAGAAGTTCTGAAATCCCAGTCTTATTTATAAGCCATCTACAAACCGCACTACCAATATCACCCGTAGCACCAATTACAGCAACAGTTGCTTTTTTAAGGTCTATCCCAATGCGAGGCGCATTTATTTCTAGTTGCTTACAAATAACCCAGGCGGTATGAGTATTGCCAGTAGTAAACCTTTCCCATTCTAATGAAGTATTTCTAATTTGTTTATGCTGTAGAAGATTAAAATTCTCAAAAATAATAGAAGTAAATCCTCCTAAAGCGGTAATATTAATCCCTTTTTTTTGAGCTAGTTCCATAGCATTTAGTACTTTTCTTCTAGCAGTTTTAAACCTAGAAAGCATTTCAGGAACAAAGCACGAATCTATATAAGAACCTTCAATAGATATTCCAGTAGCACTCTTAACTTCTACATTTTCAACAAGCTGAGGAGGAGCTGTACACCAAACATCCAAGTCGCCATCAGCAATATGATCAAAGCCTAACATCGAGGCTTTTCTTTTTGCATCTTCAAAACTAGTTGAGTGGCCTATTAACCCAAACATTTAAAATTTATAAATGGTTTCTAAACGATGTTATGAACAATAGCACAGAGGTAACTACTTAAATAGGATTGATTAATTATTAAAATCCTTAATTTATTAGAAATGTAATTAGACGATAGCTGCCATAGCCATTCTTGCAATTTCTCTATTATCTAGACCTATTTCCATCAAGGTATCTTGATAAGCAATCATAAATTCTTCCATTAATTCTTCTCTGTCCATAGCTAAAACTGATGCGTCATCTGCTACTTCATCTAACATCTTTTTAATTAAAGGAAGATTAACCTTGTTAGCTTCCATTAATTCGTCTTTGCATGTAGATAGATTCTCTTTAAGCCACTCTTGACCATAATTTAAATGAAGATATTCATCTTTAACCACTCCCTCTGTTATTTTTTTTGCAAAAGGATCTGCAACTCTTATGTAGACGTTATAAGCAGAAATTGCAAATGCTTCAATTAAGATAGCTTGTATTAAAAGACATGTTGTTAAATTTCCTTTTTCAAGAGCAACTTGAAAATTGCCATGTAATTTAGAAAAGAATTTTTTTGCAAATTCCATATCAGCAACTACACCTAAGTTTCTTCCACATGCAGTAAAACCTTTTTTATGCTTCATTTCCATTCTCGCCAATTTAGTTAACTCCTCTAATTCATTTGGAATTAAAGTTGCTATTGAAATGTAATTATCATGAGCTTCTTGCTCCCCCTCTATAACAATTGCATTTATTCTGCTATATGCATCCTTATAAGAATCTGTAGTAAAGTCGGGCAAATCTAAAGAAATCGGATTAGTCGATTCTTCAATAGTTTTTTTATTTGATTCTAGAGTTTGCATGTCAGTAATCTTTAGCTCATTATGCATGAATATTACATGATTATAGAGAGTTTATTTAAATATCATGAAAATAGTTTCAATTGTTAAGTCACATTTTTAACTAAAACTTGTTTAGGAATTGTTTGGCCAATCTGATTGCATCAGATTCATAATCAATTTGAACCAATGATTAATCAATAACTTCTTTAAATTTTTTCCTAAAGACTCATTTGCTCCTCTGCTATCCCCGATAACACCTGATTTACTGAAGTCGTCAGTAAGCCAAGCAAATGGCGCATTCCCCTCTAGACTCCAACCTTCTGGAATCTGTCCATTCATGCTCTCATTTGGGCGTTCATCACCTACTAATTCTGGTTTTAAAGCTAGCATCAGACTTGTTTCGGCTAAAGAAGCATGAAGCCCATCCTCGTTTTCAGTTTTTGTTAACAATTCACTTAATCCATTAACACCACTCCATAAGAAACAAGGGAAAACTGCCATCCCAGGTGCGAAGCTTCTTAGTTCTCTTGCCGCTGTATTTAGAAGTGAAATTTGACCTCCATGTCCATTAATCAATATCAATCTTTTAAAACCCATTTCAGATAATTGACCTCCAACTTCTTTAACCATTGATGTTATTAAATTTGATGAAAGTGAAATTGTCCCGGCAAAGCCCTTATGTTCTGGAGAAAACCCAATATATTGAGTTGGAAGTTTTTTTAATGGAATATCGGAAGGGAATAATTTAAAAACTTCGCTCATAATTTCATCAACAAAAATACTATCTGTAGCAAGAGGTAAATGAGGTCCATGTTGCTCAACAGCACCGAATGGCCATATCACTGTCGATCTTTTGTTTTTTGCAACTCTCTCGATTTCTTGCCAATTTAAATATTCAAATTTATTAGGTATTGGTTTAAAGTTCATTAATTTAAATTTTGAGTACTAACATTTAGAGTATGTTAATAATTAATTATTCTTATTTTACCTACGATGGGAGTCAGTAATAAAAATGCCCAAGATAACATCCAACCAAAGGGCAATAAAAAACCTCTTCAGGTACTTCACATAAGCAAGAAAGATACTCCAAAAAAATCTCAAGAAACATATATTGAGAAAACCAATTCGCAAGATGAAATTAAAAAAGAAAATATTGCAATAAAACCTCAAATCAATAAAGATGATTCAGCGAAAGAAATTGAGGATAGTGATGAAAACATCAAGAATTTTGATATTTCTCAACAAGATTTAACTCAACATGACTTAAATACACCCTTTAATTTTTCTGAGCAAAACAAAGATTTTCAATTAGAAAGAACAGTTGATGAATTCGATTTTGATGAAAGTGCTTTTTTGGAGGCTTTAAATGCAAATGAGCCTATAGGGGCTACAGGAGAAACAATTACAGGTAAAGTTATAGCAATCGAAAGTGATGGACTATACGTTGACATTGGTGGGAAAGCACCTGGTTATATGCCAAAAAAGGAATGTGGCTTGGGTGTTATAACTAACTTTAAAGAAAAGTTTTCTATTGGCATTGAAATGGAAGTTTTGGTTATCAAAGAACAAAATGCAGATGGGATGGTAACAGTGAGCGCTCGGGCATTAATTCTCAGGCAAAGCTGGGAGAAGGTATCAAATACCGCAAAAAATGGAGAATTAATTAACGTTTTAATTAATGGATTCAACAGAGGTGGGCTCACTTGTGATGTAGATGGTTTGAGAGGATTCATTCCAAGATCCCAACTTGAAGATGGTCAAGATTATCAATCTTTTGTTGGCAAAACTTTAAAAGTAGCCTTTCTTGAAGTAAATCCAGAATCCAGAAAATTAGTTCTCTCTGAAAAGAAAGCATCATTAGTCTCTAAACTTACAAGTCTAGAATTAGGTCAATTAATTGAAGGAGAAGTTTTAGCTGTAAAGCCATATGGTTTCTTTATTGATTTAGGTGGAGCTAGTGGACTTCTTCATCAATCCTCACTAACAAATGGATCGATTCGTTCTCTAAGAGAAGTTTTTAGAGAAGGGGAAATCATTAAAGCTTTAATATCTGAAATTGACCTCGAAAAAGGCCGCATTGGTCTTAATACAGCACTCTTAGAAAACTCTGCGGGAGAATTAATTATTGACAAACAAAAAGTTATGCATGAAGCCAAAGAGAGAGCACTAAAAACTAAAGCACTCTTCGATAAAAAAGAACAAGATAAATGAACATAAATAAAAAAATGGAGTCAAGTCTTAAATTAAAAATTTCAGATTGGGAATTAGACTTTTACTCAAGGCCAATTATTGAATTAAATGGAAAAAAAAGGTGGGAGTTAATTATTTGCTCTACAAGAAGTTATAAGACAGAAGATATTTTTCTTTGGAATAAAAAATGCCCTGCCAATGAAGTTAATTCAGTTTGGCTTACAAAGGCACTAAATGAAGCAATAAATGAAGCAAAAAAACAAGGGTGGGCGCGACCTTCAATAGTTCGATTCTGGAGGTCATCAATGAAGTCGATCATTAAGAAATCCCTGGAGGCCGTAAGTATTGAGGCTCTCGTAAGTAGGAGAACTTACGATTTATTAGATAGGATCGAATTTCTTGAAAAAGAGATTTATCCAAAGGAAAAAGGTTATGTGAGGGGTGTATTAGCTCCCACTTTTACGTCTAAGATGGAAAACCCTCCTAAGCCTCTACCAGAAGCAGTAAGGGGTGATGCTTTAACTATCTCTGAAATATCAATTGGCGAATTAAAATCAGCAGAGAATTGGCCAATGGAATTTGGAAATATTTTCCCAATTCAGCAAGATTTAGATGATAATAACTTAGTTCCAGGATTGAGGCTTTTTAGCAAAGATAGATCTTTAGCACTCTCTGCATGGTTCAGTTGTTTAGAACCTATTAAATTAGTCATCAATAAGACCCAACTCATACTTGAAGCTTTAGAAGACGATAATTGGCTAGTGACTGATCTACCAGAAAAAGATGCAAATATTTTGAGAACAAAGTTTTTAGATAATAAAAAAAATTCTTTTGGTTATCAATTTATTTCCATACAGTCAACGCCATACATCGAAAAATTTGCAGGATTCTGGATCTTGAGAGATGTTGAATTAATTTCATAAATTAAGTTTAGGAGCAGGAACAATTCCTTACAAAGAAAATTATTTCTCAAAAGCTAAAATTTTTATTCAAAACAAAAAATTTGAGTATTATTCATCACCTATCCTTAGTCAAAATAATTTCAAACATGCATTTTTTACAAATTCAAGCTCTGAGAAATTTCTTCAATTATTAGGCAATCACTTTAATACAAATTACATTAATTGTGTTCCCAATCAAATTCACAGTAACGTGATAGCATTTGGATCTGATTCGGAAAAAAGGATTAAGACTGATGCAGATGGTCTTGTTAGTAACAAATGCAATCAAAACTTGTGGGTTTACACCGCTGATTGTATGCCAATATTTTTTGCAGATAAAAGGACAAGAAAGGTAGCGAACTTGCATTGTGGGAGAAAAGGTTTAGAAAAAAAAATAATAAAAAATATGGTTAAAATTTTCGATAACTTTGGGACATCTAAAGATGACTTACTTGTTGCAATAGGACCAGCGATTTCTAAGGAATATTATCTAGTTGATATAATGACACTTAAAGAATTTTATAGAAAGGCCGAAAATAAAGACATATCATTCTATTTGACAAAAACTGAAAAAGATCTTTGTTCTAGTGATTTAAGTCATTTTAAAGAGCAAAACTTGTATCAAATTGATCTTAAAAAATCTGCGTATAGACAACTTTTAAATGAGAATATTCCTAATACAAATATAGATATCTCAAATTTATGCACATACAAATTAAAAAATGAATTTTATTCCTGGAGAAGAAGCAAAACAATCTCGAGACAATGGAATTTTATTTGCTCATAGAGATAATTAACTTGAACAAATTTCATTAGTTAAGTCTTTAGCGACTAATAATTCGGTCATCTCCTTAGTACCTTTAATGTTAAAAACTTTAGCTAACAAAACATTCTCTTTGAAACCAAAAGGTTTTATTTTCACTTTGCTTCCCCTTGGGAATTCACTCTTAAGTAAATTAGTTGCTTCAAGCTCATCATTTTCTTTTACATCCACACAAAATAATCCAATAGTTAAATTTCTATTTTGATCTCCCACCAAAATAGTATTTGAATTCTTAATTTGAAGAATTTCAGCCGAGTTAACTATTACAGGATTAAGAACAATCAAGGAGATTATAATTAAAAATTTTGAGAATTTTTTCAATTCAGGAATATCTAAGTTTTTAAATAATCTTAAAGTTAATTTTTCAAAATAATGAATTCAGAAAAATTAGTCTTTACAATTAACATATCCAACCATTTGAGCATTACTTTTCCCAGGAGGAACCATTGGATAACAATTTTCACCTCTTCTGACAAGAATATTAATCAAGGCAGGGCCATCATGGTTAAGCGCATTTTTTAATTCATTCTGTAATTGTTTTCTATCAGAAATTAAGTATCCTTTAACTCCAAAAGACTCAGCAAGTTTTACAAAATCAGGCTCACCACAACTCATATCAGATGAGGAATATCTTTCATCATAGAAACTTTCCTGCCATTGTCTTACCATACCTTGCCAGCGATTATTTATAATAATCAATTTAACATTTAGATCATATTGAGATAAAGTTCCTAATTCTTGAATATTCATTAAAATACTTGCATCTCCTGCTATACAAATTACATCTGAATTAGGTAAAGCTGCCTTCACTCCAATTGCCGCTGGCAATCCAAAACCCATAGTTCCTAAGCCTGCACTACTAATCCATTTTCTTGGAGAATTTCTAAGATATTGAGCAGCCCACATCTGATGCTGTCCAACGTCAGTTGTTACATAAGCTTCTGGTGAAAGTTCCCTAACTTTCAAGAGAACTTCCTGAGGATAAATTTCTCCTTCTTCAGGCGGTTCATATAGAGGATGTTTATTTTTCCAGAAATCTATTTTTTCTAGCCAGTTCTTCGTCTTAAAAGAAAATTTGTTATCAAAAGATTTTTCATTAATTTTGCGAACCGCTTTTGAAACATCAGAGACGATTGCAACATCTACACGTCTGTTTTTATTAACTTCTGCTGGATCAATATCTATATGAATAACCTTTGCATTAGGAGCAAAAGAATCTAATTTCCCAGTCACTCTATCATCAAATCTAGCTCCAATAGCTACTAAAAGATCACATTCAGTAACGGCAAAATTTGCATAAGCAGTTCCGTGCATACCTAACATCCCAACTGATAAGTTATCTTTTTCATCAAAAGCACCCTTCCCCATTAAGGTAGTAGTTACTGGTATTTGATAATTATTCGCCAAAGTTCTTATCTCATCATGTGCTCCTGAGGATATTGCCCCTCCGCCAACATAAAGAAGAGGTCTCTCAGACTTCTCAATTAATTTAATGGCTTTTTTGATATCGCAATCATTTATATCTCCATTTCTTTTGAATCCCTTTGGAATAATTTCACCTGGCAAAACTCTTTGGTAATTAAAAAATTCTTGACCTACATCTTTGGGTATATCAATTAATACAGGGCCAGGTCTCCCAGAAGAGGCGATAAAAAAAGCTTCTGAAACTACCTTCGCGATGTCTGAAGGATCTCTTATTACCCATGAGTGTTTAACTATTGGAAGAGTTATGCCAAAAATATCAGTTTCTTGGAAAGCATCAGTCCCAATAGCGTGTCTTGGAACTTGACCTGTAACGACTACAAGAGGGACTGAATCCATTTGAGCAGTTGCAATTCCAGTAACCAAATTTGTTGCACCTGGACCCGAGGTTCCAAAACATACTCCTACTTCACCCGTAGATCTTGCATATCCATCAGCTGCATGAGAACCTCCTTGTTCATGTCTCACCATATAGTGCTTTAACCAACCATCTTGTTCTGCCTTATGAACTGCGTCATATATTGGTAATATGGCTCCTCCAGGATATCCAAATATGACCTTTACCCCATGAATTTTTAAAGAATCCATTAGTGCATCCGCACCAGTTATCCAAACTGGTTTTTCATTTTTTGAACTACCTTTT
This sequence comes from Prochlorococcus sp. AG-449-J16, assembly GCA_003209565.1. Taxonomy (GTDB): domain Bacteria; phylum Cyanobacteriota; class Cyanobacteriia; order PCC-6307; family Cyanobiaceae; genus Prochlorococcus_A. The sequence goes on along the minus strand of QCQK01000012.1, from coordinate 34,215 downwards.
GAAAAGGATCTCGAAGTAAGAGTCACTAAAGAAATTCAATAATTACTATAAATATTAAACTTAATCAAAAACTTTTGCCTCATTTAGAAATGTTATGTCAGAAATTTATTCAAAAATCTTTCATTAAAATTGAAATTTTTTAATAAAATTATAAATTTATCTTTATAAAATTCCTATCCTATGTAGGGGCCCAGAGCCTGAAAGAAGTTCAATAAAAAGTATCAAGAAAACTATCATAGCAACTCTTCCATTCCAAACTTCAGAACTATTATTCCAACCCCATTGCCATTTCTCTTGGGGATAAAGTTTAACTTTTTCAGGCAATTGCGAAGCTTCTTCAATATTAACTAAAGGACCTTCTAAAGAAGAAACTACTAGATCACTAAGACCCTCAATAAATGTAGGATGAGTATTTAAAGCTTTAACTCTGCGAAAGTTTTTAATACCAGCTTTTTCAGCAATTTCTTTATATTCAATATCAATTTCTTGAAGTGTTTCAATATGCTCTCCAACAAAACTTATGGGAACCACAATCAAATCATTAACTCTAGACTTCCCAAGTTCTTCTAAAACCTCTTCTGTGTAAGGCTTCAACCATTCAACAGGACCAACTCTACTTTGATAAGACAGAGTATAGGAGTTGCTGTGACCTAAATATTTTTCTAACTCATTTATTATCAATAATGAACAATCTTCAATTTGTTGTTTATAAGGGTCTCCAGCTTCCTCTACATAACTCTTAGGAACTCCATGAGCGGTAAAAAAAATATGGGCATTTGAAGGTGATTCACAAAGTGAAATTTGTTCAGAAATTAATTCAACCATTGATTTTAAATAACCTGATTGACTGAACCAACTTCTTATACATCTCATCGGAATTTTCTTGAAATCACTATCAGAATCTCGTAATTTTTTTAATTCCCTGAAGCTTGACCCACTAGTACTGATAGAAAAATGGGGATACAAAGGTAGTACAACAATTTGATCTATACCGTCTGCTTTCATATCAGCTATTGCTGATTCAGTAAAAGGATGCCAGTACCTCATAGCGATATATGTAGTAGCATTCAACCCTTTATCCCTTAATCTAGATTGTAATTCTCTTGCTTGTTGCTCAGTTATCCGTCTTATGGGAGATCCTCCACCTATAGAAAGATAGGCCTGTTGAGAAGTAGTACTTCTAAGCGTACTAATTAACCAAGCTAAAGGCTTCTGAAAAGCAGGAAAAGGGGTCCTGATTATCTCTGGATCAGAAAAAAGATTATATAAGAATGGGCCCACATCATTAATACGTTCAGGCCCTCCTAAATTCATTAGTAAGACGCCTATTTTATCCATTTAAAATTTATGGAGATTGAAAATCAACATTTAAAACGTCATTATAAGGTCAATTATATAAGTAAATGAACTTAATTCAGGAAATTAATAATGTCAATGATAAATTTGCTAGTCATGGCAGCAAACTAAAAATTGAAAAAAGGGGAGAGAAGCTAAATATTAGAGGTTCACTACCTTCAAAAGAAGACAAGAACAACTTTAAATTTCAAAGAATATCTCTTGGTTTAAAGGCTGATATTTCTGGATTAGAGGAGGCTAAGAAAAAACTACAATTAATCAATTTGCAATTGGAATTAAATCAATTTGACTGGATTAATTGGGTTGCTAACCCCAATAAAAAGGAAATAAAAAATGAATTTGAATTTTCAAATAGATTAAATGAATTTGAGGAATTTTTTTTTAAAGAAAGTAAAAGTGAATATCTAAGCAGCACTAGAAAAACCACTTGGGTAAGTTCCTACAGACCTTATCTGAAAAGAGTCCTAAATATTTATGATCAGTATGACAATAAGGATTTAGAAAAAATATTTCAAAAAACACTTGAAAGTTACAAGGAAGGGAGTAGGAGTAGAAAACAATGCGCAACTTCTCTAAGTGTTTTAGCTAAGTTTTTGGAGATTAAACTTCCAGAAGACTGGAAATTAAATTCTAAAGGATATGGTTTAAATAAAGCAGGATTTAGGGATCTCCCAACAGACGAGGTAATAGAGAAGATTTGGGCGAAGATACCAAACAAATCTTGGCAATTTGTTTTCGGTTTAATGGCTACATATGGATTAAGAAATCATGAAGTGTTTTTTTGTGATTTAACTTCTCTTACGAGTTTTGGAGACAAAATCATAAGAGTTTTACCAACTACTAAAACAGGGGAGCATCAAGTTTGGCCATTCCATCCTGAATGGGTAGAAAAGTTCAAATTATCAAAACTTGGCAAAAATCCAGAACTACTGCCAAATATTAACAATGATCTGAAGATTACAACCCTACAGAAAGTTGGAAAAAAAATTACAGACCAGTTTAAGCGTTACTCTTTGCAAATTAAACCTTATGATCTTAGGCATGCTTGGGCGGTGAGAACAATCTTTTATGATTTACCTGACACTGTAGCTGCAAGAATGATGGGACATTCAGTTAGTCTACATACTCAAACTTATCACCACTGGATTACTAAAAGAGATCAACAAAAGGCGGTTAATAATGCACTTTTAAAAGTAAAAAGAACTTAAAGTATTTAAAGATTTATAATCACAAATAAAAATTAGACTTATATGCAAAAAGAAACCCTATCTCCCGATAAAAGAATTAACCTAGATATTCAAGCAAATAAACTTGGGATGGGAGGAAAATTATCCCCAGATAGCGATGAGAGCTCATATAAGAAAAGAATGCAGGAACGGAAAGATATTCAAGCCGAAAGACTACAAATTAGAAAAACAAAAAAAGGATTATTGATTGTTTTTACAGGTAATGGGAAGGGCAAGACAACTGCATCTTTAGGTATGGCTTTAAGGACTATAGGTCATGGTTTTAAAGTTGCAATAATTCAATTTATCAAAGGAGGTTGGACCACTGGAGAAGAAAAAGCACTTAAAAATTTATCTTCAAAAATATCTTGGCATTCATTAGGAGAAGGATTTACTTGGGAAACACAAGACAGAATAAGAGATGAAAAATTAGTTCAAGAAGCATGGCAACTAGCCAAAAAATATATTAAGGACGAATCTTATAAACTCATCATTCTTGACGAAATTAATATTGCTACAAAACTTGGATATCTTGCACCTGAAGAAATAATCACTTTTTTGAAAAGCTTAAACAAAAGAAAAAATCATATTGTTTTAACTGGAAGAGGAGCATCTGATTCAATAATCAATTTCGCTGATTTAGTTACAGAAATGAAACCTATTAAACATCCTTTTAAAGAACAAGGAATAAAAGCACAAAAGTGTGTTGAATTTTAGTTAAACCAAATTTTTATTAAAATTTTCTGAGCAGGTTTAGAAATGTTTAAAGACGCAAGTAATATCTGAACAAAAATTAAATATGGTGCATTTACTTGCTAAGGTCTTAAAAGTATAATCTTGGAATGACTTACAAAAGAGTTCTCTTAAAACTTAGTGGTGAAGCACTAATGGGTGAAAAACCTTATGGTATTGATCCTGCTATAGTTCAATCAATTGCAGCGGATGTTTCAAAGGTAGTTGAAAATGATGTACAACTTGCAATAGTTGTTGGGGGTGGGAATATTTTTAGGGGTCTTAAAGGATCAGCAGATGGCATGGATAGAGCAACGGCTGACTATGTTGGAATGCTAGCAACTGTAATGAATGCTATTTCTCTTCAAGATGGTTTAGAAAGAGTAGGAGTTGCAACTAGAGTTCAAACTGCAATAGAAATGCAGGAAATTGCAGAGCCCTATATCAGAAGAAGAGCTATGAGGCACCTTGAAAAAGGTAGAGTTGTAGTCTTCGGAGGTGGATGCGGAAATCCATTTTTCACTACTGACACTACAGCGGCTCTTAGGGCAGCGGAGATAAATGCTGAAGTTGTTATGAAAGCGACCAAAGTTGATGGAGTATATAATTGTGATCCTAATAAATTTAAAGAGGCAAAAAAATATTCCACTCTTAGTTATCAGCAAGTTCTTAGTGACGAAATCGCAGTAATGGATAGTACTGCGATTGCACTATGCAAAGATAACAATATCCCCATTATGGTTTTTGATATATTCAAAAAAGGGAACATCTCTAAAGCAGTAGCTGGGGATCCTATAGGTTCATTAATTAGTTAAAGCTTACTTAAATTTTTTATTATGAAAGAACAAGAAATTCAAGAAAATATGAATAAAAGTATTGAAGCAACGCAAAGAAACTTTAATACAATTAGAACAGGCAGAGCTAATGCTTCATTGTTAGACAGAGTAAGTGTTGAGTATTACGGAGCAGAAACACCAATCAAATCACTCGCCACAATAAGTACTGTTGATTCACAAACAATATCAATACAACCGTTCGATATTTCATGTTTACAAACGATAGAAAAATCTATTTCTATGAGCGATTTAGGTATTACTCCAAATAATGATGGGAAAGTAATAAGAATAAATGTTCCTCCTTTAACAGAAGAAAGAAGAAAAGAATTTTGTAAATTAGCCTCAAAATATGCAGAAGAAGGAAAAGTAGCTTTAAGAAATATTAGAAGAGATGCTGTAGATAAAGAAAAAAAAGACGAAAAAGATGGTCTTATTTCTATTGACGAATCGAGAGATAATCAGTCTGAAATTCAGAAAATTACTGATAAATATATTGCTTTAATAGAGACTAAATTGTCTGAAAAAGAGAAGGAAATTTTAAAAGTTTGATAGGATTTGACATTGTAATAATTGGGGGAGGTTTATCAGGATCTTCTACCGCACTTAACCTATCAAAGAAAGGATATTCTGTTTTAATTATTGAAAAAGAAAAATCTCAAAATTACAAGCCATGTGCAGGTGGAATGGCATCTTCAATGCAAAGATTTCTTCCTTTAGATATAGAAGATTCCATAGAATCAAAAATTAAAAATGTTGAATTCAGATGGAAGGCTGCAGATAATGTAACTGCTGATCTGACTGGTGAATCTCCATTTTGGATTATTAAGAGAGAGAAACTTGATGAATTACTACTTAATGAGTCCTTGAGTAACGGAGTTCAGATAATGAGACCATTATTAATAGAAAAAATCGAAAAAAAAGATGATAAATGGGAAATTACCTGCAATAACAAAATAAAATATACATCAGAATTTCTTGTTATTGCAGATGGGTCCCATTCCAAATGGGCGGGATATTTCAATTTAGGGCCAAGAAAACCGAAATTTGCGAACACAATCTCATTAAGATTAAAAGGGTTAGGTGAAATACCTAGAGACGCAGTTAGATTTGAGTTTGGATTTATAAAATATGGGTTTGCATGGGCATTCCCCTTAAAAGAAAGCTTAAATGTTGGTTTAGGTACTTTTATAAGTAATGGTCATTTAGAAAATCAGGTTATAAATAAACAAGTGATCAAAAGCTTTGGTTTTGATGATTTTCCTCATAAAACAATTAGTAAGAAACTGAGAATATGGAATGGCTTTCACTCAATTAATGGTAACAAAGTTCTAGCGGTTGGAGATGCAGCATCTCTATGTGATCCATTTTTAGCTGAAGGAATTAGACCGTCTTTAATTAGCAGTTTTTATGCTGCAGAATATATTGATCAGTGCCTATCAGGGAAAATAGATGATTTAAATCTTTATACGAAGAAAATTAACAACATTTGGGGGAAATCAATGGCTTGGGGGAGGAGAATAGCACAGGTATTTTATAGGTTTCCTAGAACTGGATACCAATTAGGCGTCAAAAGAAAAACAGCACCTAAACGCATTGCGCAAATATTGTCAGGAGAGATGAGTTATGAAGATATAGCGAAAAGAGTTATCAGAAGACTTTTAACAAAAAGTGGGACTTAATTCTTTTTCAATTCAAACTTAAATTTAGTTAGCGGAGATTAATTTATGATTTTTAATTTCTGAATATCTCTTAATAAGCAGCTCTTCCAATTCTTCTATAGCCTTACTGAATCCAGTGATACCTTCACTAAGCTTCTCACTCGCCATTTGATCTTCTAACATATTTAATCTGAAATCTTTTTCTTGAAATTCGTAGTCAATAGAATTATTTATTTGAGTACTTACATCTAATTTTCTAATCAACTCTCCTTTTTCTTTTTTCAGTTCCTCAAGAAATTTTGGTGCGATTGTTAAAAGATCGCAACCTGCTAATTCTTTTATTTCATTAGTATTTCTAAAACTAGCTCCCATAACTTCCGTCTTGAATCCCTTTTCTTTAAAATACTTGTAAATTTGTGTTACCGAAATTACACCAGGGTCTTCGGCTCCAACAAAACTAGTTTTACCAGTTTTTGCTTTATGCCAATCCAATATACGGCCAACGAACGGAGAAATTAGAGTTATGTTTGCATTGGCACAAGTTACTGCTTGGCAGAAGTTAAAAAGTAAAGTCAAGTTGCACTTAATACCTTCTTTTTCTAAAATTTCAGCTGCTTTAATTCCCTCCCAAGTTGAGGCAATCTTAATCAAAATTCTTTCCTTTTCAATTCCAAAATTTTTATAAAGATTAATCAATTTTCTCGCTTTTTCTACCGTAGCTTCAGTGTCAAAGCTAAGTCTTGCATCAACTTCTGTAGATACGCGCCCTGAAATAATTTTCAATATTTCTTTTCCAAAAAATACAGAAACTTGGTCAACAGTTTCTTTAATTAATTCAATTTCAGAGAATCCATCGGGCAATGCATTTTCCGAACTTTCTAAAGCTTTATCAATTAATTTCAAATAATCAGGATTCTTAGCAGCAGCGAGGATTAGCGATGGATTAGTAGTCGCGTCCCTTGGTTGAAATTTTTTTATCGAATCTAAATCTCCAGTATCAGCAACAACAACAGTCATTGAGGACAATTGTTCCAAAATTGATTTCATATCTAGATAATCATGTATATATATAAACTAGCTTTTATTTCTAATGAAATCATCAGATAGTGAACTAAATATTTATAAAATTGGAAAATTTTAGGGTTTTTTAACAATCACTCCTTGCTCTTCAATATTAGGAGGTATTTTTTCAATTACTATCAAACTCTCTATAATTTCTTTCGCAACTGGTACTGCAACAGTTGAACCATATGCATATGGTTTAGATGGCTCATCAACGACTACAAGTACAACATACTTTGGATCATTAACTGGTAAGGTCGCGACAAAACTACAAACTTTTTTACTTGTATATGATCCATTTATGGCTTTTTGAGAAGTGCCCGTTTTCCCAGCGATCCTATAACCCTCTATTTTTACTCCAGATCCACTACCTTTATCAACTACGCTCTCCATCCATTCAAGAACAGTTTTAGAGACCTCGTTTGAAAAAAATTGTTTTTTTTGATTTTTATTAAATCTATCTTTGAAAGTTGAGGTTACATGAGGGGTTACTTCAAAACCCCCATTTGCCAGAGCCGCATGAAGTTGAACCAATTTAAGTGGTGAGATTGAGAACCCTTTACCAAAAGAAGTGACGGCAGGCTCAATTGATTGATTTACAAATAAATCTTTTCTCTTTAGTTGGCCAGCAGTTGATTCAAATAAGTCAGTCTCTAAATTTTTACTTATACCTAAATTATTTAGCCAATCCCAATAAATTTTGGGGTCTAAATTTTGCATTATTTTTACCATCCCAACATTACTTGAAACCTGCAAAACTTTTGGATAGTCAATGTATCCATTACCTTTTTTATCCCAATTATAAAGTGTCCATCCGCCAACATTAATCCTTCCAATATCTTCAACTAATCCATTTTTGTGGATTACTTTTTCTTCTAACGCTAAGGCTAGATTAATAGGTTTAAATGTTGAACCAGGCTCAAATAAATCTTGAGTATACCAACCCCTGAAAAGATCAGTATCATACTGCCAAAATTTATTCGGATTATATGAAGGGACTGAAACCAATGAAAGGATCTCACCATTATTAACATCCATAACTATTGCAAATCCCTTCTTTGCTTTCCATTTCCTTACTTGCTTTAATAACGCTTTGAATGATGCTTTCTGCAATTTTGAATCTAAAGTTAGGCCTAAATTCTCATAATCAGAAATAAAATCACCTGGGGCTGAATTATCAGGCAGAGGGGTTCCATCTCCTCCTCTTTTTATTAAATTACTTTTACTAAAAACTTTAATTTGATTATTTAAATGAAGTTCTAAACCAGCTGAGCCTTTATTCTCATCATTAACAAAACCTACAAGATTAGAGTAAAGCTCTCCTTGGGGATAATATCTTTGCGAATATTTAATCAAATCAAGTCCGCTAATTTGAAGATTTTTAATCTTTTCTGCCTTTTCTTCTGAAATTTTATCCAAAAGCTTTATGCCACTTATTTCTTCATTAAATTTTCCCAAGAGTATTTCATATTTAATATCTAAAATAGATGACAATATTTTTATAACTTCTTCAGTGCTGCGAACTTCGTTAATTGAATCTCCAGGTAAACTAAAATATTTTGGATGGGCCCATAATTTATAAAGTGGTTTATCATAAGCAATTAGTCTATTATTTCTATCAACAATTGCTCTCCTTTTTTGTAAAGAGTTAGTTTTAGAAGATTGTATTAATCTTGCTTTTCGTTGCAAATCAGAGGCGTTAAAGACTTGCAATTTAACTAGCCTTCCAAACAAACAAAATATTAAAAGCAGATTAAAAATATAGAGAAATTTAAATCTCTTCGAATCAAGAGGTAGTAAACGAACAATTTTTTTGTGTCTTTTCATCAATATCCCATTTGATATTTGCTTTCACTAAAACCCTCAATTAAGCTTCTAAAATTTTTTTTAAACAAACTATCTTTTCTTTCTATAATTTTATCTAGATGGATTAAATCTTCAGGTTTAGTTTTTTTATAAGTATTGAGAGATTCAAGTTCACTAATATAAAATTCCTCGATTTTAGAAACATAATCAATAAGATTATTATTTATTGCTCTTGTTCTTGATAAAGTTTTATATGTATTTGACCATTTCCTTTGGCTATCAAAAGAAAAGAAAAATAAGGTGAATATCAATACCAAAAGAGAAATATTAATAGCATCAAATATTTGATGTATTAATTTGATATTAATTATTGATATTTTTTCAAATTTTTTTTTATTTTGATATGAAACTTTTTTTTTTAAATTTAATTGATTCCCATAAGGTTTCATCTATGATTTTTTTAAAATAAAAGAAGTATTACTAATTAAATAAACATCTTTTAGTTTGATTCGCAAGTAATTAATTTAAATTATTTAAGTTCTTAATAAGAACAAATTCAAGAATGTCAAGCCATTCCATAAAGAATGCATAATTACTGATGAAAGCAGACTGCCAGAAGCAATTCTAGTAATTCCTAATCCTATTCCTAGAACAAATAATGGCGGCATTTCTCCCAAACTTAAGTGAGCTAAAGCAAAGATAAAGGCTGAAACTATGATGCCCGCAATTATTCCAAAATCTCTTGAAAGTGTTGGAAGTAAAACACCGCGAAATATAGTTTCCTCAAATAAAGGAGCTATGATGGTTGTTGTTACAAATAAAAGAAAAAATGATAAGTAATTATTATTGTTAAGAACAATTTCCAATAAAGGATTGCTACCATTCTGATTATCAATCAGACTGTTCATAATTAGAGAAATCAATAATACAAAAGGAACTATTGTTAACCAACCTTGAATTCCATTAATAATTGCTTTTTTTATTGGAATGAAATTGAACTGAAAATAATCTTTATTTAAATTAAATTCCCCCTTCAAAGATTTTATTTGATAATAAACTATCCATAATGGAGGAATAGCCATGAAGATATATCCAAAAAATATTTTTAGAGATTGAGACAACTCATTAGAGAAATTTTTAGAAAAAAGCTCTACTAAACTTATTGAAAACAAAGGTGAAACAACTTCTCCTAAGACTACAAATCCACCTGCAATTATTAAAACCATATCTATTAATTCAAAATCTAAGAATTTAATTTCCTTCCAGCCAAACTTCTTCAAAGATATAACGTTCCACAATATTTTTAATCCCAGAATTGAGCCAATAAGAATAGTTAAAATTGGTATTAATCTTATTGCTAATATTTTTAAGAACATTTTGTTTGAAAATGATTTTGTTATTATTGAACTATCATCAAAATCAAATTTTTTGCTTAATAGGTGATACAAAAATCTATCCCCTTTAAAATTTTCAAATATCTCAAGCTTAGGTTGGTATGAATTACTATTGGAATTCTTTTCTATCTCTTTAACTAATAAAGTGTAGTTTTTATTTTCAAACTCTTTGGATAATTTTTCATATATATTATATTCATTTGATTTTGAAGAAATTACCCTTATTAATCTATTTCTCTCTGAAAGTTCATTAAATGAGGCCTTGGAGAGTGAATTATTTAATTCATCAAGCGGATCATTTGCGATAAAAAATTTTTTAAGATTTATTGGTATTGATTGAACGGCTAATTCAGTAATTTCTTGTTCTTTTTGACTTATATCAAATGACACAGATGGTCTATTTAAACTATCCCTTAAGCCTTGTTGCCATACAAAGAAAGTTATTACGAGGGAAATTAAAGCAAAAGAAAGTTTTGTCTTAGAAATATTTTTAAAGTTCATATCTTATTATATATGTGAAAAATTTGTTATCTTGGATATTTCTTATATTTATATACCTATTTTTATCACGCCATGAGATGATTAATTAATATTCTTTTTTAAACTTATATTAATGACTATACGATTAGTTTTAGTAAGACACGGACTAAGCAGTTACAATGCAAAAGGATTAATACAAGGTAGGACAGACTATTCATTATTAACAGATGAGGGGTACGAACAAGCACTCAAAGCAGGAAAAGCATTATCAAAAATAAACTTCAATAAAATTTATTCGTCCCCACTTGTAAGAGCTGCAGAGACTGCAAAAACAATTAGAAATAGCTTCAAAAAAGACCAAAATATTGTATTTGATGAGAATTTACTAGAAGTAGATCTTGGTGAATGGTCTGGTCTAAAAATCGAGGAAATAAAAAATAAATTTCCGAAAATTTACCCTACATGGAAAAATGATCCCGAGAATCTAATTTTAAAAAAAAATGACAATAAAGCTTACAAACCAATTCAAGATTTATTTGATCAAGCTAAAAATTTTATAGAAAATATTCTTAAAATTTATTTAGATAAAGATGATGTAAATATTCTAGTAGTTGGACATAACGCGATTCTTAGATGTTTAATCCTCTTTTTATTAGGAAAGCCTAAGCTGGGTTTTCGGAAAATAAGATTAGAAAATGCTTCTTTTTCGATTCTAAATATTTCAAGAAAAGATAACTCTTTCAAGACCCAAATTGAATGTCTCAATCAAACTTCCCATCTGAATAAAGATATTCCAAGTCAAATTGGAGATTCAAGAATATTCTTAATAAGACATGGTGAAACAAACTGGAACAAAGAAGGGAGATTCCAAGGTCAAATTGATATCCCTTTAAACGAAAATGGTAAAGATCAAGCTAGAAAGACTTTTGAATATTTGAGAAGTATTTCTTTCAGTAAAGCATTTTCAAGTTCAATGCATAGGCCCTACGAGACCGCTCAAATAATTCTTCAAAATAACAAGGATTTAAAAATAGAAAAAATAGATTCACTTGTAGAAATTAGTCACGGATTATGGGAGGGGAAATTAGAAGCAGAAATTAGAGAAAATTGGCCTAACTTACTAAAAAATTGGCATGATAAACCTGAAGAAGTAATAATGCCCGAAGGTGAATCTATAAAAGATGTATCAGAAAGATCCATAGAAGCTTTTAACAAAATTTGTTTATCTCAAAAAGATAATGATCTTACCCTTTTAGTTGCTCACGATGCTGTAAATAAAACTCTCATTTGCAATATGCTTGGGATTAATTATTCAAATATTTGGATGATAAAACAAGGTAATGGTGGCATAACTATTATTGACATTTTTAATGATCCCAGTAAAACCCCTGTTATTAGCGCACTAAACATTACAACACATCTTGGAGGGATAATTGATTCAACTGCTTCTGGAGCACTTTAAGCTAAAACACTTTTTAAAGTTATTTTCATAAAGTTAAATTCAGAAAAAAGCTTTATTTATTGAAAAAGCCTACTTGAGTAAAAGGCCAAAATCTGAAATAAGCTTTTCCAATAATATCCTTTTTGTGAAGAAATTTGCTTCCAGGCCAATATCTCCCATCCCAGCTATTTGACCTATTATCACCTAAAACCAAAAAATGATCTTTAGGAACTTTTGTATTTTCAAATTCGCCACAACTATTAAAAGTTGATAATGAGCACTTATAAGACACATAAGGTTCAGGAATTAAATTATTGTTTATTATTACTTCACCTTTAGTATTGACACTAACAATTTCTCCAGGAAGTGCCACAACTCTTTTAATATAAGCATCACAAGCTTGATCCCTCAAACCAGGGATAAAGGACATAGGGGGAAAACCCATAAAAAAACAATATCTTTTATTTGGCAAAGGCTTAGATCTTGATGAAATTAGTTTTTCATCAAATGAGTAAGGAGATTTAAAAACTACAATATCTCCTCTTCTTGGTAAAGAGTTTCTAATAGAGAACTTTTCTATAATTAACCTATCGTTTATTTGTAGTTCTGGGAGCATTGAACCTGAGGGGATATAACGAGGTTCTGCGAAAAAAGATCTACAAGAAGAAACAAAAAAAGTTAATAGAATTAGCAGACCCCATTCTTTAAAAAAACTTTTAATAGAAGCTGGCATAGATTTATTAATGACTTGATTTTTTAACCTTACATAAATTGTTTAACATATTCAATTTCGTTAAATCCTAATAATATTTTTTTCTCTTCATAGATCAAAAACGGTCTTTTTATTAATTTGCCATCATTTAAAAGAAGTTTAATAATTTCTTCATTTGATAATCCATATATATCAATATTTAGTGATTTAAAAGATTTACCTCTTGTATTGAAAATCCTTTTTTTGTCCGCAGAGTATTGTTCTAAAGCTAAATTTAAAAAATCTAATAATGGAGGTTCTTTTACAATATCAATTAATTTATATTCGAGACCTTTTTTATCAAGCCAATTTGATGCTTTTCGGCAAGTAGAACACCTTAAATAACTATAAAAAATTATTTTCAATTTAGTTTACTAATAGTTGATTTTTTAAGTACTTTGAAGTTTTTCTTTTTTACTGGAGTGCAATTTTTCAATAGATTATCAACAACATCAAAATCCCTCCACCCATCTATTTGAACTGTTCTTCCATCAAGGCCTTTACTAGTTCTAAAAAATTCAGCAACATCCTCGAGCTGATTAGGAGCAATTTGATTGATGCTAACTATATTAGCCTGTCTAGGATTAGCCATTGGCACACACAAAAGTTTTCCATCATATGCACCACAATCATGCATATCCAAAACTCCAATAGGTCTTGCTTTTATTAGACAACCTGCAAAAGTTGGCTCATCCATTATCACCATCGCGTCAAGAGGAGCCCCATCTTCTGCGAGAGTATTCGGTATAAAACCATAATCAAAAGGATATCTTACTGAAGAATGCAATACTCTATCTAATGCCATAATTCCCGCTTCAGAACAATATTCATATTTATTCCTACTACCTGCAGGTATTTCAACAACTAAATTTACTATTCCCTTCATTGGAGATGGAGGTATTGAACTAAGATCCATCTTTTTGATATTCGTGATTAAAAATTACCTCGTTTCCTTGATAGAAAGGTCTTCCAATTAAAATGCTGATTGAAGGTATCAAAAATGTCAAAAAGGCAAAAATAATACCTAAAGATGTTATTGATAAACTCCTTATACTTAAGGGGTCATCATCATCTCTTTCAAAATCATTTTGTAAAGAATCAAGAGAAGATTCTTCGCTTGATTTACTTTTTATAAAGTGCTTTGATTTCGTATAACTCAAGAACTCTATATTGGTAAAGGTTAAGGAGATAATTGAACATCATTATCCTACATTCTAAATGTCAATAAATCAAAACATTATTTGTTGAGTTTTTTAATTATTTTTTTTCTAGTAGCGACCTAATAGATTTTAGTTCTTCTAAGATTTGTACTAATATATTTTGAGCCGCAGAGGAGGGTGTATTAAATACTTCTACAGTAACTTCCTTAATTCTAAGTATATCTTTAGCAAATCTTGCCACTTCATTAGGATGAAACTTTAAGGGATCTTTTTGATCAGTTCTAAATTCTGGATTTAATTTCCTTGGATTAAAACTAGGATTTAGATTTCTTAAATCAGTATTTGTATACCTATAAACAGACGCTCTTGATCTATTTAGGAATTTTTGAACTTCATCAATACCTATTAATTCTTCTTCACTAGAAATATTGGAATCTATATTTTCCATAACCTTAAGAAAATGTTTTAGAAAAAATCAACTTTTGTAAAGAATTTAAACTTCACTACTGAAAAACCTAGCAGAAAGAATATTTCTAGACTAGCGGCGTTGAGGGACTCAAGACACTTTAAATTTTTTTTTCATCTTAGTTGATAAAATTAAACATTATTAAGAATTTTTTGTATGCGCGTAACCACCTCATTTCCTCTGGGGACACTTCGTGACACACCTTCTGAAGCTGAGATCATTTCACATCAATTACTTTTAAAAGCGGGTTACATTCGCAGAATTAACAGTGGCATTTATGCATACATGCCAATAATGCTTAGAGTTATTGAAAAAATATCGGCAATAATAGAAAAAGAACTCAATATTATTGGTTGCACAAAATTACTCTTACCCCAACTTCATCCCGCAGATTTATGGAAAAAAAGTGAAAGGTGGGAAGGATATACGGCAGGTGAAGGTATAATGTTTAATCTTAAAGATAGACAAGGGAAAGAATTTGGTTTAGGCCCAACTCACGAAGAGGTGATAACTAGTATTGCAGCTGAGATTATCAATTCCTATAAGCAATTACCTCAATGTTTTTACCAAATCCAGACAAAATTTAGAGATGAGATAAGGCCACGGTTTGGATTAATGAGAAGTAGAGAATTTATAATGAAAGATGGGTATTCTTTCCATTCTTCAGAAAAAGATCTGGCTTCGTTTTATGAAAAGGTAGGCAAAGCTTATGAAAATATTTTTAATTCTTGTGGACTAGACACCGTAGGGGTTGAAGCAGATAGTGGAGCCATTGGAGGGGCTTCCTCTAAAGAGTTTATGGTCACGGCAGATTCCGGGGAAGATTCAATATTGTTTACACAAAGCGGTTCTTATGCTGCAAATATCGAAAAAGCTGTTTCAATTCCCTCTGAACCTATTCCATTAAAAGAGAATATTTCAGGATTGCTTGTAACACCTAAGCAAAAAACAATCTTGGAACTTTGCAAAAAAAATAATTTAGATCCCAGTCAGATTATTAAAGTCATAGTATTCCTTGCAAAGTTCGAAGGCAAATCGGAAGTCCCTATTCTTGCATGCATAAGAGGCGACCAAAATATTAATGAAGTAAAGCTTTTTAACCTAATAAACAAACTTCATAGTCCCAGCCTTCTTAAACTTCAGAAAATTGAAGACAAAAATATTATCGAAAAAAACCTAGTTAATTTTCATTTAGGTTTTATCGGTCCAGACTTAGATAATAAAACTATAAAAGCGAGTTCTAATTGGGATAAAACATGGATCAGAATAATAGATCATTCTGCAAGTAATCTCTCAAAATTTATAAGTGGTGCCAATAAAGTTGATTTCCACAAGGTTTTTCAAGGGTTTTCTTTTTCTTCAAAAGAATATCTAATTGAGGACATAAGGAATGCTAAAAAAGGAGATAAAATAAAATTTGACGATAATGAGGAACTTAAAGAAAAAAAGGGCATAGAAATTGGACATATTTTCCAACTAGGTCAAAAATATAGCGAAAAATTAAATGCTAAATTTTCTGACAAGGATGGTCAACTAAAAAATTTATGGATGGGTTGTTATGGAATTGGAGTAACAAGAATTGCTCAAGCTGCAATTGAACAGAATCATGATGAAAAGGGTATTTGTTGGCCAATCCCGATTTCTCCTTTTGAAGTTATTATCATTCCAACAAATCTTAAAGATCCGATTCAAAGAGACCTTACTGAGCAAATATATAGTAGTTTTATGATTAATAAAATTGATGTCTTGTTGGATGATAGGGACGATAGAGCAGGAGTGAAATTCAAAGATGCAGAATTAATTGGTATTCCTTTTCAGATCATTATTGGTAGAGATTCTATTAACAAAGAAGTAGAACTTATATGCAGAACAAATAATACGAAATTTAAAATAAGTGCCGATAAATTGTTGGAAAAATTTATTTCCGAATCAGGAATAATGTACAATAAAAATTCTTAAGGGTAAATTTTTTTGGAGCTAAGTTATGTTAATGAAATGGAAACCAGAATTAATTTTAAAAACTCTCACTAAAGCCTTATCTTTCGCACTTTCTTTGATTGTTGTTTTTACCTTATTTAGTTCACCTTCTATAGCTGTAAAAACTTCAATGACAGGTGACTATGTAAAAGATACAATTTCAGTGGTTAAAACATTACAAACAGCTGTAGATACTCCAAAAGATTCTCCTAATAAGGATGAAGTAAGAAGTGAAGCACTTACTCTCATAACTGACTACATTTCTAGATATAGAAATAGAGGAATGGTCAACAAAACTCAATCATTTACCACCATGCAAACAGCATTAAATGCTATGGCAGGCCATTACAAAAACTTTGCAAGTAGACCTTTACCAGATAAACTTAAGGAGCGTTTAACTAAAGAATTTTCTCTTGCTGAAAAAATGGTTCTCAGAGAAAGTTGATACAATTCATTTACTTTTTAAAAGTAAACCAAGATTTTTGAATATATTATATATTCGCCCAAAATTAATGCTCTTCTAAAATTGGCCAATGTTGTTGTAATCGGAGCCCAATGGGGTGACGAAGGAAAAGGTAAAATAACCGATTTACTTAGTCGTTCGGCTGATGTTGTCGTACGTTACCAAGGGGGGGTAAATGCAGGCCATACCATAGTTGTAGATGATAAAGTCCTAAAATTACATTTAATTCCTTCTGGGATACTTTACAAAAATACTACTTGTTTAATTGGATCAGGAACAGTTGTAGATCCAAAAGTATTGCTGAGAGAAATTGATATGTTAATTGATAATGGAATTGATATCTCAGGATTAAAAATTTCATCAACATCACATGTAACAATGCCCTACCACCGGATATTAGATGAAGCTATGGAAGCTGATAGGGGTTCTAATAAAATTGGGACAACAGGTCGGGGGATAGGTCCAACCTATGCAGATAAATCACAAAGGAATGGGATTAGAGTAAGAGATTTGCTAAATAGAGAAAGGTTAAGTGATGTAATCGAAATTCCATTGAGAGAAAAAAATGGTGTGCTAGAAAAAATATATGGCATCAAACCCCTCAAAGTGGAAGACATTGTTGAAGAATATCTTGATTATGGACAAAGATTATCAAAGCATGTCGTTGACTGTACTAGAACTATACATGCTGCCTCAAAGAATAAGAAGAATATTCTTTTTGAAGGTGCTCAAGGTACTTTACTGGACTTAGATCATGGGACTTATCCTTTTGTCACGTCATCAAACCCCATATCAGGAGGGGCATGTATTGGAGCTGGAGTTGGTCCCACCTTAATTGATAGAGTTATAGGTGTCGCTAAAGCTTATACAACAAGAGTAGGTGAAGGGCCATTCCCAACGGAATTACAAGGGAGTATTAATGATCAACTCTGTGATAGAGGCAGTGAATTTGGCACCACTACTGGAAGAAGGAGAAGATGTGGATGGTTTGATGGAGTTATTGGTAAATATGCAGTATCTGTTAATGGTCTTGATTGTTTGGCCGTTACAAAACTAGATGTTTTAGATGAGTTAGATGAGATTCAAGTTTGCATTGGATATGATCTCAACGGAGAGGAAATAGACTACTTTCCAACAAATTCAGATGACTTAAAAAAATGTAAGCCAATCTTCAAGAGATTAAAAGGTTGGCAATGTTCAACTGCAGATTGCAGAAAACTATCTGATCTACCAGAGAATGCTATGAATTATCTCAGATTTTTAGCTGAATTAATGGAGGTTCCAATTGCCATTGTCTCATTAGGGGCAAATAGAGATCAAACCATAGTAATTGAAGACCCAATTCATGGTCCTAAAAGAGCACTTCTGAGGTAATTAAGTTCTAAACTGAATGAAGGAATCCTTTAGACATTTTGAACAAAATAAGAAAGTTGATCTTATTGGTTTGGGCAACGCAATAGTAGATATTCTTGTCAATATTGAAGATGAGTTTCTTGAGATAAATAATCTGGATAAAGGGTCAATGAATCTCATTAATCCTGATAAATCTAAAGCATTATTAGAAAATTGCAAAGTGATCAAGCAAATATCCGGGGGATCCTCTGCTAATACAGTTGTATGTTTAGCAGAACTAGGAAATCATGTGCAGTTTATTGGAAGAGTAAAAAATGATCAATTTGGAAATTTCTTTTCTTCTGATATTAAAAAAAGTAAAACTATATTTAATACACCACCCATTAATGAAGGTGCCTCAACTGCTCATTCAATTATTTTGATTACACCAGATGCTCAAAGAACTATGTGCACTTACCTAGGAGCATCTATAGAGTTTGAACCAAATGATATTGATTTTAGTGTAATCAAGGAAAGTAAATACTTATATTTAGAAGGTTATTTATGGGATAGCGTATTAGCTAAAAATGCTTTTCTTAAAGCTGCTCAAATTGCAAAACTATCAAACACAAAAATAATCCTTTCATTGTCAGATTCATTTTGTGTAGATAGACATCGTAAGAGTTTCTTGGAATTAATTGATAACTATGTAGATATAGTTTTTTGTAATGAATCTGAGGTTTTAAGTCTATTTGAAAAGGATAAATTAGCGAACTGCCAGGAAGACCTCTCTTCCCTATGCGAGTTAGTCGTAGTAACTTTAGGAAGCAATGGTTCTCTCATAGTTAACAAAAATAATGTAGAAGTAATTAAGTCAATTATGAAAGGGGAGCTTATTGATACTACAGGAGCAGGAGATATTTATGCCGGAGGATTTATTCATGGATTAATAAATAATTATTCCCTCAAAAAATGCGGAGAGATAGGTTCAATTTGTGCTGGACATATAATTACACAATTAGGATCTAGATCTAATATCGATCTTAGAGAATTAATAGGATAAATTAAATCAAATAGTCTTATTCAACCAATCATAATATTTCACCCCAGCATGGTATTTTTTGTAAATAATCTGAGGTACATCATATGTGGAATTTTTATTTACGAAATCAATTAAACAATCTTTAAATTCTAGTTTACTTTTTATTGTGATTTCAAACTCTTTAGTTTCTTCAATATGATCATCCCACTTATAAATTGAAAAAATTTGCTTTATCGAAACACAAGCTGCAAGTTTATTTTTTATTAGTAATTTAGCCATTCGCAAAGCATTTGCGTTACTTGATTCAGTTGTGATCATAACTAATAATTCCATAATGAATTAAACATCAATATTTTTTAATTATGTGATTTATCAAATTGTGATATTGATCAAAAGAGTAAGAATAATCATTTTTAACTTTCGGCCTTTTAACTAAAAATAACTTCATCTTACTTTCAGAAACTATCCTCTCCCAGTTTTTCTGAGAATAACTTCCAGATTCTCTGCATAGAACATAATCTATCTCCCAAAAATCACAAAGTTTTTTTTCTAAAATACCTTTACTATTTTTACTCGGTTCAAGTATCGCTATGTTTGAATTTTTAATACATGATCCAAAAGCTTTTGTTATACTTTCATAAGTTGGAAGTACCCTTGTAAATACATTTGCTTTACAATTCATATAATAACTTGCTGTATCATTAAGGAATCTTGATCCTATTGCAAGAAGAATATTCTTATTTTCTATATCAACATTATTTATATCCTTTAAATGATCAATATAAAAAAAATTATTAGTGTTATTTATTAGAGATTTCCTCTTAAAAAGTAAAAGAGGTGTATTAATTTCTTTACATGCATTATGAAGATTTTTAGAAATTATCAAGGCAAACGGATGAGTAGCATCGACAACGCATGCGATTTTATTTTTATTAATGAAATTAATTATTTGATTTTTATTATTTAATTTTCCCGTAATGATATGTAACTTTGGATTTTCAATATAAGCTTGCCCTGCTTTATAAGTTAAAACACTTGCAAAGACTGAATAATTAAGTTCAAGAAGCCTATTAGCTATTACAGGTCCATCCGAAGTTCCTGATAGGATCCAAACATTTTTATAGCAATTTCCTTGATTCTGCATCAGTATGTCTTTAATTAAATAGTAAGTAATGAATCATTGTTTAATTCAGGCGGTAATTAATAGCGCTCCCCAAATGAGGTATACCAAAGAAAACCAAACTCCAATTGCAGAAATGATTGTTAATTTTAAAGGATTACGTAGTGAAGATCCAACCAGAGATCTCAAGATCATAGGATGGGGAAATATTGCCCAAGTAATGGTAGATGAACTAAAAGAAGGCCAAAATATTGTTATAGAGGGACGTCTAAAGATGAATTCTGTAACGAGAAAAGACGGAACGAAAGAAAAACAACCAGAACTAACAGCTTCAAAAATTCATCAAATATCGCAAGTTGATGTTATTAAGTCTGATCAAAAAGAAAATAATGAGTCATTAGAAAATAAAGAAACCGCCAAAAATTCTAGTTGGGATAGTTCACCTTTAGTACCTGAAGTGGACGAAATACCTTTTTAAATCAAATATCAACATTATTTTCTTGAACACTTATAATAAATTTGCTTATTTTTCTTTCAAGCGCTGCAAGCTCGCTTCTGATTTCTGGCCATTTACCCTTATCAAGATTTTCTAGTAGCCATGCTCTATCTTGATCAAGTTTAAAAATTAAATCTCCTTGATTTGCAGTATTAGGATCTTGCATAATACTTGTTAACCCATTTAAAACTCATTCTACTAAATCAAAATGAAGAAATACTTATCGCCTGGAAACTTAATCGTAACCGCTGGGGGTATATTAGCTTTTGTTGGAATGACTGCTTATTTTACAGACTCAGTGAATTTAAGCGTACCTACTTTTTTTTATGGAGTACCTATTTTCCTAATTGGCTTAGGCTTAAAGACTTCTGAAATACCTCCTGTAAAATTATTTGACAAGACAAATTTTGTAACAAATAAATTTAATAGACCAAAAGAACTAACAGCATTAGTAAAAGATGTTACAAGATGGAGGTATGGGATAAAAGCACATCTTGAATCGTCATTAGAATCTTTAAATTTGTGGGACGAGGATAACCCCCCTCAATTAAAAGAAATAGAAGAAATTACAAAGGAAGAAAAAAATGGTCTCAGAATGCGTTTCCAATTAAACGCTGTTCCTCTAGAAAAATGGATTGAAAAACAAGAAAGATTAAATAGGTTTTTCGTCAA
Source organism: Prochlorococcus sp. AG-449-J16 (assembly GCA_003209565.1). Lineage (GTDB taxonomy): Bacteria > Cyanobacteriota > Cyanobacteriia > PCC-6307 > Cyanobiaceae > Prochlorococcus_A. The sequence goes on along the minus strand of QCQK01000012.1, from coordinate 12,745 downwards.
AGGTCTTGAATCAGAATTTATTATCGACGATAATAAAAAAGAATTTGATTTTATTCTCTTTTATTGAATATAGGGATATATTTGTAAAAACCTAATTTCTCAATTCAATCAAGTTTTAATGAATTTTTAATAATGAATGATTCTCAAAGAGTATCAATATTAAGCGAAGCACTTCCATATATACAAAGTTTCTCAGGTAGAAAAATTGTTATCAAGTATGGTGGTTCTGTTATGGAGAATGAAAATTTAAAAAATGCTTTTTTTAGAGACATTGCACTTTTATCAACCGTTGGGGTTTGTCCAATAGTAATTCATGGAGGTGGACCAGAGATTAATAATTGGTTAAAGAAATTAGAAATATCTCCTAAATTCGAAAATGGATTAAGAATTACTGATCAAAAAACAATGGAAATTGTCGAGATGGTTCTAATGGGTAGAGTTAACAAACAAATTGTAAAAGGGATTAATAAAACTGGATCCTTAGCTGTGGGAATATCAGGTCTTGATGGTAACTTAATTCAATCTAGAGAACTAGGAGATGGTAGCCATGGGTTAGTTGGAGAGGTTACAAAAATTAATCCTGAGATATTAGATCCTCTTATTTCTAAAGGATACATCCCAATTATTTCTAGCATTGGATCAACCTTAGAGGGTATTTCCCATAACATTAATGCAGATTTTGTTGCTGGAGAAATTGCTGCTGCAATAAATGCAGAAAAACTTATTCTTCTTACTGATACTCAAGGGATTTTAAAAGAAAAAGATAACAAAAATAGTCTTGTTGAAAAAACTAATCTCAAAGAGGCAAGGGATTTTATTGATAAAAAAATTGTAACTGAAGGTATGATTCCAAAGACAGAATGCTGTATAAGAGCTTTAGCCCAGGGAGTCAAAGCAGCGCACATAATTGATGGAAGAATAGAACATTCATTACTTCTTGAGATTTTTACAAATTCTGGAATAGGTACAATGATAGTCGCCTAACCCATGAAAACTTATGAGCAAGTTTTAGAAAAAGTAGAACTTGCTTTAGCTAAAGGTGAGTATCATTATTGCATTGAATTTCTTTTGCCCTTAATCGAATCATTTCCTTTATCAAGCAAAGAGGGAGTAAATTTAAGAACAATCTTAATTACTGCTCTATGCGGTATCAATAAAAGGGAGGAGGCTAAAAGATTTTGTAAAGAACTTCTAAAATCTTACGATAATAAGACGAGAGAAAATGCAAGATATTTGATGGAAGTTATAGACTCTCCTGACATTAAAAAGCCAGAAAATTGGAACGTAAAGTTTGAAAGCGACCCATCACTTAATAACAAATCTCTTAACTCATTGCGCAAAAAAAAAGAAGTATTTAAGAAAAAAAAATTTATTAATGTAACTGAGACACCAACCGGTGAGACAAAACCCTTTCAAAAGGGCTTTTCACTGATTATTTTTTTAATACTATTATTATTAATTCCACTTTTAAGTGGCTGCGTAAAAATTGAGGATACCCTTGATCTTAGTGAACTTGATTCAATAACTAATAATTTAGAGATAGAGAGTAAATATATAAAGAAATTTCCTTGGCAATTAAAATTTGAAGAGGAGATGAAAGATATTTTTCCTGACGCAGAAATTGAACAAGACGAATCAACCTTTTCTTTGAAACATAAAAATCTCAATTTAGAGGATACAAAGCAAATTCTTAAAATCACCCAAAATACAGCTGGAGAGTTAGCAGGAGAATCAACAAATATAGAAATTAATACTACTCAAAAAAACTTCATTTTTTTTAAAAAATACTTTTACAGGTTAGATTTGGATCTAAATTCTATTAAAGGCATTGATAATTTAGAACTCATTTTCAAAATTATTCCCCCTAATAAAGCTATCCTTACAGATAAGAATAATTCAAATTTAGAAATCACAAAAAATCTAATAATTTGGGATTTAAATCAAGGGCAGATAAATAGTCTTGAATTTTCTTTCTGGAGCCTCAACAAACTCTTGATTGGGGTATCTATTATATTAATAATTATAATATTGGCTTATTTATTAAAATTCTATAGATTTAAATTAGGTTCAGATTTACCTCAACTTCCATCAAAATAATTACAACTCTGCTGGATTAACATCTATTGTTAAAAAAACATTTTTTGGAATAATTTTCCATAATATTGATCTATCAGGTAAAGGTATCTTTGTTCCTTCAGGACCATGTATTAATATCTGCCATCTAAATTTTTTACCGACTTTAGCTATTAAACTAGGGGCAGGACCAATTAATTTCCAGTTCTTTTTCTCACAAAAACTGAGTAGATATTTTGCTAATTTCATTGCAATTGACTCAGTTAATTCATAATCTTCACCTGATAATTTAAGTAGGCAAATTGTGCAAAATGGAAATAAATTAGCATCCTTTCTCAATCTCGAGTTTTCAATTAAGAATCTTTCATAATCTCTTTTTTGAAGATACGAAATCACCGGGTGGTTAGGTTTATATGTTTGAAAAATTACTTTCCCTTTTTTTTGTGCCCTGCCGGCCCTTCCTGCTACTTGCAAAAATAATTGTAATGATTTTTCTTCTGCTGAAATATCTGGGCGATGAAGCAACCCATCTGCTGCAATAACTACTGAAAGAGTAATATTGGGGATGTCAATACCTTTTGCCAACATCTGAGTACCGACAAGAATATCAGCGTCACCTTTAGAAAACTTTGAAAGAATATCTCTATGACCATCCTTTCCTGAAGTTGTATCTCTATCAAAGCGAAGTACCCTTAAGTCAGGAAATTCTTCATTTAAAAACTCTATTACCCTTTGCGTACCAATTCCAAAAGGTTTGAAAGCAGTTGAAAGACAATCCGGGCAACGATTGATCAATCTTGATTTATGATCACACCAATGACACCTTAACCATTTTTTTCCTTGTGATCCGATATGAACTGATAGAGGAACGTCACAGTTGGGGCAATTTATTAAATATCCGCAATTTCTACAACTTAAAAATCCACTATGCCCCCTCCTAGGGATCAAAATTATTGCTTGCTCTTTTTTTAAGCGTAGTTGAGGAAGTAATTGTAATAATTCATTGGAAAAAATTTTCATATTTCCCTTCTTGAACTCATCACGCATATCAATAATTTTTATTTCAGGAGTCTCATTACTGGATATCCTTTGAATCATTCTTACCAATTTAAAATTCCTTTCAAAAATACACTTTTTCCAAGTCTTCATTGATGGGGTTGCACTCCCAAAAATTAACTTTGCAGAATTCCTTTTTACTATTTCAATAGCAATCTCTCTTGCGTCATAGCAAGGCATAGGATTATCTTGCTTATAAGAAACATCATGTTCTTCATCCATTATTATTGCTCCCAGATTTTTGATTGGAAGAAAAACTGCCGACCTTGTACCTATTACTATTAAAGGTTCATTAGCATTAATAATTTTCTTCCAAACTAAAGTTCTATGATCGGGAGAACAATTACTATGATATTCATAAACAACATTATTAAATCGCCTACTAAACCTATCAATAAGTTGAGGAATTAATCCAATTTCTGGGGCTAGTATCAAACAACTTTTTTTCTTAAGAAATTGATCTTCAGCAATTCTCATATACACTTCTGTTTTACCTGAACCTGTTTCGCCCCAAAGAAGTAATGCATCTCCTGTTTTCATTTTTTGGAATTCTTGAAATGCAATTTTTTGCTCATTTGTAAGATTTGGTTTTTTCGTTGCGATATTATCTTTAAAAAAGGAATTTAATTTACTATTTATATTTTTTTTTCTTTTAGATTTAGCAAGATAATTTTTACTGACCATTGAGTTAATTAGAGTGTAATTAAAACCAGACTTTATTAATTCACTTTGCCAATTACCTTTTTTAGATAAAGTATCCATTAAAAAAAATTCTTTTTTGGTTAATCCATTTTTCTTAATATCAAATCCTTTTTTAGTTTCAATCCATGTTTGATCTTTTAAACCTTTAGAGAAATTTTTATATTTACCAATCCAGCCAGGAGGAAATGCAGTTTTAAACATTTTTAAATTACTAACCATATAAAAAGAGGCTAGGGAGTCTATCAATTCTCTCCAAGATTCATCAATTATTTTTTTCTGCAAAATACTTTCAACAAACAAGTATTTTATGCTTTTTCCTCCAGTAATATTTGATTCATCATTATTGATTGACGAAAAGTCTTTTTTGGAGATCACCAACCCATTCAATAATCTCCCCCTTAGTCTCACACTTACAATATCTCCAACTTCTGCTCCAAGATTATTTCCATCTAAATAGTAAAAGCTTTCATTACTACTACCTATATCAAGCAAAATTTCCAATTTATAGGAGATATCTAATAACTGATTACTTGCCGGCTTCAAAACTTTTTCTTAGTATTGGATTGTTGAACATTCCACAAAGTGTTTTTTGCACATTGTAAGTATCCTGCTCTTAAGGGAGACATGAAGCTCTGATCATTAACTGAAAATTCAAAAATGATCTGCCTGTCTGAGAAATCCCAAGACTTTTTACTTTAGGTAATCTATAGCACTATTTAAATTTTTCAACAATTTAGAAAACTTTTCTTATTCTCATTTTGCGAAAAAGTTTTTTAAACATTAAGGGGACTTTACTACTAATTGTTCAAATTAGCCCTAAATAAAATTTTATCTAGTTAAATTCACCGTAGAAAGGAGTCAATTATGTGTCCAGTCGCAGCAGAATCAAAGAATTCCAAGCCTAGTTCAAAAAAAAAGATCAATAAAAAAATGAATACAAATTTAGAGACAATAGTTGAAGAAGATAGTAATAAAAATAATCAAACTTTACAGACATCTGCCGAGTTGAACGAAAGTAATATAGAAAATAACAATAATGAATTTAGTGATTCTGAAGAAGATAAAGGGCTCGGGAATATAAAACTTGGGCCTAAAGGTATCTACACTGAAGATTCAATAAGAGTTTATCTCCAAGAAATTGGAAGAATTAGACTTTTAAGACCAGATGAAGAAATTGAGCTTGCAAGAAAAATTGCTGACTTACTCCAATTAGAAGAGCTAGCAACTCAATATGAGTCAGAAAAAGGACATTTCCCATCTGTAAGAGAATGGGCCGAGTTAATAGATATGCCTCTCCCCAAATTTAGAAGAAGACTTCTATTAGGGCGGAGAGCTAAAGAAAAAATGGTTCAATCAAATTTAAGATTAGTTGTTTCCATTGCTAAAAAATATATGAACAGAGGTTTATCATTTCAAGATTTAATCCAAGAAGGAAGTTTGGGTCTAATTAGGGCAGCGGAAAAATTCGACCATGAAAAAGGTTATAAGTTCTCTACATATGCAACTTGGTGGATTCGCCAAGCCATTACAAGAGCAATTGCGGATCAAAGTAGAACTATTAGATTGCCAGTTCACTTATACGAGACAATATCCAGAATTAAAAAAACCACAAAAGTTCTTAGCCAAGAATTTGGCAGGAAACCAAGTGAAGAAGAAATCGCTGAGAGTATGGAAATGACAATCGAAAAATTAAGATTTATAGCTAAAAGTGCGCAACTTCCTATTTCTTTAGAAACTCCAATAGGGAAAGAAGAAGACTCAAGACTTGGAGACTTTATAGAGGCTGATATAGAAAATCCAGAGCAAGATGTATCTAAAACTTTACTAAGAGAAGATTTGGAAGGAGTATTAGCCACTCTTAGTCCAAGAGAAAGAGATGTTCTCAGATTGAGATATGGAATTGATGATGGAAGAATGAAAACTCTTGAAGAAATTGGCCAGATTTTTGATGTGACGAGAGAAAGAATTAGACAAATAGAGGCAAAAGCCCTAAGAAAACTTAGACATCCAAATCGAAATGGGGTTTTAAAAGAATATATAAAATAAAAAAAGTTAAGTATAATAATTAGCTTTAAAAACTGGCAAAATAATAGCTTAAAATAAATTCGACTTAATTTTTAATTCAAACTCAAAATAATATTTAATGACTAATTTTAAGCTAAAAATAGCTAGTAGAAGAAGTAAGCTAGCAATGGTTCAAACTTTATGGGTTAAAGATCAACTAGAAAGAAATATTCCCAATTTAGAGGTATCTATAGAAGCTATGGCAACTCAAGGTGACAAAATCCTTGATGTAGCCTTAGCAAAAATTGGTGACAAAGGCTTATTTACAAAAGAACTTGAAGCACAAATGCTGGTAGGCCATGCAGATTTAGCAGTACATTCTCTAAAGGATTTACCAACCAATTTGCCTAATGGCCTTAAATTGGGATGCATTACAAAAAGGGAGGATCCTGCAGATGCTTTAGTAGTAAACAAAAAAAATGACAGTTATAAATTAGAAAACTTACCTGCAGGTTCGATTGTTGGAACAAGCTCCCTAAGAAGACTTGCACAATTAAGAAATAAGTACCCACATCTTGTTTTCAAAGATATCAGGGGAAATGTTATTACAAGAATTGAAAAATTAGATGCAGGAGAATTTGATTGTATAATTCTTGCGGCCGCTGGTTTAAAGAGATTAGGCTTTGAATCAAGAATTCACCAGATTATCCCAAGTGAAGTCTCCCTTCATGCCGTTGGCCAAGGAGCACTTGGCATTGAATGTAAATCTGATGATAAAAAAGTTTTAGAAATCATAAATATCTTAGAGGATAAACCCACCAGTCAAAGATGTCTAGCAGAAAGGGCTTTTTTAAGAGAGCTCGAAGGTGGATGCCAAGTCCCAATAGGTGTGAATAGTAAAATTCAGAATGAACAACTTTACCTTACTGGTATGGTTGCATCTCTTGATGGAGAAAGGCTTATTAAAGATCAATATATTGGCAATATTAATGATCCCGAAAAAGTAGGCAAAGAACTAGCTAAAAAATTAAAGCAGCAAGGTGCCGAAGAAATACTAAGCGAAATATTTGAAAAATTTAGAGAAAAATAAAATTAGTTAATTTACTAATTTAGGATCAATTTCTCTTTTGTATCTCTCTTCACAATCTTTAATTACTTTAACAGCTTCTTCTATCCCAAAAAAACCATTGACAGTACATGTTCCTGGTTTTTTTAGATCTTTGTAGTGCTCCCAATAATATTTTGTTTCTTTTAACCAATGATCTCCAAGGTCTTCATAACTTGAGATATGATCCATTCTTTTATCATCTGCGAGAACCGCTATTACCTTATCATCGACCTCTCCACCATCATCAAATTTCATCACCCCAATAATCCTTGCTTCCACAATAGATCCGGGTATCAATGGCTCAGTTACCCCAACAATTTCTACATCAAGAGGATCTCCATCTTCATCCCATGTCCTTGGAATACATCCATAAGCAAAAGGATATGCAAGTGATGAATAACCTACCCTATCAAGTTTAAGATGGCCAGTTTCTGTAATTAATTCATATTTATTTATGGTATTAGAGTTCAATTCAACAATAGTGTTTATTATTGTATTTGAGCTATCAGTGAAAGCATTTAGTATGTGCAATAAATTTGGAGTAACCCTGCTTGGGGGCTGATTTAGATTTGCCATCAAGAAATTATTTTTGTTTATCTTACATCCTCACACCTAACCAAATTCTTTAAAAGTAATGTTTCAGCAAAAATCATTTATTTTAGACCTTAAATGATTAATAAAATAGTTTGGCGAGAGTTCTTCATTAGTTACAGCTCCTACCAACTCCATACAATTAACTGATCTGCCATATTTATGTATATTATTTTTTAACCAAAAGATGATCTTTTGATATTCACCATTTTCAATTAAGTTGTCAATCAAACCTATGTCTCTTTCCATTTGAGAAGATATTTGCGCACTTATAACATGTCCTAACAAATATGAGGGGAAATATCCAAACGCCCCTTCACTCCAATGAACATCTTGAAGACAACCTTCTGAATCATTAGATGGTTTAATTCCTAGGAGTTCATCATATCTTTTATTCCATTCTGTTGGAATATCTTCAGCAGGTAACCCTCTTTCAATTAAATCTATTTCAAGTTCGGTTCTTATTAATATGTGTAAGCCATAAGTCAATTCATCCGCTTCAACCCTATTTAATCCTGCTTCCAAATGATTAATCGATTTCCATAGTTCTAAATAATTATTAAGAGAACATCCAGACGAAACAAATTTGTTAAAAAATCTTTTTGAAAAAGATTTGGATTTAACTATTCTATTTTCCCAAAATAAAGATTGACTTTCATGAATACCCATAGAGGTTGCTTGACCTAAAGGCCAAGCAAACCATTGATGACTTTGAGATGGCAAACCCTGTTCATAAATAGAATGCCCCCACTCATGCGCAGTTGCTAAAAAACTTGATAATGGTTCACCTTCAACAATTCTTGTCGTAATCCTATAATCATTAGGCCCTAATGTAATTGAAAAAGGATGGGGAGATTTACCAACGACAACTTGATCTTTATCTCTCCCAAACTCATCAAGTAATTGAGAACATAAATTATGTTGAGATTCTGGACTCAAATTCCAGTGATATTTCTTAGATTTATTAATCCCTCTAATCAACTCTGGGAGAGTGTCTTTCAAAGGCTGAAACATTTTATTCAGCCACTTTAAAGTTAATTCAGGCTCAAAGGGTTGGGCTAAAGTTTCCCATGGTGAATATTGATCTGATATTTGTTTTGCCTCTTCAATCCGCAATTTAACTAATTCTTCAAAGAAAGGAAGAAAAATTTTAAAATCTGATTTTTCCTTAGCTTCTTGCCAGCTTTCATACCCTTTAGATTTTGCCTTTGCTAGAGACTCAACTAATTTAGGATCTAAATTTCTTTCTCTATTAAATTCCTTCAATAAAAGACTAATATTTCTTTCTTTATCTTTTATTAAAAGTTGATTATCGGAATTTCGTTCAATATCTGCTAATTCATTTTTAGCAGATTGTATTAAATTAGAAAATTCCTTGGATGAATTTCTTTCATGCAATACTTTTGCAATATAAGTAAGTTGTTCAGACCTCCAAGAAGCACCTTTCTTTGGCATTCCAGTATTCTGATCCCAATAAAGTGTATTTTGGATTGAACCTAATATTTGTGTTTCTTTAAGGTAAGCACCCAGCTTATTCCAATGAATTTCAGCCAAAGATTTAAATGGAAATTAAATTTATCTTAAGATAAAAATTTTAATGTCTGCAGTAAAACATGCATCTTTATGCATAATAGGATATTGATTAACTAAGTTTTAACTTATATGGAACAAATATTTTCAAAATTAAAATTTATAACCAATGGCGAGGGTTTTATTGATATCACATATGATTTAAATTTATATGTTAAAAAAAATAATTTTCATTCCGGAATTTTAAATTTAACTTCACTTCATACAAGTTGCAGTTTAACTATTAATGAGAACGCAGATCCAAATGTACTGAGGGACCTAAGAAAGTATATGCAATCGATAGTTCCCTATGATTCCTACTTAACCTTATCAAAAAATAGAGAAGAAATATCCTATAAACATCATCAAGAAGGGGCTGACGATATGCCAGCACATATTAAAACATCCCTTACAAACACTTGTTTATCTTTGAGTTTTCAAGACGGGAAAATTATGCTTGGCACATGGCAAGCAGTTTATTTATGGGAACATCGATTTGATCAAAAGGAAAGAATCATTAATGTACATATAGTTGGTGATAAAAGGCAAAATATTTATAATGAAATTAATAAGAACTAATATTAATCATTTAATGAAACCTTACCTTTTGCAAGATGGAGAATTGAAGGAATTAATTGTCAAAATACCTGGCTGGGAAATTAAAAATGAACAAATTAAGAGAGAATTTAGCTTCGCTAATTTTATTGAAGCCTTTTCTTTTATGACTAAAGTTGCTTTGATTTGCGAAAAATATAACCATCATCCAAACTGGGAAAATATTTATTCAAAAGTAATAATTAAATTAAATACACATGATCTAGGAGGTATTACGAATCTGGATCAAACATTAGCTTCGGAAATCAACAAAATTTTCGATCAATAAAAATATTAACTTGTTTTCAACTATTCAAAATGTCTAAAAATCTATTGCCAGTTACTATTATTAGTGGATTTTTAGGTTCTGGCAAAACTACACTTCTAAATCATATTTTAAAAAATCAAGTTGGTATTAAAACAGCTGTTTTAGTAAACGAATTTGGAGAAATCGGAATAGATAATGACTTAATAATTAAAGGCTCAGAAGATATGATCGAATTAAATAATGGATGTATATGTTGCTCTATCAATGGCGAATTATTAAATACCGTATCCAAAGTTTTAGAAAGAGCTGAAAAATTAGACTATTTGATTGTTGAAACAACTGGATTAGCAGATCCATTACCAGTAGCCATGACTTTTGCGGCTGGTGATCTTAGAGAAAAAGTAAGATTAGATTCAATAATCACTGTCATTGATGGAGAAAATTTTGATTTTGAAATTAATAATACAAATGTTGCCTATTCTCAAATTTTATACGGAGATATCCTTCTTCTTAATAAATCTGATTTAGTAAATGAAAAAAAATTAAAGAAAATAGAGGAGTTTATAAACAAAATAAAAAAAGAACCAAGGATTTTGAGATCAACTAATAGTGAAGTTGCATTACATACAATAATGAGCGTGGGTCTATTTGAGACGGATACTTTTGAATTCGAGAAAAATAAAAAAAATATAGAACAAAATTCAAACGATCACTCTTCTCATTCCCACGATCACTCTTCTCATTCCCACGATCACTCCTCTCATTCCCACGATCACTCTTCTCATTCCCACGAATTGAGCAATAATATCGAGGGTTTTACTTCAGTTTCATATGAGACATTTGAACCATTTTCTTTAAGGAAGTTTCAATATTTCTTAGATAATCAAATCTCAGAAAATGTATTTCGAGCAAAAGGAGTATTATGGTTTATGGAAAGTGACAGAAAACACATTTTTCACCTATCTGGAAAGCGGTTTTCTTTAGATGATGAGGAGTGGACAAAAGAAAAATCTAACAAGATAGTATTAATTGGGAAAAACTTAGATCACCAAACTATTAAAAATCAACTGTCATCATGTAGATTTAATCCAGATTAGAGTTCATATTAGGATTTAATTAATTTTTGAAAATACTTATTAAAGGATTTAAAAAAGCATTAACCGAATTAAAACTTTTTTATTTTATTTCGTTTATTGTCGCACTTTTTGTAATCATTCCAATTTCCAATTTTCTTTTTGAAGGAGTCCAATATGTTGTAAGTGGGAATTTTTCATTAGGCATTGCTGGGGGAGAAGAGATATTAGAAACTTTAAAAGTTTTAGTACTAACAAGTTTTTTTGGAGGAGGATTAGGCACTTTAAATGGATGGTTACTTTCAAATTGTGATTTTAAGTTCAGAAAAGTTCTCCGTATTTGTCAACTCATTCCACTAGCCGCCCCAGCATACCTAATAACAGCTGTTTTGCAGGATTTAGGGAGTATTTTTGGGTATCAAGTAACCGGTTTATGGTGGGGTGTATTAATACTTTCAATTTCTACTTATCCATATGTATTCATTCTTGCTAACGAAAGTTTTAATAAATTTGGAGTTAATCAAATCAATGCTAGTAGAGGATTAGGAGTTGGGCCATGGAGGAGCTTCTTTAAAATAGCTTTCCCGATGGCGATGCCAGCACTAATAACAGGGATAAGTTTAATGTGTATGGAAGTAATGAATGAGTTAGGTACATTTGCATTATTAAATATTCCAAGTATTTCTACAGGTATAGCCGAAAATTGGATAATTGAGGGTAATCCAAAAAGTGCTATTGGACTATCTTTGGTAGCTTTATTAATAATTTTCACTTTAATTATTTTTGAAAAATTCTCGCGAAGAAAATCAAAGAGGTGGAGTGAAAATCCTGCATCAAAAGATTCTCAAGGGTGGGAATTAAAAAAAACAAGAGCTTTTTTAGCAATAACAATATCTTTATTCCCTCCAATTTTCTCTTTTGGAATTCCATGTTTTTGGGTTCTGCTAAATATCGATCAAATTCAAAAAGGGTTATCTATAGAATTATTTACCCTATCATTCAGGACCATAAGTCTAGGATTATTTACTGCATTAATAACGATGTTATTCTCTTTAATAATTTCCTTAGCAAGACGTCCAAATAAAGGCTTATTACTAGGCCTAATAACAAACCTTGCGGGCATAGGTTACGCAATTCCTGGAACTGTATTAGCTTTGTCTTTAATAAGCATTTCTTCTTCAAAATTAAACTTCATTGCTATTTGCTTATTAATTTGGGGTTATCTTGTCCGATTTCTAACTATTTCTAAGGGTTCTATTGATTCAAGTCTTGAGAGGATTTCTCCTAGTCTTGATGAAGCTGCACTTGGTTTAGGAGAGAATTGGCTGGGAATCATCAAAAAAATTCATCTACCTTTGCTCCAAGGACCAATCTTTGTAGGATCACTTTTAGTTTTTGTAGACACGATAAAAGAATTACCCATAACATTTATTTTAAGACCATTCGATTTCGACACATTATCTGTGAGAATATATCAATATGCTGGAGATGAAAGAATGGTAGAAGCAATATTACCAGCTATTTTTATCATGACTCTAGGTCTTATTGCATCAATTACATTGATACCAAGTTTAGAGAAAAAAAACTAAATTCTTTTAAAAAGTTTTCTGATTAAAAAAGGTAAGCTTAAAAAGAAGTCTGCCGATGTAGATATAACTCTGAAATAGATTAGGCTAACAAGAATTGCATTCTGTGGAATATTTCTGC
>QCQK01000011.1 GCA_003209565.1 Prochlorococcus sp. AG-449-J16 | reverse complement strand
TTTAAAAGCTTTTAATCTAAAATCAAGAAGATATTTAGGTTCTTCTTTTTTTTGTGAAATCAATCTTATGATGTCTTCATTTAATCCCTTTGCTATTTTTTCAGTTTCAATATCAGTAACGAAACCATATTTGTAAGGCTCTTTCACTACATCTTTAACTAAATTTTCGTTGACCATGTTATCTAAAAATAACTTATTAAAATTAGCTGTATACACTCTAACGAAAGATACCCCCAATATTGAGTTTTTTTCCTTTATTAAAACTAAAAATTAATGTCTAATAATCTTGATCCCCTCTCAAAACCTTTAAATATTCAAACAATTCAAGAAATTGATAATCTTGATCTACCAGCAATGCAGAAACATCATGTAAGAATACTTGCTCATTGCCTCCAGATACTAAAAACTATAAATACAAATAATAGTTCAGAAAATCAAAATAAAAATGCCCTAAGAGAATGGTGTGATAATCAATCCAGAAAATTTGAAGATAAAAAATTTAGTGATCTTTTTTATGAACAATTAGAATCTACTGCGAAAAAATTAAATACTTTTTCAAAAAGAATTGGAAAAAATATTAAGGATTTAAAGATAGATGATTTAGTACTTCTAGTTAAACAAAGTTAAACTTTCCCCAAATTGATCCCGAAGAAAAAATATATTTTTGTTGAGTCGTTAACAAATTCAGGTAATAAAATTTAAAAAAAAAGAAAATTAATTTATATTCAAAAAGATTTAAAAATTAATTAATTGCTTTTATACCAACCGTTTTGGCAAGAAATATTTATTTCGAGAATTTTTGAGTAGTCAGAGGATCCTGACGCCAGGGAAAAAAGACACACAATTTCCAAAAAAAAAGAACATACTGATCCCAAACAAAAACGGAGATTTTAAAGTGCCTGAAGGGATCACGAATAAAGATCAATTACTCTCACTTACCCTCAGACAATTACGTCAAGAAGCAAGTAAATTATCAGTACCCCTTTACAGCCGTAAAACAAAGGCTGTTTTAGTTGACTTAATACTTAAATACCAGGAAAAATCTTCTAATAAAATAAATATCAGCTCATCAGAGCCAGAAGTCGAGGAAACGTTTGAGTCCAACACTATCAATAGTAGTGAAGCAGTTAAAACAAATGTAGTTTTCCTACCCAGGGATCCCGACTGGGCGTATGTTTTTTGGCAAATTTCTGATGCAGATAGAGAAAAAGCACAATCATTGGGAGCCAATAAATTATGTTTACGATTATTTGATGCATCTGGTTCTGAAGGTAGCAACTTGAATCAAGGAACACTAAGAGAAATAGCTGTTGATAGTTACAGTACTGAGTGGTATTTACCAATTCCACTTGCAGATAGAGATTATAAAGTTGAATTAGGTTACAAATATGGCTTTAACTGGATGTCATTGGCATTTTCTTCAATTAGTCATGTTCCTGGATCTCATCCTTCTGAGCAAATTCTTGATAAATTCGTACCTTTTAACTTAGATTCCTCTTCTGAGTCAATTCCAGATATTTCTAATCCTGTAGTTTCAGAACAAAATGGTATGCATGAAAGGTTATACCAAGCAGCAACTAACATTCCTCTAAGAAGAAAAGTTGGTTCTGAAGAATTTATGGAAAATGTAAATTCAACAAACCTTAATGATAATCTTACAGACTCAGGTGCTGGTAAATGGTCATCAGGTTTAAATGATTCTGGAAGTGGAATTGTTAAAAATAGATCTTTTTGGCTCGTTGCTGATGCTGAATTAATTGTTTATGGAGCTACAGAGCCTTCTGCAAAACTGACAATAGGTGGAGAGGATGTACCTCTTGCTGCTGATGGTACTTTTAGAATTCAAGTTCCATTTAGAGATGGGACCCAAAAATATGATATTAAAGCTGTTGATGTATCTGGTGAGCAAGAAAAAAGTATATCAATGAAATTTGAAAGAACTACGCCACTTGACGATACTAATGAAAAAGATAATGCTGAGACTGAATGGTTTTAATAAATTAAATTAATGTTGAAAAAAATTGTAGCTTTTACTCCATTGTTTGGGGCATTAACTTTCCCACTAGTAGTTCCAATAACAATTTCTAAATTTGGTATTAACTATGGAATTCTTAGTGCATTATTAATTTCTTCATTGTGGTTTATCGCTATGTTAAGAACTGCCGAAATGCCTCATTAATTTAGTTAGATTTTTTGAAGTTTCTTAAAAATATGACTCAAGTTAGTGTAATTAATATCAATTCCCCTTTTCTAGATCAAAAACCAGGTACTTCAGGTTTAAGAAAAAGCACATTAAAGTTTCAGAAAGAACATTATCTAGAAGTTTTTATTGAAGCAATTTTACAATCATTGGAAGATTTAAAAGGTTCAACATTAGTAGTTGGTGGTGATGGCAGATATGGCAATATTGAAGCTATAGAAAAAATTGTCCAAATATGCATTGCTCATAAAGTTCAAAAGATTATTGTCCCAAAATATGGTTTATTATCTACTCCTGCGACATCACATTTAATAAGAAAAGAAAATGCTATTGGTGGGATTATTCTCTCTGCAAGCCATAATCCTGGTGGGATTGATGGCGACTTTGGAGTGAAACTTAATATCTCTAATGGTGGCCCAGCTCCTGAGATAATTACTAATAAGATTTTTAAGGCTTCACAATTACTAACTAGTTATAAAATTTGTAAAGTTCAATTACCTGATTTTAGTGAATATGGAACTTATCCTTACGGTGAAACTACTTTAGAAATTATTGATGGATTAATAGATTATTCCAACTTGATGGAGAAAATTTTTGATTTTGATCAAATTAGTGATTTTTTAAAAAAAGACTTTTCGTTAATCTTTGATGCGATGAATGCGGTTACAGGTCCATATGCAAAAAATATTTTTGTTGAAAAAATGGGTCTTGCACATGATTGTGTCATGAATGGTAACCCGTTAAAAGATTTTGGAGGTTTACATCCTGATCCTAATCTTACTTATGCATCCCACTTGGCTGATTTGTTATTAAATAAAAAATCTTATAGTTTTGGTGCTGCATGTGATGGAGATGGAGATAGGAATATGATTTTAGGAAGTGGATGTTTTGTAAATCCTAGTGATAGCCTTGCAGTTATCACTGCTAACACAAAATGTGTACCTGGTTATAAAGATGGCATTACAGGTGTGGCACGATCCATGCCAACCAGCTCAGCAGTTGATAATGTTGCTCGAGCATTAAATATACCTTGTTTTGAGACACCTACTGGTTGGAAGTTTTTTGGAAATCTTTTAGATTCTAATTTAATTACTTTATGTGGGGAAGAAAGTTTTGGAACCGGTAGTAATCATGTGAGAGAGAAAGATGGGCTTTGGGCAGTTTTGTATTGGTTACAAGTTTTAGCTGAAAAAAAATGTTCGGTAAGTGATTTGATGCAGAATCATTGGAAACAATTTGGTAGAAATTATTATTCAAGACATGATTATGAGGCAATTCCCTCAAATACTGCTAATCAAATCTTTGGTAATCTAACTTCTATGCTCGAAAATTTAAAAGGAAATAGTTTTGCGGGCCATTTAGTTAAAGTTGCAGATAACTTTTCATATTTAGATCCCGTTGATAATTCCATAAGTGAAAATCAAGGTTTAAGATTGGTCCTTGATGATAATTCTCGAGTAATTGTCCGGCTTTCTGGAACTGGAACTAAGGGTGCAACATTAAGACTTTACTTTGAGAAATTTTTCGATCCTCAACAGAATCTTTCGTTAAATCCTCAGATCGCTTTGAAACCTCTAATAAATGATTTAGATGCTTTATTAAACATTTCAAAACTTACTAAAATGAAAACTCCTACAGTTATTACATAGAATTGGAAGTAATGATTTTTTGATTTTATTTATATGCATTCAGAAAATTTATTTTCTAATTATTCTCAAATAGAAAATAACGCACCTTTGGCAGATAAATTAAGACCAAAGAATTTGGAAGATTTTTTTGGTCAAAAACCAATCTTGAATGAGAATTCAATTTTAAGAAGTGCAATATTAAATGATAAGATTAGTAATTTTATTTTTTCTGGCCCTCCTGGTGTTGGAAAAACTACTCTAATTGAAATTATTTCTTTTAATACGCGTTCAAAATTAATTAAGTTAAATGCAGTATTATCAAGTGTCAAAGAATTAAGAAATGAAATCGCTAATGCAAAAGATAGATTAATAAATTCAAAAAGAAAAACAATTTTATTTATCGATGAGGTTCATAGATTTACAGCAGTTCAGCAAGATGCTTTATTACCTTCAATAGAAAATGGAACTATAACTTTTATTGGTGCTACAACTGAAAATCCTTTTTTCGCTGTTAATAAAGCGCTTGTCAGTAGGTCAAATATCTTTACATTACTTCCTTTGGGAGAAAATGATTTGCAGCAAATAATACAAAAAGTCGTAACTTACTATTCTAAAAAAAAGGATTCAAAAAAGGTTTATTTAACCCAAGATGCTAAAAGTCATCTAATTAAATTTTCTGGCGGAGATGCAAGAACATTAATCAATGCGTTAGAGATGGCCATAGAAACAACTGCTGCAAATGATGCTAAAGAAATCAACATTAATCTTTCAATAGCAGAGGATGCACTGCAAAAGAAAAATATTGTTTACGATAAAAATGGTCAAAATCATTACGATGTAATAAGCGCCTTTATCAAGTCCATAAGAGGTTCTGATCCAGATGCAACTTTATTCTGGCTTGCGAATATGCTGGAGGCTGGTGAAGATCCTAATTTTATTTTTAGAAGACTACTTATATCTGCCAGCGAAGATATCGGAATAGCTGATCCTAATGCCATAGTAGTTGTTCAATCCTGTTGTGAAGCTTTTGATAGAGTTGGTTTACCAGAAGGATTATATTTTTTAACGCAGGCTTCTTTATATTTAGCTATTTCTCCAAAAAGTAATAGTACGAAAAGTATTTTTAAAGCAATTGAAACAATCAAATCTACTAATGCTTTTGATGTTCCACTTCATTTAAAAAACAATTCTAATAATTATGCCAATCCTCATAATTATCCAGGTAATTGGATCGCACAAGAATATCTTCCTAAATCTTTAAGAGGCTTAAAAATATGGGAACCAAATAATAATGGATGGGAAAAAACTCAATATGAAGAACTGCTTAGAAGAAAAGAAAACTAAAAATCTTTCTAAAAACAAGTAATTTCAGGATTAAAAGAAGTTTTTTTATTCCTAGGTTAAAGCGATAGTCCAATTATGGAAGTTAATCTCTTAATAATGTAAATTTATGTTTTTCTTCTACAGTTGCAATATCTTGCACATCTTTAATCTCACAAAACCAAATTTTTGGTATTTTATATTCATACTCATTTAATAATTTCAATGGCTCTTAAGGTTGGCGACAAAGCACCAGAATTTAAATTAAAAGATTCTTTTGAGAAAGAAGTTTCTCTTAGTGATTTTAAAGGTAAAAGAATAATATTATATTTTTATCCAAAAGATAATACTCCAGGATGTACTAAAGAAGCTTGTAATTTTAAAGAGAATTGGGATTTACTTCAAAAAAATAATATTGTTGTGCTTGGTATTAGTAAAGATAATTCCTCCTCTCATCAGAAGTTTATAGAAAAATTTAATTTACCTTTTATTCTCTTAACCGATCCTGAACCTTTTAGAGTTTCTTCTGATTACAATAGCTATGGACTAAAGAAGTTCATGGGAAAAGAATATATGGGAATGATTAGAAATACTTTTTTGATTGATACTGAAGGTAACATCGAAAAAATTTACTTAAAGGTAAAAGCAGCAATAATGGCTGATCATATAATTGCAGACCTTGGGTTAAAGTAATCTGTTTACGGAAAGGTGGTGAATAATCATCCCTTCCATAACTAAATTTGGAGCATTGATAATATTTTCTTTTTGAGTCTTTAGAGATTTTGAAAGGATTTCAGAGTCTCCTCCACAGATTACCAAAATATCCCTAGTAGGATTAAATAAACTATTAATCACTCCAGTAAGAGAGTTTATTACTCCTTTTAAAATTGCTTCTTCTGTATTAATTAAAAAATCTTTGATAGGAACATCATATTTTTTGGGAACCTTCAGATTCTTTGTATTTTGTTCCATTGATTTTAATTGTGTAAGAAAACCTGGAATAAGTTGGCCTCCAATAATCGATCCATTTGAATTCAATTTTGTTATTGATAATATTGTTCCAAAATCTGCAACTAGCAAATCTTTCTTTAAAGGGTTTTCAATAATTTTTAAAGCTGCAATACAGGCAAGAGCTCTATCAACTCCAAAATAATCAGGAAGATTTGATAACTGAATATCTTGTGTTTTTATTTCATTTTCTTTTTTCAGAAAAAAACTTGGTAGTTTTCCTACAGAAGCCCAAATTAGTTGATCAAGATCTATATTTTCAGGAACTTTTTGCTCTTTTTTGGTATGGAAGAATTTAGATTGATTTTTAGAATATTTTGCCCAATGAAGCCTACTATTGCCTACTAATAAAAAATTTATTTCTGAGATCATTGTTCTATGATCAATTTAATTATTAGTGTGTATTCCACATTCTTGTTTAATCCCCCCAAATCTTGTATTTCTGCCCTTTTTTTCGAGACTATCGGGACTGCTTGAATGCCAATCTCCTACAGAAGAATAACCTTTAATAAAAAGTGGATGGGCAGGTAAATTATTCTCTTCCATATAATAAAAAATATCTTTATTTGTCCAATTTAATAAAGGTCTTAAAGAAAGTCTTTTACGAATTAAATCTAGGATTTTCATTTTGTTTCTATTTTCTGTTTGACTTGATCTTACCCCGCTTGCCCAGCAGGAAATATTATATTTTTCTAAACCATTTTCTAGAGGTTTTATCTTTCTTAACTCATGATACTTATCTAAATCACTTTCTTTATTTGTTTCCCAAAGTTTTCCATATTTAGCTTCCATTCTTGCTGCAGATAATTCACTTTGTAGAACTTCTACTTCTAACGATAAATCTTCAATAATCTTTTCAGCGTAATGGTATGTTTCTGGCGGTAGGTAACCTGTATCTATCCAAAATATTTTGATTTTTTTTTGTAGACATAATTTACTGACCATATTTAAAAGGACTGATGACTGTATACCAAAACTTGTTGTAATAGCAAATTGATTATCAAACTTTTCATAACCCCACGTAAGCATTTCTTGAGGCTTCATATCTAAAAGCTCTTGATTATATTTCCTTAAGTTAGTTTTAATATCTTTGTGGATGTTTTCAATCATTCTTCAATTTGGTTATGAGTTTAATGTTATTTCACTCAATTTAAAAATTATTCGTATAGTTTAATAATACATTTAGGCATAACAATATTTCTCTAATGAAATCAATACAAAAACCAATAGTAATAGTTGGAGCAGGTTTTGCAGGTATGACAGTTGCTTTGAATTTAAAGAATCTTAATCCCTCTTTGCCGATTCTTGTGGTTGATTCTGAAACTAACTTTTTATTTAAACCTTTAATGTACGAAGTTTTAAGTAAAGAAATAAGAAGTTGGGAAGCCACCCCAAAACTTGCAAATATTTTTTCTGATGCGGGGATAACTTTTTTAAGAAATTGCTTAACTAAAATTTCCTTCAAAGAAAATATTCTTGAATTTAGTGATGATTTAAAATTAAGTTATCAGTATCTCGTTATCTGTACAGGATCTATTTCAAATAGTTTTTTAATAAAAGGTGTAGATGAAAATTGTTATTTTTTTAATGATTTTCACGATCTAAATAAATTAAATTCTTTTTTAAAAAAATCACAAGAAACAGGTTTGCATAAAAGGTTATTCATAGTAGGAGGCGGTCCCTCTGGTGTAGAGTTGGCATGCAAAATTAAAGATATATTTACAGACCAATTTGAAATACAAGTAATAGAAAAATCAAATGAAATCCTTAATAAAAACAAAATTTTTAATAGAGAACAAGCAGAGAAGGCACTCGAAAAAAGAAAAATTAATGTTCTTTTAAATTCTACAGTTAATGAAGTTTCAGAAACTAAGATTAGTATTTCTAGCGAGGTTGGAATAACTACTTTGGATAAAGATATTGTTATTTGGACTGCGGGAGTTAAACCTAATTTTTCTTATTTAGAAAATGATGAAATAACAAAAAAATTTGGACGAATTTTAGTTAATAATAATTTGCAAATAGAAAAGCATAAAAACTGCTTTGCTATTGGCGATATTTCAGTTATTGAAGGAATGGAGGACTTACCCATAACTGCTCAGGTAGCTATGCAGGAAGGAAATCATTTGGCTAATAATTTAGAACTTTTAATTCAAGGAAAGGATCTTTTACCCTTTGAATTTCAAGACAATGGTGAAATGATTAGCTTAGGAATAGGCGAAGCTTCAATTTCAGGGCTTGGGGTTACTTTATCTGGGAAATTGGCTTTTGAGGCAAGAAGACTTATATATGCTTCTAAGTTGCCTGATATTACTGAAAGTTTAAAATCAGCATCTTCATGGATATTCCAAAAAAAATCTATTTTTAAAAAGTTTCTTAAAAAAGATAATTCAAATTAAACTTTTTTGAAATATTGTTTTTGGGTATATTGAGTGAAATAAGTTTCATATGAATTCAATTGCAGTAGTTAGTAATAATTTTGATGCGTTTATAACGGTAGTTGTTTTAATAATGTCAATAATTTTGTTTATTAAAAATTCTATTGCGCCAGAATTGACTGGTTTGTTATGTGTTGGGATCTTTATAGCTACAGGAGTTCTTTCTCCTGAAAAAGCTTTAGCTGGGTTTGGTAGCCCATCCTTAATTACCCTTATGGGTTTATTTGCAGTTTCTTCTGCATTATTTAAAAGTGGTGCTTTAGACAGAGTAAGAGAATTGATTTCTTCTGAAAGTATTAGAACTCCAAGGAAATTGATTTCTTTAATAGCTTTTTTGATTGCTCCAATATCTGGAATTGTACCTAATACTCCAGTAGTAGCATCTTTGTTACCTTTAATTGAAGGATGGTGCGAGCGGAGAAATGTATCACCATCCAAAGTTTTATTACCTCTTTCTTTTGCTACATTATTAGGTGGAACTCTGACATTATTAGGTAGCTCAGTAAACCTTCTGGTTAGTGATATTAGTCAACAATTAGGTTATGGAACTTTAGAATTATTTAGTTTGACTTCAATCGGAATTCCTGTGTGGCTAATAGGTACAACCTACATGATTCTTGTATCTGACATGCTTTTGCCAGATAGAGGGAGGGATAAGGAGTTTATTAAAAATGGGGATATGAATATATACTTTACTGAAGTTACTATTCCCTCTTCTTCAGAATTAGTTGGACAATCTGTCAGAAATAGTAGATTGCAAAGAAGATTTGACGTTGATGTCCTGGAATTGCAGCGAAATGGAAAAGTTATTCTTCCTCCATTGGCTGATAGAAAGATTGAACCAGATGATAGATTAATAATCCGCGTTACGAGGGCAGACTTATTTAGGCTGCAGCAGGAACATACCATTCTGTTAGGAGAAAACAAAACATCTTTCGATGGAGCTAATGTTATCTCAGATGATGAAGGTACTAAAACCTTTGAAGCCCTTTTACCAGCTGGTTCAACTTTAGCTGGTGCAAGTTTGAGAGAATTAAGATTTAGGCAGCGTCATAATGCAACAGTTTTGGCACTAAGAAGAGGTCAACAAACTGTTCAGGAGAGGTTAGGCCAAGCTGTTTTAAGGGCTGGAGATGTTTTATTATTGCAAGCACCTTTAGATTCAATTAGAGGTTTGCAAGCCAGTAATGATTTGCTTATTTTAGATCAGTTCGAAGATGATTTACCTGTTTTGATAAAAAAACCTATATCAATTGCAATTGCAATAGGAATGGTTGTTTTGCCTACGGTTTCTAATATTCCATTAGTAGGTTCAGTTCTTTTAGCTGTTATTGCAATGGTTGCTTTTGGATGTTTAAGACCTGCAGAGATACAAAAATCAATTAGGTTAGACGTTATTTTATTGTTGGGATCTTTGTCGTGTTTTAGTGTGGCTATGCAAGTAACAGGATTAGCAGATTTAATTGCAGTCAATTTAAACTTTGCCCTTGATGGAATGCCTCTTTATTTTGCATTAGTAGTAATTTTTCTAATGACAGTTATTCTTACGCAATTTATAAGTAATGCTGCTTCGGTTGCTTTAATTTTGCCTGTTGCTATTGAATTCTCAAATGTTTTAGAAATTTCACCTGGCGCTTTAATAATGCTTGTTTTATTCGGTGCAAGTCAATCTTTCTTGACTCCAATGGGTTATCAAACAAATTTAATGGTTTATGGTCCTGGAAGATATAGATTCTTTGATATCGCAAAATACGGAGCTGGATTAACACTTATAATGTCATTTACTGTGCCAGCATTGATAATTTTAAATTACGGGTAATATCGTGAAATTCACAAGTAAGGTTTATAAGTTAAAAGATGCTTACAAAAAGCTATCTGTACCTCAATTTACTATTGTTACAGGCTTGTTTATTATTTGCCTTGGAACTTTAATTTTGAGCTCTCCATTATGTTCATCTTCAAAGGTTGGTTTGTGGGAAGCATTTTTTACATCTACTTCTGCAATAACCGTTACTGGTTTAACCATAATAGATATTGGTGTTGATTTAAATTTCTTTGGCCAAGTTTTCTTAGCTTTTATGCTTTTATCAGGTGGTTTAGGATTAATGGCCATTACAACATTTTTGCAAGGGTTTGTTGTAAAAGGGACAAAGCTAAAAACTAGATTAGACAAAGGAAAGACTTTAGATGAATTTGGAGTTGGAGGAATTGGTCGAACTTTTCAAAGCATTGCTATTACTGCGATTAGTATCATATCCTTGGGCGCAATTGTCTTATATTCTTTTGGATTTGTAGACATCCAAAATAATTGGGAAAGACTATGGTCCTCAATTTTTCACAGCATTTCTGCATATAACAATGCAGGATTTTCGTTAATGTCAAATAGTCTCCAAGACTATAGAACAAATTATTTGGTGAATAGTGTTTTTGTTTTTCTTATTGTTATGGGTGGATTAGGCTGGCGGGTTATTGATGATATTTGGAGTCATAAAAAAAATCTTTCTTATAAGAAATTAAGCCTTCATTCCAGACTGGTTATTAGGACAAGTTTATCTCTCATACTGTTCGGATCATTAGGATTCTTTATCACTGAATCCTTGCTAAATAGTCAATTTTTTAATGATTTAAATTTGTTCGAACGGTTAATGTCATCTATCTTTGAAACAGTTAGTGCAAGAACTGCAGGCTTTACAAATTTTCCGATTTCTTTGAACTCCATTTCAGATACGGGCCTCTTATTATTAATGACGCTTATGTTTATTGGAGCAAGTACAGGAGGTACTGGTGGAGGCATAAAAACAACTACATTTATTGCTTTAATGGCTGCAACTAGATCAACTTTAAGAGGTCAGAAAGACGTAATTATTAGTAATAGATTAATTTCAGATAAAGTTATTCTAAAGGCAGTTGGAATCACAGTTGGATCTTTGCTTTTTGTTCTTATAATGGCAATGTTGCTTAGTACGACTAATACTTTTGTTAAAAAAGAATCATTTACATTCCTAGAAATTCTGTTCACTTGCATATCTGCATTTGCAACAGTTGGTTTTGATATTGGTTTAACCGCAAAATTAAATCATTTTGGTCAATTTATCCTTATTGTGGGTATGTTTGTGGGCAGACTTGGGATCCTTTTGCTTTTAAGTGCACTTTGGCAGGCTCTTTATAAGAGTAGAATAGATAGACAAAAGAGAATTGGCTATCCTAGGGCTGATCTATATGTTTAGAATTGACTGAATTTTATTATGGCTGATTGGTGGCAGTGGTCTCAAAAGAAAGAAAATGAAGCACTCACTTTTGCAGTTGTCGGTGTTGGAAGATTTGGAACCGCAGTGTGTAGAGAACTTATTAGTAATGGTGCTGATGTTTTGGCTGCAGATTATTCGGAAAAAGCTATTGATGATTTAAGGCAATTAGAACCATCGATAGAAGCTAGAGTTGTAGATTGCACTGATGAAGAATCTATGAAGGAATCAGGAATTCTTGAAATGAATACTGTTGTAGTGGGCATAAGTGAGCCTATTGAGGCAAGTATAACTACAACTCTTATTGCTAAGGATAGTGAAGGTAGTAAAGTGAAAAGAGTAATAGCGAGAGCTACCAGTGACTTGCACGAAAAAATGTTAAAAAGAGTAGGTGCAGATAAAGTTGTTTTCCCATCTAGGATGCAAGGAGAAAGATTAGGTTTAGAACTAGTCAGACCAAACCTAATCGAAAGATTGGAACTTGATAATCAAACTGGTATAGATGAAATAACTGTTCCAGAGGAATTTATTGGAAGATCTTTAAGAGACTTAAATTTGAGGAAAAATTATTTAGTAAATGTACTTGCTGCAGGACCTGCTGAAGAGTTAACAGTTAATCCTCCAGCAAAATATATTTTGGAAAGAGGAAATATTTTGGTAGTCATGGGTAAAACTGTAGATTTACAGAAATTGCCTCAAAATTAATTATTTTTAATCAGATTTTTTATAGTATCTAATCCTTTGAGGAGCTCTTTTTAATCTTCTGAAGCTTTGTTTTTCAAGTTCATCTCTAAATTTATCAGTATTTAAAGTATTTTCTGAAACAGGTGAGTTACTTTCTTTTTCGAAATATTTTTTTATACCCTCTTGTATTAACACTTTTGCCATATTACTAACTGTCCTAGATTCATTATCGGCCAAAATAGTTAATTGCTCACATATTAATTCAGGAAGAACTACTTGAATTCTGGGGGATTTAGGCTTCCCATTAGTTGAGTTTTGGCGGGTAGCCATGAGTCAAAGTTGATAACTGTTACTTATTAGTATACACTGTTAGTCAAGGATACTATCTTTGTGTATATTATTAGTAAGGAAATTTATGTCCGTATCAATTAATTTTTTTATTGTCCCATGAAAAATTCAAGAAAAATTGATTCTCCTAAAAGGTCGATGATTGATAAACCGAAAAAAAGACTAGTCAATTCTGATTCTCACGATACTGAAAATAGTGACGTTTTGGTATCTGCTGTAATTAGTCCATATTTGTTAACTCATCTTCACCATATTCTTCAGCAGTCTGAGTATTATGCCCAAAAAGATGGTAGAAAATCTCACGCAGCTAACTTTGCGAAACTAAGAAAAGTTTTATGTTTAGACGCAAGAAGTATGGCAGATGCCTCAGCAAAAGAGATAAAAGATGTGGATAATGATTTATCTAATAATAAATATAATGAACAAAATGTAGCTTGAAGTAATAATCTATTAATAAATAGTTTTTAAAAACATGTCCAGTAATGCTGAAAAGCTTTATAAGTTAATAGCCAACGATTCAAAAAAGAAACAAAGTCTGTTTATGATAGCTTTAACTAATCCCAAAAAAGCCTTAGACAAAATATGCGATATTGGCAACGAGTTAAATATTTCTGTGACTAAAGAAGAGGTTATTGAATATTTGAGTACTATTGATGATGAGGCAACTAAAATGTGGTTAATCAAGGCTCGAGGAGGTCTTTAGGAAAAGGTTTCGAATAATTATTATTTGGATTAGAAATAGGTTTTATTCTTTTGTTGTAGCCACCTCCACCAGCCAAAGTCCAAAAAAACCAATAACTTGGAATTGCAAGAGCTGCAGCTATGAAAATCACTACAATTTGTTCTATTCTTTTCATGATTTAATTTTATTCCACAAATAATTTTTTAGTAAATAAGCCACAAATTTTGTAAATTCTATTTTTAAAACAGTGATTAGATTTGAAGGTGTAAGCAAAATTTATTCTACAGATATCGTTTTAAAAAATATTAATTGGGAGATAAAGAAAGGAGAAAAAGTTGGCTTAGTTGGTTCTAATGGTGCAGGTAAATCAACCCAATTCAAGATTTTAATTGGAGAGGAAGAGCAAACAAGTGGATCGATCATCAAAGAAGGAAATCCTAAAATTGCCCATTTAAAGCAAGAGTTTGATTGTAATTTGAATCTTTCAGTGAGAGAGGAATTAGAAAGTTCTTTCAAAGATATACAGATTGTTGCCATTAAACTCTTAGAAATTGAGAATAAAATGAAATCGTTGGATAATAAAAAAAATTCCGATGAACTTGAAATATTTGTAAATCAACTCGCAAAATATCAAGCAAAATTTGAAGCTTTAGGTGGTTATAAAATGCAATCTGATGTAGAAAAAATATTACCAAAGTTAGGCTTTTCTATAGAAGATGCTGATAGATTAGTTGGCAATTTCTCAGGTGGTTGGCAGATGAAAGTTGCACTGGGAAAAATAATCTTACAAAAACCTGATTTGCTTTTACTTGATGAACCAACCAATCATTTAGATTTAGAAACTATTTTTTGGTTAGAAGAATATCTATCATCGCTTAAAATTGCAGTTGTAATAATAAGCCATGATAGATATTTCTTAGATAAATTATGTAAAAAAATAATTTTTGTAGATAGAGGATTATCTGAAACATTTAATGGGAACTATTCTTTTTTTATTGAACAGAAATCTTTGAATGAAGAATCACAAAATAAGGCTTATCAATTACAACAAAAAGAAATTGAGTTACAAAAGAGGTATATAGATAGATTTAGAGCTAGTGCAACTAGAAGTTCTCAAGCAAAAAGTAGAGAAAAACAATTAAAAAAGATTTCAAAAATTGAGGCTCCCATAGCAAAATCAAAAAGTCCTGTTTTTAATTTTGCAGAATGTCCTCGTTCAGGTAAATCAGTTTTAAATATTAAAAATCTATCTCATAGTTTCGAGGATAAAATTATTTTTTTAGATGTTAATTTAAAGATTTCTTCTGGGGAGAAAATAGCAATATTGGGACCTAACGGCTGCGGCAAATCAACATTGCTTAAAATTATTATGAAAAAAATATCTCCTGAAATTGGAGAAATTAATCTTGGTAAACATAATATAATTACTAGCTATTATGAACAGAATCAGGCTGAAGCACTTTTACTTGATGAAAGGGTTATTGATTTAATATGTAATAAGTCTCCAGAATGGTCCCAAAAAAAAGCTAGAACTTTTTTAGGAGGTTTCGGTTTTCAAAATGAAACTGTTTTTAAATATATTAAACAACTTAGTGGCGGAGAAAAGGCCAGATTAGCATTGGCTTTGATGATTATGACTCCTAGTAATTTTTTGCTATTGGATGAACCAACTAATCATCTGGATTTGCAATCTAAAGAAAATTTAGAATTAGCTATTAAAAACTATAAAGGTTCATTATTAATAATTTCTCATGATCGATATTTTATTTCAAAGGTTGCAAATAGAATTATCGAAATTAAAGACTCAAAGTTATTTTCATATGATGGTAACTATGAATATTTTTTAGAAAAAAAGAAAAAAATATAAATTTTATAATAAAAAAAAATAAATAGTTTTTTATAAGAAATTCTTTACTTTAAATAAAACTTATCTTTAATAAAGGTAGATCACTGAATTTAATTTAAAAACTCTTTCTTATTTGGTTAATCTTAAATTCTAAATTTAATTTTTTTAATAATTAATATGAGAATTCATGATTTCCAGGAAAACAGTTTGAAACTCTTTATCCTTTTAAAAGATATTTTGAATGCATTACAAGTTTTGATATAAATCATGATAAAAAATGGTAGCTGTATCTTTAGGAGTCTGGAAATAATTGAAAAGAATGCCAATTGAAATTTTTATTTAATTTTCTAGATTTGTTATATCAGTTGGTATTACTTTTAATGTGACAAATTTATTTTTTCGCTTTAAAAGTATTTTTATTTTTTTATTAATACCATTCTTACTTATTTCGCTTGTAACATCTGAAGCGGATTTAATTTCTTTATTACCCACTTTAATGATTATGTCATTCACCATAATTCCACTCTTGTTAGCTGGACTATTTGGTACTACATAACCAACCTTAACTGAGTTAGTATTTGTTTCGATACTACTTTCATTTATCAGACTTATTCCAATCATAGGATGTATCACTTTTCCGTTATTTATTAGTTGATAGGCAATTTCTTTTGCTTTATTGATTGGAATTGCAAAACTTAAACCTGCCCCTGGACCTGATCTAATTAAGGTGTTTATACCAATTACTTCTCCATTGCTATTTAATAGTGGACCTCCAGAATTACCAGGGTTAATAGCGGCGTCTGTTTGAATAAGCTCAAGTTTTTTATCGTATATGCCTAGTTGAGTGACGTTTCTTTTGAGATTGCTAATAATTCCAAGCGTAACTGTATTTTCTAGGCCGAATGGATTTCCAACTGCTATTGCCCAATCACCAACTTGAATTTTTGATGAATCACCTAATTTTGCCTTTGGCCATGGTCCTTTTCCTTCAATCTTAAGCACAGCTAAATCGGTAAAAAAGTCTTGCCCAATGAGTTTTCCTATGTATTTTTTACCGTTGGTTAAACCAATAACGACCTTATTAGACTTATTAATAACATGAGCATTAGTAAGTACGAGTCCATCTGCAAAAATAAAACCACTTCCTTGGCTTTGCTCTATGCGTGGCAGATTTTCGTTAGGTAAATCTAATCCAAAAAATTTCTTAAGAGATGGATCAAAAAAGAGTGGAGAATTGCTGGAAAATTTTCTTTTTTTAACGTATCTTTGAGATTCAATTGTTACCACAGAAGAACCAGTTTTTTCGACAGCTTTTGTTATGAAAGATTTGTGGGAAGATTGATAAACTTCATTAAGTTTTGCTTTATTTTTTGTTTGGGATAATAGGTAAGGTTGGCAAATAATACTCATTGTAATGGCTGAGGAGAGTAATAAATTCCTATGGTTGAAGTTTTTCAATTTGGATTTGATTATGATCTTCGAATAATTTTGATACACAATATTTGTGTATTTTTAATATAACTGCGGAAATAAAAAATAATTTATTTATAAGGAGAATTTATTAACTAAAAATAGCTAATTTTCTTTTTTTCGGGCTATGATATTAAAAAACAACTTAATAATCAATAAACTTAATGACCATCTTATTTCCGATTATATATTCCGCAGCACTAACGTACTTAGTCTGGAAAGCTTTTAAAGTTATGTCTAATGGATGGAATATATCTGGAACACAAAAAAAACGTTTCAATAATTCCAATTTTCAACAAAAAAAGTACACAATACATCCAGAACTTCTAGATAAATCAGGAAATATTACAGAGGAGGAACTTTTAACAGTAAGATTCTCAAATGATAATGATTCTACCCTAGAAGAAAAGGGTTCAACTACTGATTAATCTGTTTAAAATTTAAGGTAAATAAATTGGAATTAAGAACAAAAATTGTTTCAGCTGTTATTAGATCACTTAAGTTGCCACCAAGGTTTCGCTTGAAAATGGTTAAAGAAGATCCTGTTAGGCTTGAATTAAGCCTAACCCCTTCTTATGGCAAAAATCCTATTATTGTTGGTTTAGTAGAATCTTTAGATTTAGTTGCTCGAAGAGATAGAGAAGGCAGAATACCTAGAGATTTGCAAGGAACTTGGGATTGGACTGTGAGACATGGGAAAGTAAGTACTGGAGGGTGGAACCCCATGCTAAAAGAAGCTTTGCAAACGATGTTTGATACAGGATTGCCAGCAATTGTATACGAAGAACTAACTGGAGATGAGTATCGACCTGTTGATGGTATTCGACATGTTAAATAATTAATTTACTTATTAACATAAATTCTTCCTCGAAACGTTAAAATAAATTAGTAGATAAAGTAGTTAATTATGAATGATGGAAATCAACAGAGATTCGGCTTCGTAAATTTTGCTGAAACATGGAATGGTCGTATGGCAATGATGGGTATTTTGATTGGTCTTGGTACTGAATTAATTACTGGACAAAGTATCCTTAGACAAATTGGAATAGGCTGAATTCATTTTATTTCTTCTGCCTTTATTTCAATCGTACTTTCACTTGGTTTTTTATTTAATTGATTTTTTTTACTAATAGACTCTAAATCTGCTCCACAATTTATACAGGTTTCTGTGAAGCCTAACGATATTGCACCACAATTGCCACATTTATTTATATTTGATTTATAAGAGTTAAAACCTATAAAAAATAATAGTAACAATAATAAAGGTACAAGAAATAAAAGTAGTAGTACGTTACCCAAAAAGCTTATTAAAAAGTTAATTCCAAAAATTGGAATACTTATTAATATGATTGAGAAATAAATAAGCAAATTTTTATTATTTAGAAAAGAATTCATAATTAATTTTATTTTCTTTTATTTCTTTTTTTATTTAATAAAGTCATACTAGCAATAACAACGCTCCAACATTGTCCAAAATATAAAATAACTCCAAGTAACCAGACCCACAAAGTTAGAACAAGAAAACCCCCAATAAAACCATACGCTTGAAATCTTACGCCAAGGGAAAGAATACTTTTACTTACTGCCAGGTTCAATGTCGTTAGGCCAATTCCTATAAGAAGAGAACCAGGCAACAGTGGCCTTAAAGGAACTTTTCTACTTGGTAAGAGGGCTTGCAATAGAAGAGCCATTAAAGAAAATCCAATTAGTGGGATTGCAAATTGACCAACTTGTAATAATGGCAAACTAAGCAATAATTCAGAAATAAAATTATTTGATTTTGAAAGATTTTCTAAAACATTACTTGGGATCATTCTTAGATTTGCACTGATTTGATCCAAAACCATTAAAAAGCCAATAAAGAATACTATTAAAAAAGCTTCAACTCTATTTCGCAG
Organism: Prochlorococcus sp. AG-449-J16; assembly: GCA_003209565.1. Lineage (GTDB taxonomy): Bacteria > Cyanobacteriota > Cyanobacteriia > PCC-6307 > Cyanobiaceae > Prochlorococcus_A. The sequence continues at coordinate 26,214 of QCQK01000011.1, read as the reverse complement.
AAACCTTGAAGCTTGCTCTCTCCAAGCAGCATTTACCTTTTTAGAAGGAAGTTCGTCCTCCCAAAGCCTATCTGAACCTCTTTGGAGAGATAAATATGCATTTCCTGCTGTAAAAAGTAAAAACATAGCTCCTAAAATACCTGCTCCAAAACCTTGATCAATTAAATTAAATAACGTTGTTTCTACTAATTCAACTACTGAAGGTGGTAAAAGTTGTGCAGCAATAGAAATTATTTGTTGATCTAATCCTTCTTGTTTACCTAGGAACCATGATGCTATTGAAAGAGAAATTAGAAGAATAGGAAAAAAAGATTGAAGTGTATAGTAGGCAAATGCTGCACTTAAATCAATACAATCAGATTGGTTCCATCTCTCACAAGCTCCCCACAAACTTTTCAATATCCAAGTTGAGCTGCGCTGCAAATTTATTTTTTTCAAATACTTTCTTATATATTTTTTATTGTATCTAATTAAGCAATCTTTCAAGCAATTATTTCTCTATGATGCAACTATTAGTCTAATAATAAATTACCCCATGGCTTTAAGATCTCAATTGTTTCTCTAGATCTTCCAGCAATTAATGGAAAATTAACATCACTCAAGTTTTGACCTGATACTAAATTCGCAGGATTTATTTCTAACCACTTAATAGAACAATTGAGTTCTTCTAATAATAGCCAAGCCGCCGCAATGTCCCATATCTTGGGGGTTGATTCTATGGCTCCGAAAGTTTGTCCCATCGCAACACTAGTTAGATTTAAACTAGATACACCTAATAGTCTGATTTTGCCAGGAAATACTGAGTTTGGTTTTTTTTGTAAGATTTTTATGGATCTACTACACAAAGAAATACATTCACTTTGGTGATTATTTTGCTTAGGAACTATTTTTTGGTTATTTAACCAAACTCCCTTATCTTTAATCGATACAAACTTTTTCCCCAATGTAGGGATTATTAAAAAAGAAGATTGCGGTTTACCATCAACGAACCTTGCCACTGATATGGACCAGTAAGGAATCCCGGCAGCGAAATTTGTTGTCCCATCGAGTGGATCGACTACCCAATAAGCTTTTGATTTTGGAATTAATTTTTGCCCTTCTTCACTAAGGACGCCCTCACCTGGAGCTATTGAAGCTAAGCCATCTACGATTGTTTTGTCACTCCATAAATCACAACTTGTTAATAATGATCCGTCTGCTTTATTGCTGGCGCTAATATTTCCAAAATCTGTTTTTTGACGTTGACTAACCAATTCAAATAAAGAATCCAATTCATTTAGTTGCTTATTAGTTAAACTTGATGGATTCATATTGGTATATTGCAAATAGACTCTTTATCTTTAATTTTAATATTATTACTACCCAAACAATTTTTACTAATATCTATAAAAGTTAATCTTTCTAATTCATCTAAATTTAAATTGTAATTATATATTGCATTAATATTTTTTGATTTCGCATTACTTAATTCACTTTGCCTAACAAGAACATCTTTTAGAGTTGATATTCCGACATCATATCTGAGTCTGGAGAGCCTTACAGACTCTTTGCTAGATTCAATTTCTTTAAGAGAAGAAATTATTTTTTCTTCATTTAATTTAAGATTTAAATAGGCTTTACTAATATTTGTTGTTAGAACGTTTTTTAGATTTTCAAAGGCATATTGTTCAGCTTCTGCATCTGCTATTTTTGATTTGTAGGAGTTCTTATTTTGACCGCCATCAAAAATACTCCATGCAAAATTTAGACTTATGGTATTCGTATAGTTAGATCCAGATTTTTCAGAGTCGATTTTAGTTGTTAGAGAGTCGCCTTTTGAAAATGTGCTAGATAATGAATTACTTATATAGATATTTGGCTTATTTTGAGCTAAAAAACTATTTGCTTGGCTCTTTTTGATTGATTTTTGAAGAGTAAGGTTTTTTAAGGAAAGATTTTTATCCAAACCTTCATTAATATTTTTATTCAATTTATGATTCCAAAATCCTATAAGATTTTGCTCTCTATTAGTTTCGAAATCACCTTTAATATTGAGAATCTCTTTAAGAGAAATTTTATTTATTTCATGTTCTATTTTCTTTTCATTAAGTGATTGTTTATCTCGAGATAATTGAGCGTCTGCTTCAAGAACTTCGAATTTTGTACCAATTCCAGCATCTAGTTTCGCTTTAGCATTTTCTAAACTTGTTTTTGATAAATCAAGTGTGAATTTTTTATTTTCAATATCTTGATATGACTTTTTGTACTTGTGATACCTGATTCTTGCTTCTTGAATTAAATCTTTTTTCTTAATTTCATAATTATTTTCTGCAATTTTGTAATTTGTTTTGGCAATATTAATTTCGGTTCCTCTAAGCGGGGCAATTAAATCCCATTTAATATTCAGGGAGGGATTAGCCGTAAATTGTGATGTTTTTAAATTAGGTGAATTGCTATTGTACTTTTTACCTGCGACATATTTTGGTAAACCATTGGCTTGAAAATCCAAGGATGGGTATCGTTTGGCAATTTGACTGGAAAGATTAAAGCTTGCAGAGGCTACTAAGTTTTGTAAGGATTTTAATTCTTGATTATTTAATACAAGTTTTTCTATTTCTTGATAATCAACAAAAGTAATATTTGATTTTTCTTCTAAAACATTATCAATGTTATTTTTTGTTTCGCCCGATAGAACATTAAACGTATTCATACTTAGAGCAAGCGGTAAAAATAAGAAAGGATTTATTACTCTTCTAAGCATGTTTTATAGTTTCGAAAATATTCGATTAACCAATCAAAGTATTAATAATATCATTTGAATCATCAAGAACGTGAATTTTAGTATTTATTTGATTCTCAACTTCTTGAATATTTTTATCATCTAAAAATAAATCAGTATTAATTTTTAACATAATAGATGGTATGTAAACAGCTTCTCCTAAATCCTTATTTTTCAGCCCATAAATTAGATCTTCTCCAGTAAGAAGACCTGTAACAACTTGATCTTGACCCCAATAAATACTTGGCAAACCATATAAATTAATTGTTAATCCATTAATTAAGTTTAATTTCTTAACTGTAGGAATTAGGGCTTCATAAACTAATTTACCAACAATCCAACTAACTTTTTTTGGCTTTTTTACTTTTTGGGGTAATTTTTGAGTCTTCTCTCTTAATGCTTCTAGAAAGTTTCTAATAGTCCCAACCCCATTAGATTCTTGTGGCATATTTTCGTAGGTTTTGTAACTAGGTAAATTTGTACCAGCAATTAAATACCATTCGTCTGCTAGCCAACAAAAACGAGTTCCAAGAGTATTTTGTAGAGAGGCTTGAATTCTCTCTACTTGTTTAATAGTTTTTTTTGCGTATTCTGGGCTTATTGATTTCAATCCATCATTTTCAGGTCTAAATTTTGTAAGTCCTACAGGAACTATTGCTACTGAAAGTACTGTTTGAGAGGTTTTTTTGTAGAATTCAGAAAGTTCCAAAATTGATTTCTCAAGAATATCTCCATCATTTATATCTGGACAAACAACTATTTGAGCATGTATTTGTATAGAGTTTTTTTCAAACCACGAAATTTGATCAAGTATCACTCCTGCTTTTTTATTTTTTAATAATTTTTCTCTTGTGGCGGGATCAGTAGCATGAACTGAAATAAAAAGTGGGGATAGTTTTTGCATAGCAATTCTTTCCCAGTCTTCTTTTTTTAAATTCGTAAGAGTTAAATAAGAGCCATATAGGAAACTTAATCTATAATCATCATCTTTTATATAAAGGCTTTTTCTTTTACCTCTTGGCTGTTGATCAATAAAACAAAATGGACATTTATTATTGCATTGCTTTATTGAATCAAATAATGCATCTTTAAAATTTATACCTAAATTAACGTCTTGATCTTTTTCAATATTTATATTGTGAATCTCATGATTTTTATCTAAAACTGATATGTCTAAAATTTCTTCACTAATCAGAATCTGATAATCAATTAAATCTCTTGGTTTTTTCCCATTAATACTAATAATTGAATCACCGGATTCAAATCCTATTTCTTCAGCAATAGAATTAGTTTCAATACTTTCAATTTCTGCAGGGTTTATCTTATAAGTAATATTAGGAACTAAAAGATCAATGGGATCTTCCGTGTAATTAATTTCTTGCCACACAATTTAAGGCCAAATACTCTTATTTATATTTATTCTAAACTTATATATGACTCAAAGTGTATTAAATACTTTTAAAAAAGTAAATATAGGTGTCAAATTATGGGCCTTTTATTTATTAAAATATGACATTCGCAGTTTTCTAAAACACGATTTAGATTAATTAAAATAAACTTTTTCTATTGAAAGAATTAATTACAAAAAATTTAGAAGTAAAAGATAAATTCAACTATGAATCCCATAAGACAGTTGATTCATACGAAAATAGTTTTTTATCAAATCCTTTATCTTTAAGATTGTGGTCTTCTTTTTTTGTTATTTTACCTATTTTTGTTCAAGCCCCTTGGGTTAGAATAGAACCAATAAGTGCTCTTTGTTTTACTTTTGTTATTGTCTTAGTGGCACTTGTTTTGAATCAGAAAGGATCAAATAAGTGGTTTATTGTCAGTTCATTATTACTTGGTATATCAGGTAGTTGGCTTGGTGGATGTTTGTTCTGGGGATGGTTAAGCCCATTTCCTATCCTACACATACCTGTTGAAGCTGTAGTTCTCCCATTAGCTTTAATTGGATTAGGTACTAATTGGAAAATAGGTTCAAGTTTTTATATCTCTTCTTTATTTGGAACCGCAGTTACCGACATTACAATATTTTTAATCGGAATCATGGATCAATGGAGACAGGTAATTACAGCAGATTCTGAAAATGCACCCATGATTCTACAAAAAACTTCAGAGAGTCTTATTCAAATAAAATCATTATTTATTATCATTTCTGTTGCTCTTATACTTTGGTTTATTTCAAAAGAAATTTTAGATTCTGGCACAATTAATACTACTAGTGGTAAAGCACTCTTAGTTTCTGGTTACGTAATTCAAACCACATTAATTGTTGATGGTATTTTTATTCTTTTAGCAATTCTGCAACCAACTTTAAGTGGATTGGTTTAATGTTAAGGCCTCCATTTTCGCAAGAACCGATACCAATAAATAATTGGGATGTAATCGTTATAGGTGCTGGAGCTGCTGGCCTTATGACTTGTCTCGAATTACCGTCAAATTTAAAAGTGCTTCTTTTAAATAGAAATACTAGTAAGGTATCTTCCAGTAGATGGGCTCAAGGCGGAATTGCATCTGTTGTTAGACAAGATGATTCATTTGATCTTCATGCTGAGGATACTTTAAAAGCAGGTGATGGACTATGTGATTTTCAAGCTGTAGAAATGCTAGTTAAAGAAGCTCCAGGCTGTGTAGAAAGGTTGCAGAATTTAGGGATGATTTTTGATCAAAGTTCTGATCAACTAGCTACTACCTTGGAAGCAGCCCATTCACGAAGAAGAGTCTTACATGTTAAAGATCGTACTGGACGAGCATTAGTTGAAGTTCTAGAAGATCATATTGAGAATCAAAAAAATATTCTTCACTGCAGGGGCGTAAGAGTAACTGAACTTCTCATTGAAGATAAAGAATGTAAAGGAGTTCAGGTTCTTGATGGTGCAAATTTATATTGGATTAAATCTAGAGCTGTTGTTTTGGCTACAGGTGGGGGTGGGCACTTATTTACAAATACAACAAATCCAGCTCAATCCTCTGGTGAAGGGATTGCTCTTGCATGGAAATCAGGAGCTGCTATCGAAGATTTAGAGTTCGTGCAATTTCATCCAACCGCTTTAAAATTTTATGGTGCACCTTGCTTTTTAATATCTGAGGCACTTAGAGGGGAAGGTGCGATTTTAGTTGATAAAAATGGTGAAAGTCCAGTTAAAAATCTTGAAAATCGTGATCTAGCTACTAGAGATCAGGTAAGTAGAGCAATTATGAAAAATATGCACGATAATAATATAGACCATGTTGGCTTAGATCTTCGGTATATTGACCCAAAAAAAATTGTAGAGCGCTTCCCCACGATCTTAAGTCGATGTCAGGATTACGGCGTTAACCCTTTAAATGAGGTTATTCCCGTAGCTCCTGCAGCTCATTATTGGATGGGAGGTGTTAAAACTGATCTAAATGCATCTTCAACAAGAAAAGGATTATATGCCGTTGGAGAAGTTGCTTCTACAGGTGTACATGGTGCTAATAGACTGGCAAGTAATTCACTGATGGAGTGTCTTGTTTTCGCAAGAAAAATGTCTTCAATTATTTTGAATGACTTTTCTAAATCTGAAAAATTTGATAGATCATTTCAAAAGTTTGATATTGAAGATCCTAAAGAAGATCAAATATCTATTATTGTTGAGAAAATTGATGAATTAAGAAAACTATGTTGGTTAAATTTAGGTGTATCTCGAAATAAGGCAAATATGAGTAAATTTTTAAACTACATTCAAAATGATATTGATAAATTAAATAAAAATGATTTACTAAATAGTCTTGAAAAAATAAAATTTGATCAAAAAATAAAACTTAGTGAACGCAATAGGAGAGCATTAAATCTTTTACTTGATTTAAAGAATAGACAAATAACGACTATAACTTTATTAAAAGCTTGTCTATTTAGAGAAGAAAGTAGAGGAGGGCATTATAGAGATGATTTCCCTGATAAAGATAAAAATTGGGAATGCCATACTAGACAACAGTTAGATCAAAAAATTCAAAAAAGATTTATTAAAAATTAAGATCTCCCTGATAGTTAGTTTTTGTTGCTAACTCATTTAAGTCACGAGTACCACTAATAATTTCTCCATTTATTTCCCAAGAAGGAAATCCACTGATTCCTTTCGTTTGGCATAACTCATATTCATTATCTTTACCATCTTTAGCACATTCAACTACTTTTAATTCTTGAACTGCTTCCTTACCAAATAATTGTTTCTGATCATGGCAATGCGGACACCAGTATGCACTATACATAACAATATTGTTTTCACTTAAAAACTTTGCAAACTTTACCTTCTGGGGAGAGCTTGAAGTGGTAATTATTGGTGATACATTTTCAGTGGTTTTTGCAACATCAATAGCATTAGAGGGGTCAACGTTTGTTGACCAAATTAGGCCACCCAGAAGGACACTAATAGCTATAATGAAACCTCTAAAAATCATAGGTTCTCTACTTTCGAATTTTGCTCCAATCATAGAAATTATAAAGATAGAAAACGATAAAATTGCTGAAAGTATACAAAAAAAACAATATGCTTGAATCTTAAAAAACATTATATTTATCAATAAAAAGCTAAATGTTGATGAAGCACAAGAGATTAGAAATACTAACCACCATAAAAACTTATTTAGTTTTTCTTTTGGGGAAATTAAATTAAGTGAGAGTATTATTGTGATAACTAATATTGATAAATATGTTATAAATCCAGCTAATGAGAGAGGTATATTAACTTGATTATTTTCAAATAAAGTACCCCAAGGACTATTCAAAACTGTTTCACAACCATTTTGTATCCCTGGGCATGAAAGCGAAGTAAATAATCCCCAATTTTTTAAAGTAATTGAACCTGTGTCAACTATGCCTATAGTGCTGAGAATTGCGATTATGATTTTTGGCCATTTCAAATCTTTTTTATTTCTTCTGTTTAAAGTATTAAGCGCCATACAAAAAGAAAGTTTGTTATTTACATTATCTATCCTAATATTATCTTGGCATGAGAGTTATATACGAAATGCTGTTTAAATCTTTTAATTCTTATTTTTCAAGTTGTGAAACAAAATAGTCTCAATTTAAAAGAAAAAAAACTTTCTAAGATTGCATTCAGTCATGTTGGTTGTGAGAAAAATCTTGTTGATACTGAACATATGCAAGGCTTATTAGATAAAGAGGGTTATGAAGTTGACAGCAATATAAATGATGCAAATGTTGTTGTTGTAAATACCTGCAGTTTTATTGAAACAGCTAGAGAAGAATCTATTAGAAAAATTCTAGAATATACAAATCAAGGAAAGGAAGTAATAGTTGCAGGCTGTATGGCTCAGCATTTTAAAGATGAGCTCATAAAAGAAATCCCTGAAATAAAAGGTTTGGTTGGAACAGGAGATTATCAAAAGATAGCCAAGGTTTTGGAAAGAGTACAAAAAGGGGAAATCGTTAATGAAGTTTCAAAAATACCTGAATTTATTGCAGATGAGGAAATGCCTCGTTTTGTAGATAAAAACAAATTTGTTGCTTATCTTCGAATTGCAGAAGGCTGCAACTATAGTTGCGCTTTTTGTATTATTCCTAAGTTGAGAGGTCCTCAAAGAAGTAGAACAATAGAATCTATAGTTTCAGAAGCTAAAAGTCTTGCAAAAAAAGGTATTCAAGAAATCATATTAATTAGTCAAATAACAACTAATTATGGTCAAGATATTTATGGTAAACCATCATTAGCAAAGCTTTTAAATGAGCTTTCTAAAGTTCCAATTCCTTGGATAAGGATACATTATGCTTATCCAACAGGTTTAACTGATGAAGTTATTAAAGCTTTCAAAGATTCAAAGAATATAGTACCTTACTTTGATTTGCCGCTTCAGCATAGTCATCCAGATGTGTTGAAGAGCATGAATAGACCTTGGCAAGCTTCTTTGAATGAATCAATTTTGGAGAAAATTAGAGAAGAAATTCCATCTGCGGTATTAAGAACTAGTCTCATTGTAGGTTTCCCAGGAGAAAAAAAAGAACATTTTGAACATCTTCTCGAATTTTTGGTTAGGCACAAATTTGATCATGTGGGTGTGTTTATTTTTTCTCCTGAAGATGGAACTGCAGCTTTTCATTTGCCAAATAAAGTATCTCCAGAGGTTGCAGAGGCAAGAAAAGATAACGTTATTTCAATTCAACAAAATATCTCTAAAGATAAAAATCAGACATATGTTGGTTCAAAAATGAATATTTTGGTAGAAAAAATATCAGATAACAACGAATTAATAGGTCGGTCTTACAATTTCGCGCCTGAAATTGACGGAACTGTAATTTTATCTATGAAAGATACAATTGATTTGGAAAATTATATTGGTAAATTTGTTGAAGCAAATATTTCTTTTGCGGATGAATATGATTTGTATGGAGAGACTATTAAAATTTTGTAGTTTTTTTAAATTAATTTAACTGCTCTTAAGAGCTTATCTAATGCGAAAGCAGCTCCAAAACCAAAACCAATAAATGCAAAATAGAAAATGATGTTCATTAATTTTTTTATTTTTTTCTAATTTAACATCAGATGAAAAGATTAGATTTTTTCGTTTAATTTCTTAATCTTGGATATACGGTAATTTTTTGTATAAACATTCCTCTGCTTTTTGTAGTTCCCGGCCTAAATATAGAGCATGATCTAATTTGGTTATTAAGTCATTTCTTTCTTCAGTAATCATTATTCCAATTTGCTTCGCACTTATACCTTCAAAAACTTCATTACAAACTTTTTTGGTTTTGGAGTCGCATTTAATTGGTTCATTTGTTTCTGGGTCAAGAGCATATCCTTCATCATTAATATTATTAAGAAAGTGCTCTAAAATTATTTTATTTTCTTCTAAATCCACTTTTATAATAAAATAACCATTTGGATCTAAGTCTATATATCGGTTGGATAGATTATTATCAATTCTTATTTTTTCATCTAAACTTTTACTAGAATTCATCCTTAGAAGTTAATAAAACCATATTACTAATATAATCTTTCGTAAAGCCAAATAATTTTTTATTTAAAGGGAATAGAATTATTCTCAAATTCAATTTCTGTCTCGGTTTGTTTATTAACTTCATTTAGCCAAGAATAAATTATATTTTCCATATTTTTGTCAAACCACTTATGCAAGCTAATGGTGCTTTTTGCAAAAAACCCCCTCCGCCTTTTATGTTTACCACCTGCTCCGGGATCAAAAAAATGGATACTATTTTTTATCGCCCATTCAATTGGCTGGTAGTAACACAATTCAAAATGTAAATTAGATATTTCTTTTTGACTACCCCAATATCTACCCCATAAGTTGTTTTTATTTTTAACGCACATCGACATAGCAAAAATATCATTCGAATAATTTTTTGATGCGCTAAAAAGTAAAAGATTTTTTTTATTATCAACAATTTTTTCGAAAAATGTAGATGTTAGATATTTACTTCCCCAAACTCCCCACCTTGAGCAATGCTGTTCATAAAAATTATGCATTTTTTTGAGGATTTCTTGATTAATATCATCTTTATTAAAAATTTTTATTTTAATGTCTTGTTTAGTAATTGATTTCCTCTCTTTTTTGATATTTTTTCTCTGATTAGAGTTGAATCTAGAAAGAAAATCATCAAACGTTTTTTCTCCATTACTCCTCCATTCACTGCTGGAATTTATCCATTCATAGTATCCCAAAGATTTAAGATGGTTTCCCCAGCTTTCATCAATATATAAAAAATTACAACTTAAAATTTTGTTTGTAATCGCGAAGCTTTCTATATTTTTTATAAGTAAATTTGTAATTTCTTTCTTATCTGTATTTTTTTTGTAAAGAAATTGATATCCATTTACAGGACTATAAGGACTCATTCCAATTAATTTAGGGTAATAATTTAAATTCAGCTCTTGAGCCAATCTTGCAAATGATTGATCAAAAATGAATTCTCCATAGCTATGACTTTTTAAAAAAAGTGGAGCAATTCCTAATATTTCTTCATTTTTATAAGCAACAAAATATAGAGGCTGCCAACCAGTTTCTCTTGAAACACTTTTTGATATTTCAAGATTTTTAAGCCAAGTCCATTCATAAAATGGATTATTGATTTCATTTGCCAATTCATTCCATATCTCCTTGGAGATTTCCTTAATTGACAATTTGACTTCAACTTTATGTATTTTTTGGTTCATTTATTATTGAATCTATTTCAAATTTTTTCGTAATGAATATGGATTTCATTATTCATTAAATTTTTAATTGATTTTATTTCCCATAATCTTTTGAGATTAAAAATCTCATTTGTTTGTTCTGGAGGGATCCATGTATACCTACCTCCAATAATTCGTGGAATTATTGTAATTTTTATATCTGTTATTAGATCCTCTTTTATAAATGAATTTATAAGTTTTGCACCTCCTAAAAGAGCTAGATTATTTATCCCTTGTTTTTTTAGTGAAATTAAAGTTTCCCCCCATGTATCTTCGAAAAAGAGTTGTTTCTCAAATTCATTATTCGACGAATTATCAACTTCACTTGAGCTTATTAGCCATCTTCTAATTGGTTGACGAAAGTATTTCCAATTACTGTTAAAGTTTTTGCTATTTGAAGCAACTATAGAAATTGGTTGGCTTTTTGATATATTTACTTCGTTATTGTCATTGAGATTTTTAATTAAGTAAGTTGATTGATGAGCCATTAAAGTACCTAAACCAAAAATGGTGGCGTCAACCATTGATAAGTTTTGATTTAACATTTTTTTATCTTCCTCACTTCCAAGATGCGATTCTCCACCTCCAGGAAATGCAATTCTCCCATCAAGACTAGAGGCTATAACAATTATTACTCTTGGGATACTCAAGTTTGTGTGACTAAACTATTTTCAAATTTTAACTTCAATGAATTGGTTAACTTTTGATCAACATAAATTTCTGCAGCATTGTTAGGACTCTCTTGGAGTCTTATTTTGTGTAATGTTGTACCAAGGTTATGTATTGGTTTTTTAAGAATATCAGAAATATATAAAGCTATATTTTCAGCAGTTGGAACACAATTATGGAAAAATTCGATGTCTTTATTTAAAAAAGTATGATCTAATTGTTCAACAACCAAATCATTAATTATCTCTTGGAGGGCAGATAAGTCGCAAACCATTCCTGTTCTTTTATCAATGTCTCCTTTAACAGTTATTTCGACAAGATAGTTATGACCATGTCCATTAACTCTGGCACATTTCCCATAGATTTTTTTATTTTCATCAAAGGATATCTCTTCTTTTGCAAGTCTATGAGCGGCTGCAAAATGAGTTTGTACTGTTAAAAATGCTTCCATGTTTTTTCCAAAATAATCTGCCCATAAATTTGGGTTTTCATAAAGTCTTAGGCTTGTAAGAGGTAAATCATCCTTGAGACGACTCCAAATGACCTTTACTAATGCTTCAGTTGTGGGAAGTATACCCTCTTGATTATTAACATTAAATTCAGGCCAGACATCATTTAAAAAACGAAAATCTAATTGTCCAGTAACCTTATCTTTAATAGAGTGTTTTACATCAGAGAGATTAAGCACCATTCCATCAGAGTCTAGTTCACCACCCATTGAAACAATAAGTTCATAATTATGACCATGACCTGGTGCAATACTGCACTTTCCAAAAAGAGATAAATTTTCTTCTGGGCTTTTTTCAGGGAGCCAATAACGGTGACTAGAACTAAAGCAGGCACGTCGAGTTATGACGCATTCACGTCCTTTTCCATGTAATGGTTTGGATTGTGTAGAGGTCATAACTATCTGCGATAATACTATCTTAAGGTTTTAAATACGCTTTTGTCTTTATGGAACAATCCATTATCAAAAAAATAGTTCATACTTTAAAGGGCAGAAGCATATTTTTAATAGGAATGATGGGCTCTGGTAAGTCACAAACTGGTTTGAAGTTGGCTGAATTATTGAATTATAAATACATTGATTTAGATTCATTAATAGAGAAGTTGGCAAAAAAATCTATCAATCAAATTTTTAATGATGAAGGAGAAGAGAATTTCCGTGAATTAGAAGCAAACTGTCTTAAAGAAGCTATTAAAATTCCTTCATTAGTAATCTCAACTGGGGGAGGAATAGTTACCAAATCAGAAAACTGGGGAATCTTAAGACAGGGAATAATTGCTTGGATAGATCTCGACAAAGATATAGCAATTGAAAGATTGATAAATGAAATTGAAAATAGGCCACTTCTTCAGGGAAAGAATCTAAATGATTTATATATGAGCATTTTTCAATCTAGAGAAAATTTGTATTCTCAAGCAGATTTAAGAATTAAAGTAAAAAAGGAAAATATTGAAGAAGTCGCCATAAAAATAATTAATGCAATTCATAAAGAAATAATTAGTTAATCTGGTTCAATTCTTACTGCAAACCATTTGATAACGTATCCTAATTTTATTTCTAATTCATAAGTGCTTTCCAATAATTCTTCAAAAAATTCCTGATCAGGAACCTCTATATTTTGATATATTGTTTGTGTTTCTGTTTTACTAAGCCAATTCTTCAACCATAAAATTGCTTCTTGCTTTGATACAATTTTTTCTTTTGAATCTGGCTCTAATAATACATAATGATCTGATGCTCTTATTAGTGGATTTGACATAATGAAGATTCTTCTTGGATTAATTCTTTGCTTGGTTTTTCAAGGAATTTTTTTAGAAAGTTCTTTTGCTTTAGTAGATTCTAACGTACGAGAGTTTTTGGAAAATCGTGAAAATCAATGGCCGGAATTATATTTGCCAAATTTTAAATTATCTGATATTTCTAAAGATTTAATTTATCCTAAATGGTTCGAGGGGAATTGGCTTGTTACTTCTCAAGATATAGTTAATCATTCAGAAGAGCCAGTTATTTATAAAGTCAATTTCTTTAAGAATGATTCAGATTTAATTGTTGGTAATCGTGCAAGAAATTCTGAATCGATTGGAAAAGCAATATTTGGTGACACCTTAATCAAAGTTGTAAATGATCCTCAATCTATTAATAATCAAATTACTTATTTAAAAGATGATTTTTACATCGATTCAAGAATTACAGGGAGAAATCAGATCCAAGATGATGATATTTTTTTCGCAGATGAGCTAGTTATACAAACAGCGCATAAGCCAGGTGCTTCAAGGATTAATCAGGTAGAGACCATTAGTAAATTTCAAAAATGTTCCGAAGAAATATTGGAAGTTGATAATTCAATCAAACCATCAATTTGTGGAGTGCAATATGTTGCTTCTTATGGTTCAAAAGTTGGTGATCCTTCCATTCATGCTATAAAAACAAATAAATATAAATTGAAGTTTGAATTTATTGAGAGTTAGCACTAAAAAGATATTCTTCTAAGTTGTTCCTCCATATAAAAAGGTTTTCTAAATAAGGGTTATTTATGTATTCTTGGCTCCCTTCTCCTGAAAGAATTGGTCCTGCAGACCTTGGGAATTTAAGAAGTGATAGTTGAGCAGCAATTGAAATATCTGCAATTGATAAACTATCTCCAACTAAATATTTTTTGTTGATTAAGGCTTTTGATAAAGCTTCCAATAATTTTTGGAGTTCTAAATTATCTTTAGAAGACAAAACTACATTAGAAATTTTACTAAGATTTTCAAAAGGTAATTTATCAACAATACTTTTAAGTGAAGAAGGTATTTCATCTGGAAGTAGTGCAGTTCTTAGCTGTGGATTTTCTATTGCAGATTTTATTAATGTTTTTCTACAAGTTGTAGCCATTGTAGTATCTGCCCAGTCTTCAATTAGTTTGCATTGTGCAAATAATATTGGGTCCTCAGGAAAGAGTGGATTGTTATCATTTTTTTTATCAATGTATTCGCAAATAGTTGAAGAGTCATTAATAACTTGATCATTACTATCAACTATTACAGGTACTTGTTTTTGACCTGATAATTTAAAGATTTCAAATTGGCCTATTCCAGGTGTTACTTCTTCAACTCGATATTGTAGTTTTTTTGCATGAAGAGCCATTCTTGTTTTTAAACAAAAAGCACTATGCCTAAATTGATATAATGTAATCATGCTGTTTAATGTTTGTTAAAACTTAGCTAAAAAAGTAATCAATTTGTGGAGCTGATGGGCGAATTTTTCTCTAATGTTGCAAGATATCCAAAGTATTTAATATCTATCATTGTTGGGGGACTTGTTGCTTTGCTTGAACCTTTATTCAAGAATAGATCCAATCCTCTCACAATAGTAGGTTTGATATCTTCTGTCTTGAGTGCTTTCATAACTGTTTATTTTGTCTTGCAAGCGATGACAAATCCAATTAATTTACAACCATAATGCCAAATAATTACCGTCTTGCAAAAGTCTCTTCTCTTTTGAAGAGAGAAATAACCCTTATTTTGCAGAATGATTTGGAAAATGATCTTATTAGAGATCATTTCGTCAATATTTCTAAGATAGATTTATCAGGTGATTTGCAACACTGTAAAATTTACATAACTTCAACTGCTCAAGAGAAAGTGAGGAAAGATATTGTAGCAAATTTGAATACTGTTAAAAGCTCTATAAGGCATAGTTTAGGAAAAAGAATTGAGATGAGAAGAGTTCCAGAGATAATTTTTAAAGATGATGTTGTTCTTGATAAAGGATTATCAGTCTTGAAACTGCTCGATGAATTAAAAAATAAAAATCAAAATAATAATTTTGAGGAAAATGATGCCAATAGTTGATCTACCCCTTGATCAAAGAAATATAATTATTACTCGATCAAAAGAAGGGATATTGGACATAAAAAAGATATTCACAAGCAAGGGCGCTAATGTATTTGATTTGCCAGCAATAAGTATTGATGATCCTGATGATTTGAGTCCTCTTGACGAAGCATTAAATCAAATTAATGATTTTCATTGGATTATTTTTTCTAGTAGTAATGGGATCAAATTTGTGGATAAAAGACTTAGATACTTTAATAGTTCATTAAAAGAATGTTCTAAAAAAACAAAAATTGCCGTAGTCGGAGAAAAAACCTCAAAAACTCTTGATGATTTTGGAATTAAGGCTGATTTCATACCTCCAGAATTCATTGCTGAAAGTTTAATTGATAATTTCCCAGTATCTGGTTATGGACTTCGAGTCTTTGTGCCAAGGGTTCAAACAGGTGGTAGGGATCTAATTGCAGATCAATTTAGAAAGGCTGGTGCCCGTGTATTTGAGGTTGCTGCATATGAAACTAGATGTCCCGATGCAATTCCGGAAGAAACAATTGATATTATTTCTAATAGAAAAGCAGATGCAATTATTTTCTCAAGCGGTAAAACCGTGGTAAATGCTGCTTTTTTATTAGAAAAAAAACTTGGTAAACAATGGTTAGAATATTTTGATCAGATTAAGTTGTTATCTATTGGACCTCAGACAACAAAAATATGTAACAAGATTTTTGGAAGAGTTGATAGTCAGGCACAAAAATATACCTTTGAAGGACTGCTAGATCTGACAATTAGTATTTTTAGTTAGAAAAATTTTTTGAATAGTTCTTTTCAACTAAATCTTTAAACCTATCAATGTTGGCCTGTAATTCGTTTGTAACCATTTTGCCTAAGATATTTTCTTCCATAAACCGTGCAATCATTTTAGGTAGCTCATAAGTTATTGCTAAATTTACCGTTGTGATTTGATCAGTTTTACTTTCGAAAACTACTGATCCCTTAGTTGGTAAACCTCCTATAGATTTCCATTTAAGTTTGCTTTTTTCGACCCTTTCTGTAATTTGAGCTTTCCATTTAAACCTAAAGCCGTTTGCAGCCAAAGTCCATTCTGTTAAATCTGGTAATGTATTAGTCTCTTCATCAACTGTTTTTACAGATTCAATCCAGCTCATCCAAATTGACATTGAGTCTAAATCACTCCATGTATCCCAAACATTTTCAAGAGGCGCATTAACAACTGTTGTTACGTCATGTTTTAGCCAAGTACCCATTAATTAACTGACCGCAAGATTCTTTGCTAATTCTGCTTTCTTCTCTAAGATTGCAGCAGCAGCCAAATGACCACTCATTGTAGCTCCCTCCATGGAGTCTATGTAATCTTGTTTTGTATAGCTACCAGCCATAAAGAAATTAGATATAGATGTTTTTTGATTAGGCCTGAAAGGTTCCATACCGGGAGCTTCTCTGTAGAGTGATTGTGGAATTTGTACTACATTACTCCAAAGCAATTTAAGATTTTTTGAGGATGGAAATAGACGACGAACCTCTTTATCTATTTCTTTTGTTATTCTTTCTGTAGATCTTCCCATCCATCTATCGCCAGGAGTTAAAACACATTGGAGAAGTGATCCCATATCTTTTTTTCTATAATCTGCTGGACTTGCTAGTGCTAAATCAGCGAAACAACTGAAAGATGCATCAGCAGAATAAAGAAGATTATCTAATCCAATTGGTTCGTTTCCTGTATTATCTTTTTGTAATTCAGTAACCCAACCGTCATATCTTAATTGGATTGTGGCAACAGCAACAGCCCTAAGTTTTTTTAAACCTTCAAACTCTTTAAATTGATACCATTCTTTTGGAATTATTTTTTTTATTCCGGGAACATCACAGGCAGCTAGAAATTTATCTGCAAATACTGCCTTAATTCCTTCTGGAGAAGATATTTTTAATTGGTTAACTGAATAAGAGGAAGATTCCTTCTCATAAATGATTTCTTCTACCTTATGGTTAAGGTGTATTTTTGCTCCTTTATTTGTGATGTAGTCGACAATAGGTTGAGTTAACCACTTATGTGGAGAACCTTTTAAAAGATTCAGTTTTGAGGCTTCTGTTTTTGAAGCAAACATCATGAAGATAGTTAACATGCATCTTGCTGAAATATCTTTGCAATTAATGAACCCTAAAGCATATGCGATGGGATCCCACATTCTTTCTAAGCTTCTTTCACTTCCACCATGATTTAAAAACCATTCTTTAAAACTAATTTTATCTAGATCTCTAATTATTTTCATTGCGCCTTCATAGTCTATCAATCCTCTAACTATAGGGCTTGTCCCTAAAGCTAAGGCATTTCTTAACTTATCTACCCAAGTAAGTTGTTCCGTGGTAAAGAAAGCTTTAAGTCCATTAAATGGAGCACCTAAAGGAAATCTGAAGTCTAAAGATTTTAAATTACCACCATTATTGATAAATAGATGAGTATGATTTTTCGGGAGTAAATTGTCTAGAGCTCCCACTTTTTTCATTAATTTGAAAAGATTTGCATAATTGTAAAAAAATACATGTAAACCCATTTCTATGTGGTTGCCATCTTTGTCTTCCCAACTCCCAACTTTACCTCCCCAAAATGACCTGCTCTCATAAATTTCTACTTCGTGGCCTTCATCAACTAAATTGACTGCTGCTGTAAGACCAGCTAATCCAGAACCAACTATTGCAATTTTCACTTTTTCTTAGAATTATAACAAATCAAGTTTGGATAATGTTTGTTCAATGCATCTTATCGATTAAGTTTTTATATTATAAATAGTTGAAAACCTTCGTTTATGGAAAATGTAGAAGTTAAACAGGAAATTAAAAATTCGGATGATGGCAAAGGTATATTAATCACGAATGATGCTATAGAACAAATTTCAAATTTATTGAAGGGTCAAAATGATAAAAAAGCACTAAGGGTAGGAGTAAGATCAGGAGGTTGTAGTGGGATGAGTTATACGATGGATTTTATAGGAACTAATGAAATAAATCCCGATGATAAAGTTTATGCTTATTCATTAAAACATGATCAAAGTTTTCAAGTAGTTTGTGATCCTAAAAGTCTCTTATATATTTATGGAATGCAATTAGATTTTAGTAAGGAATTAATTGGAGGTGGCTTTAATTTTGTAAATCCCAATGCTTCTCAAACTTGTGGTTGTGGAAGCTCCTTTGCAGTTTAATAAACGATGAATAACGAAATTAATCCTATCGAAGAGGATTTTAATGCAGCTCTATCAAAATATAAAGCAGGGCAAGATTTAATTCCAATCGTTCAAGATTTTCAAAAAATTATACAGCAAATTCCAAATCATTTTGCTGCCTGGACTTGTTTATCATGGCTTCAATTACTTTTGAAAAATAATGAAGAAGCTTTGTCAGCTGCCAGACAAGCTGTTCGATTAAATCAGCAAGATCCACAAGCAAGAATGAATTTGTCTTTAGCTCTTTTGGCTACCAATAATAAAGGTGTTAGGGATCATATTGAGTTAATAAAAAAAATGTCAACGATGATGCCAGATGTGAAATGTGAGTTGAAAGAATCTGTTGAAGACGGATTAAGTAGATATCCAGATTGGCCTGAGTTAACTAAAGTAAAAAAATGGTTGGAATTTTAAATTGTTTAAAATTTTAATTTTAAGTAATGGTCATGGAGAAGATCTATCAGGCAGTCTCTTAGCTAAGCAATTCGTAAAAAGTGGTTATTCTGTCCATGCTTTGCCAATTGTTGGTATAGGAAACCATTACAAAAAAGAAAAAATTAAGATTATCGGTAAAACTAAAGAATTTAGTACTGGAGGAATTGGATACAATTCTTTGAAGGGAAGACTCACTGAGATATTAGGAGGAGAAATATTTTATCTTCTAAAAAGATTATATTTAACTTTTAAAATTAAAAAAAAATATGATTATTTTTTTGTAGTTGGAGATATTGTGCCAGTTTTTTTTGCATGGGTTTGTAAGAAAGATTTTTTTACATATCTAGTCGCTTATTCCAGTCATTATGAAGGGAAGTTAAAATTACCATGGCCTTCTAAATTTTTCTTGCTCTCACAAAAAGCAAAAAAAATATATACAAGAGATTCCCTTACAGCTAATGATTTAACTTTGCAATTAAAAAAGAAAGTGTCTTTTTTAGGCAACCCATTTATGGATAAGTTTTTTCCTAGAAAAAAAGAATTAAAGAAAGCTGAATTTAGTATTGGATTATTTCCAGGAAGTCGATTCCCTGAAACTTTAGATAACTTTGTATTGATTTTAGAGGTTTTAGAGGCATTGTCGGATTTAAGTTATTTTCAAAAAATTCAGTTTAATTTTGCAATAGTTAATGCTTTATCTTCATCAAAAATAAAGGAGATATTTCAAAAAAGAGGATGGTTAAAATTAGAAAAAATAAAAGATAAGCATCTTTTGAAATTCAAATATAAATTTTTAAAAGTGAATATTTATTGGAATAATTTTGACAAAATATTATTGAAAAGTAGATGCTGTATCAGCATGGCAGGAACAGCAGCAGAGCAAGCTATTGGATTAGGAATACCGGTTATTCAGATTGAAGGTAAAGGACCGCAATTTACAAAAACTTTTGCAGAAGCGCAGAGACGTTTGCTGGGGAAATATGTTTTTTGTGCAAGTAACTATAAAGATAAGAATGATCAAATAAATCAGACAATAAAATTAATAATAAAAATAATATATCTAATTCAGCTTAATAAGAAATTTATTATCTCATGTAATGAAAATGGTAAAAAAAGACTTGGTGAAAACAAATCTTGTCTTAAGATTATTGATGATATGAATATTGTTATAAAAAATGACTAAGGAAAATAATCAAAATAAGTTGAAACGAATTATCGATAATTTGTTATTAATAAATTTATTTACAGTAATTTTTTTTGCAATATTTTTTATTTTTGCAATCATTATGCAATTAAATGGGATATTTATTTTTATTAATTTTATTCAGATAGTTTGGAACCCTCTTGTAGTCCCATTGATAACAATTCTTATTATTGGTGCTTTAGTAAACGGTATTAATTCTTGGTGGACGCGTAAATTGCTTTCTCAAGAAGAGGATATTTAAAAGCATAATTTTTGAGTTTACTACTTATTACTTTTTGTCCTTCTAATACAACTTTTGCTCCATCTCCTAATAATATTTTTAAAACCGCTCCAGGCACTGGAAGTAAATTAGGTCTATTAAGACATTTGCCTAAAATTTGAGAAAAGTCTCTCATTAATACTGGATTTGGTGCGACAGCATTAAATACTCCCGAATACTTTTTGTCAACTAATGCTTGAGAAATTAATGCACATAAATCAGTTCTATGAATCCAACTCATCCATTGCTTACCATCTCCAATTGGTCCACCTAATCCAACTTTAAATATAGGTAGCATTTTCCCTAATGCACCTCCATCTGCTTCTAGAACAATTCCAATTCTAAAAATAACTAACCTTGAGAAAAATGGTTTTTCAGCAGCGACAGCTTCCCACTTTTTGCAAAGATTAGCTAAAAAGTCTTTTCCTCCAATACTATTTTCAGTGAATGCACCAGACAAACTTGTACCGTAATAACCTATTGCTGATCCATTTATAATAACTTTTGGTTTGATATTGTAATTTTTAAGGGTTTTCATCATAAATTTCGTAGTGTTAATACGACTATTTTCAATCTCCTGTTTTTGTAAAGGAGTCCATTTTTTTTCTGCTATGGGTTCTCCCATCAAGTTAATAATTCCATCTGTCTCTTTTAAAATATTTAGAAGATTTTCGTTATTCCAGTTTTTTTCTTTTGATAAATCTATTTGAAAAAATTTCAACTTGTTGAAATCTAAATCAATCTTTAATTTACCTATAGGTTTTCTACTTACAATGCATATTTCGTGATTTTCATTGAGTAGTGTTGGTACTAATTCTTTACCAACAAATCCAGTGCAGCCAAGTAGTAAAAGACGCATATCATATAAATGTTTATCTTTTAAGGCTATTAAATTTTTTAGAAGTTTGTAATTATTATTCCGGTATAAATTTTTTTAAATATTTTTCAAACAAGTTTTTGTATAATGGATTTCAAATAACTTTGTTGAATTTATTATGACAGATTCTATTCCAAAGAAACCTCTCAAGAAAGGAAGCTTAGTTTTTGTTGATAAAGAAAATTATATAAAAAGTATAGAGGCTTTAGCTAGTGATAATGATCTACCTAATTATGTCTTTGAAGGTCCTGGAGAGATTCTTTTAGTCAAAGACGAATATGCTCAGGTTCGATGGCGCAGACCTGTTCCAGATGTTTGGTTGAAATTAGATCAACTTAAAGAATATACTCAATAAAATTTTTATATCTAAAAGTTTTTATTTTTTTTCTCTATAGACATTTTTGATTGGATTCTTTTTGCTTCTTTGATCATTTCTTTGCCATCAAATAAGTAATTATCTACGTATCCTTGTGTATATCTATCAAATTCTGATAGCGCATCTTTAACTTGTGAAAAACAATGATAAAGATCAAGACCTAAAGCTGAAATAGACTTTGGAACTATTTTTTTCTTATAAATTTTTTCAACTTTTTCTATTTTCTTTTGTGAAAGAATTATGTAACTGCAAAAATTTTCCATTAATTGGTCATCATAAGGATCCGCAGATAGTTCTCTTATTTCGTTATTCAAAGGTTTAATTATTTGACTAATTATTCTATTAATCGGACTATAAATTTCTTTAATCCATGTTTCAACTTCTTTGTCTTTAATTGAAGAATTATATTTTTTAGAATTAAATTTTTCTTCCCAATTTTCATTTAATGAATCAAATGATGAACTGTGAGAAAAACTGCTATCGTATTGCTTTTTTTTTATTGGGTCATTTAGAGTTTCCCAGGCATTTTGTATTGCAAGAAATCGTTCTTTCTTACCTCCTGCATCAGGATGATGTTTCTTAACTAAAGAGCGATATGAAGATTTAATTTCACTTCTTGTGGCACTTTTTTTTAGACCTAATTCTTCATATAAATTTTTTGTCATTTTTATAAATTATGCATTAAAGATAACCATCTTTTCTGGCTTGAACTGAAGTATTAGATTCAAACATTGCTGTTGATAAATATCTTTCTCCAAAACTTGGAAGAATAACTATCAATCTTTTATTCATTAGTTCTTTTCTTTTGCCTATTTTTATAGTTGCTGCTAAAGCTGCACCGCTGCTAATGCCAGATAAAAGACCTTCCAATCGAGCTAATAAACGCCCATAATAAAATGCTTCATCGTCATCTATTTTTATAATTTCATCAATTAATTTAGTATTAAGTACTTTCGGTACGAAACCCGCTCCAATTCCTTGAATCGAATGAGATCCTGCTTTTTCTCCGGAAATCACAGCACTTTTTTGGGGCTCTACGGCATAAATTTTGCAATTTGGATTAACTTTTTTCAAAAAACGCGCACATCCAGTAATTGTTCCTCCTGTGCCTACTCCTGTAACTAGTCCATCTAAATTGTTATTGGATTGGGACCATATTTCTTGGGCCGTTGTTCTTTCATGAATATCTGGATTAGCAAAGTTTTCAAACTGATTAAATTGATAGCTATTTGCAATTGTTGAAGACAGCTCATTAGCTAAATCTAAAGCTCCTTTCATTCCTTCTTTCCCCGGTGTTAGCTGTAGTTCAGCTCCATATGCTCTCAACATTGCCCTTCTCTCAATACTCATCGTATCCGGCATAGTTAATATCAATTTATAGCCTTTTGCTGCTGCAACCATTGCTAATGCGATTCCAGTATTACCACTAGTTGCTTCAATTAACGTTGTTTTATCTGGTGTTATCAACCCCTCTTCTTCAGCTTTGCATAACATTGAATAAGCGATCCGATCCTTAACTGACGCTGATGGATTAAAACTTTCTAGCTTGGCAATTATTTCTGGATAACAATCAAAATACTTTCTGATTCGATTTAATTTAACTAATGGAGTATTTCCAACTAGAGAAGTTATATCATTTGCTATATCCATGAAATGATTTTTTAAAATGCAAAATAAAATCTCCTACATCCATAATAATTGGATTTAAAGATCTTTTATATAATTTTCTCAAAAGAAT
This sequence comes from Prochlorococcus sp. AG-449-J16, assembly GCA_003209565.1. Classification (GTDB taxonomy): domain Bacteria; phylum Cyanobacteriota; class Cyanobacteriia; order PCC-6307; family Cyanobiaceae; genus Prochlorococcus_A. The sequence goes on along the minus strand of QCQK01000011.1, from coordinate 2,660 downwards.
TTAATTTAAATAACTTCCTGCGGAAAAATATTTAGTAATATATATAGATAGTCTTTATTATGATTATGTATTCATTGGAACTAAGCCTGAGATATTCACCTTTTCCACTCTCAATTATGAGGAAAGAATATGATGATGTTAAACGAATTTATGATGAAATAAAAAGTTCTATGAATGAAACTTTAGAATCCTCAAACTTGATAGAATTAAGGTGTGACAAGGTGCAAGATAAATTAATTGCTGTAAGAGCTAAAGAAATCATTTCTGTTCAGATATATGAAAAATCGTCAGTAGCAGGAGGAGCTAAAAGACCAGGATTTTCTCTCAATATAGATTGATAGTATTAATGCGAGATTCCCTTGAAAATGAAATACCTCATATTAAATTCAAAGATGTTTCTTTTTCGTATCCTGAAAAAAATGAAAATTTAATTTTTAAATGTAACTTCTTAATAAAAAAACCTGGATTTTGGATGGTCGTAGGTAAAAACGGAAGCGGAAAAAGTACTCTTTTGAAATTAATTAATGGAATAATCAAACCCAAAAATGGTTTCATTGATGCTAGAGCAAATATTGGCATGGTGTTTCAAAACCCTGATCATCAAATATTGATGCCAAATTGCAGGAGTGAACTTCTGATAAATATTAATCAAAATATAAGCCAAAATGAAATTAATAAAAAAATTGAATATGTGCTTGATCAGGTAGGAATGACTGGTTTTGAAAAAAGGCCAGTTCATACTCTGAGCGGTGGACAAAAACAACGCTTAACTATTGCATGCGCTTTGATTAGTAATAGAAATTTTATTCTTTTAGATGAGCCTACAGCATTACTTGATCAAAACAGCCAATTAAAAGTTTTGCAAACTATTAAAAATCTTACAAGTGACCATAAAAAACCTTTATCAGCTTTGTGGATTACTCATCGTTATGAAGAATTAACTTATGCTGATGCAGTAGCGGAGTTGAAAAATGGTTTTTTATCTAGTTGGCAAGAACCATCAAAATTTCAATATAATTAACTCCTGTACTTGTCATAAGGTACTTTAAAGAGCTAAATTCATTTATATTCCTCGGTAGCTCAGCGGTAGAGCGATCGACTGTTAATCGATTGGTCGCAGGTTCGAATCCCGCCCGGGGAGTTTATTATAAATTTCTAACAATATCGAGACTTCATAAGTCTCTTTTTTTATTGTTATTTAAAGGGTTTAATCAATATAGAGATGTTGGCACTTTCAACATATTTGAAACAATTTTAAGAAAATGTTCTGGTAATGTTCTGGTAGTCAAAAAAAATTGTTCGGGTAATTCGTTTAATAATTAAAAATAAATGAAATTCTATTTTTAACTTTTCTATTAGAATCACATTTAGAAGGATTTATTGTAAATTTTAATGGCATTTGGAGACTGCTTTAAGACTTATATTCTCCGCTCGTCAAAAGTCCAATGGGTTTTGTTTGGTATAGATTTAATAAAAGAAAAATGTTATGTAATCGAAATTCTAAGAAACTTTAATTCAGATACCAAGACTCAAAAAATACAAGATGGAAGAAAATTATGGAGAAGTTTGATTAAAAAGGGATATAAAGAAGTTTCTCTTAAGAATGCTGGCAATATCCCTTCAATACTTACTCAAAGATTAAAAGAATGGAATTCATTCTCTTACAATGAATTTAATGGTTGGAAGAATAAAGATAAAAAACTTGATCCTTGGTTTTCCCAAGGTCTTGAAATAGATAAAGAAAAAAATTTAGATAATCTTCAATCAGGCAGAATAAACTCTTTAGAAGAAAAATATATTGATATTTGGGAAGATTATGACGAAAATATAACGTATTCAGATGATAGAGTTGCTGAAAAAACACAAGAATTTGGAGATTTTGATAATTATTGGAATCAAGAAGGGGTGTTTGAGAAAGAAACTGATATCGAATACGAATATGAATATCCTATGAATTTTGGTACAGAAATAGAAAATGATTGGAATGCTACAAAAAATCGGCAAAGTTCTATAAATGATTCAAAAAATAATAATGATTTGATTGAGAAAAAACTTATCGAAGAGATTGATAAATATTTCAATCAGAAAAATTATTCAGAGGCATTAAAATATGCCAACAAACTTATTGAAGTCAATATTTATTCCCATAGAGGTTATAGAGAAAGAGGATTATGCAAATTAGGTTTGGAAGATTTTTTAGGGGCAATTAAAGATTTCTCAATGACATTAAAAATTAATCCTAGTGATTATTGTGGTTTTTTTGGTAGGGGTTGTGCCAAGAGGGATCTAAATGACCATCAAGGTGCAATAGAAGACTTTACTAGTGCATTAAAACTTGATTCGCAGAGATTTGTTCCTTACTTTAATAGGGGTTTTTCACGCGCAATATTAAATGATCATCAAGGTGCAATAGAAGACTATACCAATTACCTAAAACAAGATCAGGGAAGAGAAGATGCTTTTATCAATAGAGGTTTATCTAGATCTTATTTAAACGACCATCAAGGTGCAATAGACGATTTTACTAGTGCATTAAAACTTGATTCGCAAAATCAATTTGCGTACTTTAACAGAGGATTTTCAAGAGCAATTTTAAAAGATTACAACGGTGCTGTGTATGATTACACCAATCATTTGAAAATTAATCCATATGATCAAAA
>QCQK01000010.1 GCA_003209565.1 Prochlorococcus sp. AG-449-J16 | reverse complement strand
AGATTATTTATTAATAAAATAGAATATTTAATAAATAGTTATTTACTAGTGTCTTGATTTATCTGATTTACTAAAGAGTCGATATCTAATTGATTATATGGTGTTGTTTGTTTTGTTTCTCGAAAATTATTTTTGATATTGTTTAACCAATTTTGTTCAATCTTTATGAGATTTTTTGCAATATTGAACATACCTCCCTTTTTATATAATTCTTTAATTTTAAGAATAATCTCTGAGGTTCTGCTCGATTTAATATTTAATTCATTTGCTAAGTCTTTTTGGTTAAATCCATGAGATTTCAACCAATCTTTAATGAAGGAGACGAGCTCTTTTTCTTCCTGTTGAGATAATCTACTCATTCAATAAAAAGAGAATAACTTATTAAGCTTAACTTGTGCTCTTGCTCTTATTGAAGGAGTCATATATTTACTCCATATACTCAGTACTGCTGTGAGGGCTACGAAGTCATCACTAAAACCAACTAATGGCATAAAATCTGGGAAAAGGTCAAATGGCATAATTAAATAGGCAAGTGCAGCCATTAATGAAACTCTTACTTGTGCTGGAGTATAAGGATCTATAGCCATCTCCAAAACTTCTAAGGCAGGCTTGGCTATTGTTCTTCCTGCTTTAATAAGAATCTTGATAATAATATTCTCATCAAATGTTGAACTTTCTAAAACTTCAGCATCATAAATTTCTTCTTGTCTTTTGTAATTATCTTTCATCCTTATAAATGAAATTTAAATATATTTAATGGAATTTTAGCTAATACTATCAACTAATCCATTTTGTATTCCTGCTTTTCTAAGTTTTCTTAAGGCACGTTGAACAACTTGACGGCAATACTCTCTGCTACAACTCATATGTCTTGCAACTTCAGCTAAAGTTCTCCACTCATTTGAACCGTCTAAACCAAATCGTAAGCTTACTATCTTTCTTTCTTTCTCAGTTAAATTTGCTTTGTCTAATAACTTCCAAGCAGAGGCTGTCCTTTCGGCTAATTCAGCTAATTCCATGGGAGGAGTTTGATCACTTGGAAGGATATCAACTAACTCGGAAGGATCAGATTTTGATTTAACAGTGCCTTGGAGACTAACAGTGATGCTTCTTAATTCACAAGAAAGGAGTTCATCAATCTCTTCCTTAGTTACTTTCAATTCTTCAGCTAATTGATCACTAGTGGGCGGAATACCTTTAAGTTGCATTAGCTTTGATTTTGCTGATCTTAATTTGGTGAGTTTTTCATTGATATTGACGGGTATCCTTATAGTTCTACTTTGAGTTGATAATGCTCTATTTAAACCTTGCCTTATCCACCAATAAGCATAGGTAGAAAATCTATGTCCTCTAGATGGATCATATTTTTCTACGGCCCTTGTAAGACCTAATGTCCCCTCCTGAATTAAGTCCAGTAATTCTAATCCTTTCCCTTGGTATCTCTTGGCAAGGTTAACGACTAGTCTTAGATTGGCTGTTATCATCTCATTTTTAGCTTTTTCGCCAATTTTGATCTTTTTTCTTTCAGCTTCGGAATATTCACAAGCAGGACCTTTGCCGCCTGCCTCTTGACATCTATTAACGAGCACAACCATTTCTTGGACTTTTCTGCCCATAGTGAGTTCTTTTTCGGGAGTCAAAAGTTGATGACGACCTATTTCACCAAGAAAATCGCTTAATGAACTCACGATTTACCTCTTTGTTGATATATCCAACTTATAGTTAATTTATTAATAAGCTATACATGTAATAATTAATTAATAATTAATTAATAATTTTTTATTTACTAATTAATATTTTTTTCTCAAATCCTAAGATAAAAAATTGTAAACTCTGAATTTCTATTGTTTAATTTTTTCTTCTTGATTCTAGAACAGCAAGTACATCTCTCCACTTAACCCCTTTATGCATAAGGGCTACTTGCAGATGATAAATTAAATCAGCAGCTTCATTTGAGATTGAATTTTTATCATTATCTTTGCAAGCCATTATAAATTCTGCAGATTCCTCTCCTATTTTTTTTAAAATAGTATTACTACCTTTTGTTAATAAATGATTTGTGTAACTTTTTTCTGATGGATTTATTGATCTTTTGTTAATTGTATTGAATAATTCAGAGCAAATATTTGAGAAGGGAGTTGTTTTTTTCTCTTTTTTATCACTTTGATTAATTTTGATTTCGTTGAAAAAACAACTTTTTTCCCCAGTGTGACATGCTCCTGAACCATTTTGTTCGATCAAAAGGATTAGTGCATCACTATCGCAGTCGAATCTTATCTCCTTAAGTATTTGGGTACTTCCACTTGTAGCTCCTTTTCTCCAAATTTCGGATCTTGATCTACTCCAATAATGAACGTTTTTGGTTTCAAGTGTCATTGTCAAAGATTCTTTGTTCATCCAAGCAAGCATAAGAATTGATCCGTCAAGCCAATCTTGTGCTATTGCAGGGATTAATCCATAATTATCAAAGCGTAGATCCTCTATCGAAAAATTAGTTGAATAAGTCATTATGTTCGTTATGTTAAATCCTACTCAATGTGTTTTATTAAAAATTATACTAACAGTAAATTGATGTATATTCATTCACTGAAATTTTCATGCAGCAAAAGTTATGAGGATTTTCCCTGTTCACATAGGCAATGGCGCCATGAAGGCCACTGCAGATTTGTGCATGGATATTCAAGATCATTCACCTTTTGGTTCACTGCAAAAAAATTAGACCTAAATGGTTTTGTTGTCGATTTTTCAAGTCTAAAGCCCCTAGAAAATAGACTAAAGGAGCAATTTGATCATACTTTTTTAATAAATAAAGATGATCCTTTGCTGAATTACTGGGAAAAATTACATGACTTAGATGCTTTAGATCTGAGAATTATGGATAATGTGGGAATGGAGTTTACCTCTGAATTAATTTGGAGATGGGCTAATGAATACTTACAGGATAAAGATAAGGGCAGAACATGTTGTTGGAAAACAGAATCAAAAGAAAATAAATCGAATAAAGCAAGTTATGAAGAAATTCCTGATTGGTTCAAATCTTAGATTAAAGTTGTTAATTTTAAAGTCATATAGGATTCTTTAATTAGATATTTAATCAACATTTATCTCTCCATTAATCAGATAAATATTAATCTCTTCTTTATTGAGATAATGATTATTCAATATATTATTAGAAATCTTTGTCTCAATTTGTTTTTGAATAATTCTTTTTAAAGACCTTGCACCATAGGCATGATCGAAACTATTTTCGACAAGTTTGTTAATTGCTTCATCCGTAATGTTGAATTTTAAGTTTTTTTTGTTAAGTCTTTTTTCTAAATGTTGAAGCTGGATTTTTGCAATTTCTTTTATGTCATTTAATTTTAAATTATTAAAAATAACTATTTCATCAAGTCGATTTAAAAACTCAGGCTTGAAAAATTTTTTAATTTCATTATCTACAACTTTTTTAATTTCATTTGTATCTTCTTTTCTAACTGATAAATCATTTATTGATTGACTTCCTAAATTACTTGTGAGAACAATGATTGAATTTTTGAAATTGATTGTACGACCTTGACCATCAGTTATGATCCCATCATCAAGAACCTGTAAGAGAATATCTAAAATATCTTTGTGAGCTTTCTCTATTTCATCTAGTAGTATTAATGAATAAGGATTTTTGCGAACAGCTTCAGTTAGTTGACCGCCTGATTCGAAACCTAAATATCCAGGAGGCGCACCTATAATTTTGCTCACTGAATGCTTTTCCATATATTCAGACATATCCAGTCTTGTAATTGAAGAATTTGAATCGAATATTATTTTGGCTGTTACTTTACTTAGCTCTGTTTTCCCAACACCAGTTGGACCTAAGAAGAGAAAACTGGCTAATGGCTTGCTTGGATCATTTAGACCAGTCCTTGATCTCTTAATGGAATCTGCAACTGCCCTAATTGCGCTATCTTGACCAATAATTTTTTCTTTAAGGATTGACTCGATGCTCAAGAGTTTATCTTTTTCTGACTGGTTTAAGTTCTTTATTGGAATAGAGGTCCACTTTGAGACAACTTCTGCAATATCATCAAAAGTTACCTCTTGTCTTAAAAGACTTGTATCTCCATTTTTTTGAGAATTTACTAGGGACTCACTTTTTTCTTTCAATTTTTTTTGCAAAGAATTTAAAGTTCCAAATTCTAATTCTGCTGCTTTGTTGAGGTCAAAACTCCTTTTGGCTTGATCTATTTTCAATTGAACAGATTCAATTTCTTCTTTTATGGTGCTAATCTCATCAATTTCATCTTTTTCTTTTTTCCATTGAGCGCCTAATTTTTCCTGTTTATCTTTAAGGGATATAAGTTCATTATTAATTTTTTTTAATCTTTCTATAGAAAAATCATCCGTTTCTCTTTTTAAAGATAATTTTTCCATTTCAAACTGTAGAACTTTTCGATCAATTTCATCAATTTCTTCAGGTTTGGAAGTTATGACCATATTTAATCTTGAGGCTGCTTCATCGATTAGATCTATTGCTTTGTCAGGAAGAAATCTATCGTTAATATATCTTTCGCTAAGGGTTGCAGCAGCAACTAAAGCATTATCAGAAATTCTCACACTATGATGAACTTCGTATCTTTCTCTCAATCCTCTTAAAATTGATACAGTATCATCTATTGAAGGAGCATCAACTTTTATCTTTTGAAATCTTCGTTCTAAAGCAGGATCTTTTTCTATATTTTGTTTATGTTCATTAATAGTTGTAGCACCAATACATCTAAGTTCTCCTCTCGCAAGCATTGGTTTTAATAGGTTGCTTGCATCTAAAGAACCTCCACTTGCGCCTGCACCAACTACCGTATGAATTTCATCAATAAAAAGAATAATCTTACCCTCTGATTCTTTCACTTTCTTTAAAATATTTTTTATTCTTTCTTCAAATTCTCCACGATATTTTGCTCCAGCTAAAAGTGAACCCATATCTAATGAAATTAGTTTCCTATCTTGTAGCGCAAAAGGTACATCGCCATTAATAATTCTTTGAGCTAACCCTTCTACAATGGCTGTTTTGCCAACCCCAGGTTCTCCAATAAGAACTGGATTATTTTTTGTTCTTCTACTTAATATTTGAATTGTTCTTCTAATCTCTTCATCCCTACCAATAACAGGGTCTAAAATCCCATCTCGTGCAGATTGAGTTAGATCAATACCATATTTTTCCAAAGACTCATTAGAATTATTAAATTCATTTTTTACTGCCGGATCTGACTTCATTTTCTTTATAGTTTCAAGAAATTCTGGAATACCTATTTGATTTAAAATTTGAAATCCATATTTGTCATCATAGGTGAAACTGTAAACTAAGTGTTCTGTTGATATCACTACATCATTTAAAGTATTTTTAATATCATTCGCCTTCAAAAATATTTTGTGAAGAGTATCACCAATATATAAGTTATCTTGTTTATTTTTCATTTTTGCCTTCGCATTTAGTGAAGAAATTATTTCTCTCTCAAGATCTTTTAGATTTACATTATTTTTTTTTAAAATCTTTTTTGTAATATTGTCATCTTTTATAAGAGCTAATAATAAATTATCAGAGTCTACATTTTGTTGATAATTTTTATAGGCAATTTCTTTTGCAAAAATAAAACAGTTCCAAGCAGAATTTGAAAATTCGCTTGGAACTATTTTCATTAATCAAAATTTTGGTACGACCGTAATAAATATAAAGTCAAAAAGAGTGTTTAACTATTTAGAAGATTTATTCAACAATAACTTTACCTACCATTCCAGCGCCTCTGTGTGGCTCGCAATAGTAATCATAAGTTCCAGCAGTATCAAATGTTTCTTCCCACGACTCTCCTGGTGCAAAAGCTAGGTCCGCATGACTTAGTTCTTCATGCCCATCAAAAACAGCGTTGTGAGGGGCAAGTTTATTATTGACGAATTTAACTGTATCACCAGCACTAATGGTTACTGTACTTGGTTCAAATGCAAGCATTCCAGCATCTGTTCCAAGTTTTACTTCAACAGTCTTAGCTGAAACTGATGAAATACCTAGACCTAGAGTTAAAACTATTGCAAATAACCCTGCAAAGATTGAACGTAACATAATAAAAATTTGCCTTTCTATACATATTACAAGGCTTTGGTAACCTAACTGTGAGAATTTTAATTGTTATTACAGCTTGGTAACTTTGATAACCTTAAAATATCATTCAGTGACTTGGCATAACTTTTAAGTTTAAAAGTCTCAGGATTAGTGATGGGGACATGATTAAAGTCATATTTTTTGATACTGAAGTTGTCCCAAGGGGTGGTTTGGATAGGGAGAATTCTTAATAATATTTTTAGAATTTTTTTTGTAAGCGGTATCGCAAAAAATCTCCTCATATTATGTTTCTTTAAAAGTGTAATTATGGCATCATCAATTGAAATGAATTTTTGACCTAGAACAAATTTTCTAAAGCCTTTGTATTGCTCTTCTTTATGATTTTTAATTAGAAACCCGCACATCTGGGCGATATCATTTGCGTGTATAAAGTGAAATTTAGATTCGAGTTTTAAAAATCTCGCTAACCAAAGCCATTTCCTAATTTCTTTCAATCCACTAGTCAAATAACTCACAGGATATTTACTTCTTTTCCCAAGATTCCCTCCAAAAACTAAGGTAGGGAAAACAGCGAATGTTTTTTCTGCAAATGAGCTTTCTCTAAGTCTCTGGAAACATTCATATTTTGTTTGAATGTACTCTGTTCCATAAATCAATGACTCCCTCATTAATTCTGTTTGGGTATCAAGAATACTTGCCGTTGAAAAATAAATAATCTTCTCTAACTTTTCAATATCAAGCATTTCTAGTAATTCTTCAAAAGCTTTAATATTTACTTCATAGGCTCTTTTTGGATCTCCCCAAGCTGTAGCAGTATGTATTAAGTAATTAATTTGACTAATTTCCTTTTTATACCTATTTGATTCCCTGATATCACAAACCATTAACTTGACTTTTTTATTTTCTTGAACAGAATTTGGTAACTTACTTTTGTCTCTTACCATGAGATAAAGCCTGAATTTTGTGTTTTTCAAAAACCAATCAACTAAATATTGGCCAACACATCCATTAGCGCCTGTTATTAATAAGTTTTTATATCCCAAGACTTTGACTAGTAAGCGAGGTTTTTCCCATGTTCAAAAAATGTTTGAGCATTTTCTTCTGGAGTCCCAGGTAAAATCCCATGACCCAAATTAAGAATATATTTCCTGTCTTTAATTTTATTGAAAGTATTATCTATTCTATCTTTTATTGATTCTTTGTTTCCGAATAAAATGCCAGGGTCAACATTACCTTGAATTCCAATCCCCCTGGGAATTCTTTTACAAGCCTCTTCAATATCTACTGTCCAGTCTAATGAAATTATATCTACTCCGGTTTTTGCCATTCTTTCTAAAACACCAGCACTGCCTGAAATGTAGAGAATAATTGGTGTTTCAGGGTACTCTTCTTTTACAATTTCAACAACTTTTTTTTGATACGGCCCAGCAAAGATATCGTAATCTTGTGGGCTTAGTTGGCCGGCCCATGAATCAAAAATTTGTACTACTTGCGCTCCAGATTTTATTTGATATTTAAGATATTCACCAATAGATTTTGCAAAATGATCAAGAAGTCTATGAAGTAAATCTGGTTCATTAAAAGCCATTGATTTTATTAAAGAATAATTTTTACTGCTTTTACCTTCAACTACATATGCAGCAAGAGTCCAAGGTGCGCCAACAAAACCTAAAACTGTTGCCTCATTATTCACATCTTTTTTTAGTGAAGTAAGAACTCGCCCAACAAAACTTAAACTCTCACTTGGATTTAATTCTTTTAAATTTTCTACCTGATTAAGAGTTCTTATTGGGTCCTCAATAATTGGACCTTTACTTTCTATTATTTCAAAATTTATGCCCATCCCTGGAAGAGGTGTGAGAATATCTGAAAAAAGGATCACACCATCCGGTTTGAAAGCATGAAAAGGCTGCATTGAAATCTCATATGATAGTTCTGGATTTTCAGACCTCTCTCTAAAGCTTGGGTAACGCTCCCTTAAATCTCTATAGATTTTCATATATCTTCCTGCTTGCCTCATCATCCATACTGGAGGCCTATTTACTTTTTTACCTAACGCGGCAGAAAGTAGTAGTGGTAAATCTTGACCCATTTTAAAATTCAATATTTTAAAAAATTAAAATCCAACTTAAAAATCTTACAATGTAAAGCAGATCAAAAGCGTTATATGAACATTTATATGAAGCATTAAGTTAAATGAGCCTTCTTATTTTTTTGATTGATGCTTGAAGATACTCACGCTTAATGGGGGCAAAGCAAGTTCTAGAGCATTTTGATAATCATGAATATTGTAATTTATAGTTTCTTTACCCCCCATATTCCCTTTATTACTGCCCCCGTATCTAGAGCCATCTGAATTAAATATTTCTTTATAGAATCCTTCCACAGGAACACCTACTTTGTATGACCCATGAGTATTAGGTGTAAAGTTGGCAACAACAACAAGCCACTCATTGGTATCGTTTTCTCTTCGCATGAAACTTATAACCGAATTAGATTTGTCATTACAATCAATCCATTGGAATCCATAAGGATCAAAGTCATTTTTCCATAATGCAGGTTCATTTTTATAGAGAACGTTTAGGTCATCAATCAAGTTCCTGATACCTTTATGAGGCTCAAATTCTAGTAATTCCCATTGCAGATCATCCCAAACATTCCATTCTTGTCTTTGCCCAAATTCCATACCCATAAATATCGTTTTTTTACCAGGGTGGGTCCACATATAAGTTAGTAATGCTCGAGTATTTGCATATTTCTTCCAGTCATCGCCGGGCATTTTATGTAAAAGATGACTTTTCCCATGAACAACCTCATCATGACTAAGTGCAAGCATAAAGTTCTCTGTATAGTTATATGTAATTGAGAAAGTTACACTATTTTGATGGAATTGCCTAAACCAAGGATCTATTTCAAAATAATCAAGCATATCGTGCATCCATCCCATATTCCATTTCAAGTTAAATCCTAACCCTCCCATATCTGTTGGTTTGGTTACCATTGGCCAAGTTGTTGATTCTTCAGCGATAGAAAGTGCACCTGGGAAGTGTTGGAAGAGTACATGATTAGCCTGTTGAAGAAATTTAACGGCTTCTATATTTTCATTCCCACCATTTTCATTGGGGATCCATTCTCCATCTGGACGTAGATAATCTCTGTAAAGCATTGAAGCCACAGCATCTACTCTTATGCCATCAATATGAAACTCTTCAAACCAATAAACGAGGTTGGCTACTAAGAAATTTCTTACTTCGTTTCTGCTGTAATTAAATATTAGTGTCCCCCATTCTTTGTGTTCACCTATGCGTGAATCTCCATGTTCATAAAGATGACAACCATCAAAAAATGCTAAACCATGCTTATCTTTTGGAAAATGACCAGGCACCCAATCAAGAATTACGCCTATGCCCTCTTCATGACATTTATTTACAAACTCTCTAAATTCATTTGGGGTACCAAATCTACTTGTTGGTGCATACCAGCCTGTAACTTGGTATCCCCATGAACCATCGAAAGGATGCTCAGATATTGGCATTAGTTCAATATGAGTGAATCCTCTTTCTTTTACGTAAGGGATGAGTTTCTCGGTCAATTCTGGATAAGTTAATAATCTTGTTCCAGGTTTTAAATCGGCTGCAGGCACTGGGTCTCTTGATTCACCATTGTCTCCCAGATATTTATTATCTATTGATTCATGGAGCCAACTTCCTAAATGCATTTCATAAACGGAAATTGGCTTATTAATTTGACTAGAAGAGTCTCTATTTGAAATCCAAGAACTATCATTCCAATTAAAGTTTTTCAATTTTGAAACTATTGAACCATTTTGTGGTCTAATTTCATGAAGGAAACCATATGGATCAGCTTTCTCATAAATATGACCTTGTTGTGTTCTTATTTCATATTTATATGTGTCGGCCTCTTGCATTGTTGGCATGAATAGTTCCCAAATTCCCCCTAATCTTTTTTGCATTGGATGATGTCTTCCATCCCAAGAATTTATATCTCCAATTATCGAGATTGATTTTGCATTTGGCGCCCAAATGCAAAACATAACTCCTCTTTGATTCTTTTCTTCAATGAGATGTGCTCCCATTTTTTCCCAAATATGATGATGATTGCCTTCTGCAAAAAGATGTCTATCAACTTCTCCCATCCACTCTTCTCTATATGACCAAGGGTCATGTTGTGTATGTGTGATCCCTCCTCGTGAAATATTAATTTCGTAATTATAATTTGGATTTTCAGGGAGGATAGCTTCAAAAAGCCATTTATGGTTTACGCTTTCCGCCTTATAGGTATTGTTTTTAAAATTTATTTTAACTTCGTCTGCTTCAGGCATCCATACCCTTACAACCCATTGTTCTTCATAAAAATGAGGACCTAATATTTTTAATGGATTATCATTGCAACAATTTTCTAGGTTGATAGCTTCTGATTTAATCCAGTCTGCTTGAATTGTCTCGATCATGACTGGTAGATATTAAGGATTTATAATATCAAATGATTAACCAAAAAAATAATTATTTAAGAAAAAAAGGGGTCATTTTCATAAATGTTCTTTTAAGGCTAAAACTGAGAGTAATAACTCTATGATTTGCTGATGGCGCTCCAATCTTTCCCTCCTCAAATCCAGGATTAACACCAATAGCAGGATAAGCTGCCGCAGATATAGATAAGCGAAGCTTGCTACCTTTAATCAAACAAATATTTGTTGGCTGCATTGTTATTTGATAAATGCATTCTTCACTTATTTTGGAGTTTTTAACCCTTAAGAATCCGGTTGAAAATTGATTCGCCTTTTCATTATCTTCTTCAACTAGAGATAAAGCAAGGCAGATATCAAAATTGGGCTGATCACTTTTTACTTGGATTTCTAATGAGGGGACTCCTGTAAAATATTGATCTTCTTCAAAAGAATTGGTTTGAAAAACACCTACATCCAGGCGTTGATCAATAATACTTCTATTAAACTTTCCTGGATTTGGACCTAAATGACCACCCTCAGATGGAGTAGGTCTCCATGGGTCATTAACAATTGTGAACCATCCTGATCCTTTTGAATTTATGGTCAGACTTCCATCTTCAACTTCTATATTTGCTGTGCCATCGCTTTTGAGTCCAAAAATAAATTCAGGGTGAAATTTATTATCTAATTCTTCCCATTTATTTAATGAAATATTCCATATTTTTTTCTCGTTTTTAGAATTCTTAGAATTTAATTTTTCATCTGATTTTAAATGTTTATCAAAAAATTTTAATAAAGATTCTTGTGATCCCTCCCACCAATTTAGATGTGTCGCATTCCCAATAATAATCTCTGGGCTTCCACCAGCTTCTTTAGATTTTTTATAAAGATCAAAGGCACCTTTTAAATGTGGATCCCAAAGTCCTCCAATGATTAACATAGGTTGTTTAATCCATGTTGAAATTGGTTTAAATTCTTCAAATGGGCGAGCATTATTTAAATTTTTAAGCCATTCCAAAACAAAGCTATTAGGATCATATTTTTTTAAAGTATCAATTCCTTCTCTTAAATAACTTTTATTTTCTAAGGATAATCTTATCTTTTCCCACTCAAGTAATTTATTTTCTCTTTTCATTTTAAGTGCTGCGATTTGAAGTCCCCATGCAATATTGTTATGCCACCAATATGCTCCTCCATCTGAGCACCAATGATCCTTAATATTCATCCCAGTCATTGCTGGAGATAAACAATCGGGCGGCTTTGAATTTAATTCACCAGTTAGTTGAGTAAATCCTTGATATGAAAAACCATATAAGCCAAGTTTCCCATTACATTCTTTAAGAGATCTTACCCATTCATGTGTTTCTGAAGTATCGCTAGCTTCTTGAGAAAAACCATTAAAAACTCCTTCAGAAGAACCCATACCTCTAACATCTTGAATTATTACCATATACCCTTTAGAAGCCCACCACTCTGGATGAGAATAGGTAATACTTGAAGCTATTTCTCTACCATAAGGTTGTCTCATTAATAATGTAGGCCATGGCCCATTACTATTAGGTACCCAAATTCTTGATATAAGTTTTACTCCATCTCCAAGGACTAGAGACTTGTCAAACCATCTTGAACCAGACATTTAGGGTTTAGATAATATCTGGACAGTGCAGTCCAATGACGTAAATAGAAAAGATCTCAGCGTTAACGGGAGTTAACTTATTTTTGTTTGATACAAACTCTATAACTTTGTCTGAACTAGCTGAAATGCCTTTTGAATTAAATTCTCTAAACTTATTACATAAATTCCTAGCTTCGCTTGGATTCTTTTTTACGCTTTCTAACAAGTTAGATTGACTAAAAACAGGGTAAAAAGGATTTGAAAATAACAATAATAAAAATAAAAAAGGTTTCATTATTAATATCTTTTTCTAAATTCTACATTAAAAAATTTTTTTAACCAAGATTTGAAATTGATTTTTAGATTTGACTAGCTCTTTTAATCCATTTTTTTAAGAGAGTAAAGGTTATGTCTGTATTAGTTTTTACTCTAAGGACTCTCTCTAATCTACCAATTTTGCGTTCTAGTTCGTAAGGAGTAGATAGTGATAATGATTTAATAGAAGATATGCCGCAATGTAAAAGTAGATATGCTTCCGGGGGAGAAATTCCAATTTCTTTTTTAAAAATTGCTATTGCTCTAATTTTTTTTAGATTATTCAATGTACATAGTGAAGATTTTCTTTGAATCTCATTTATGTCTAAGTCTGAAAGATTACTTAATTTTTTATAGTCATTCAGATTTTTTTGAATTAAAAAAGATTTCTCATGTCTAAAGTTACTTGGCAAAAAATCTAAAAAGGTTTTGATTTCCATTTTTTGAGACTAATTCATTTTTACATTTTTTTGAATTTCTCCTATTACT
Organism: Prochlorococcus sp. AG-449-J16; assembly: GCA_003209565.1. GTDB lineage: Bacteria > Cyanobacteriota > Cyanobacteriia > PCC-6307 > Cyanobiaceae > Prochlorococcus_A. Next base: position 33,360 of record QCQK01000010.1, on the reverse strand, counting down.
ACTGGTTTACTTACGCTATCTGAAATTTTTTTAAGCTTTCTTATCTTAATTTTTACACTCGCTCCCGATCTGCTACCTTTCCTAAGATTTTCTGAAAGTTGTCTTAAAGTAGGTTCAATAGACTCTTCTGGGAAGTTATCTTCTGCTTTAGCAATTATCAAATCAAAACCATTGTCATAGACAATTGGGACATATTTTGCGTCCTCTATTCTTACATTTTGAGTATAACTTTGTATAAACGCCCAACTGCTTAAAGAAAGTAATAAAGAGAAAATGGTTGCTCCTACAATTCGAAATTTAAAACCAAAATTAAATATAAAAGCTGCTAACGTGCAAATAAAAAGGATTACTCCCAAGAATCCAAAAATTTTGGGCATGTTCTCTAATAGTTCAAAAAAAGACATTTAGTGGCTTTGACCTAATTAATTTCTTATATTTTGTAAGCCTACTCTATTTTTGGGTTCTAAATTGAAAAAAATTAGATCTCTAAATTTAAACACAAAAATTTTATTAGTAGGTATCATAGTGTCTTCAGGAATTTTTGGCTCTTTTTTATTAGATAATTTTTTGAGAGAAACTTATAGTTTTAGGAAATCGGAACTTGAGGAAAAAGTTGAGAAATTTTTAAATAAAGAGGTTCTTTTAGGAGATTATTCAGGGATTAAATTTCTAGGAATTTCGATTGGAAATTCAAAAATTATTGATAAAAAAAATATAGATTCTGTTATTAAAGCTAAAAATGTATATCTGGGTATTATGCCTTTTAAATCTTTTTTAAAACAAAAATGGGTATTCAAAATAAGTCCTGAGCAAACGGAAATTAATATAGATAGAGATTTTTTTAAAAGGGAAAATACTTATAAAACAAGTAGGATTATAAAAAAATCAAAAATAAAGTATGAATTGAATTTTAACTTGAATAAATATTCAACTTTTAATCTTAAAAACTCAGGATTAGAAACAAAAGTAAAAGGGAATGTTATCTACAAATCTATTAATAGAGAATTATTAGCAAATGTAAAGTCTAATTTTGATGGAAAAGGTTTTTTAAAATTTAGATTTAATACAAAATTAAATAAGAATTTTTTAAAGTTGGAGTTATTTTCTAAAGGTTTAGATCTTGAGAACTTTGCATATAGTGTTGGAGGTAGAAAAATTAGCTTTAAAAAAGGGAAATTTAAATCTGATTTAAAATTTAATAAATCATCAAATCAAACATTTTGTAAGGGAAGATTTTCTTTTTCTAATTTAAAAATAAAACCTGAAAATTTCTCAGAAAATATAAATTCAGATTTAACTAGTTTCTTTTGTAGAGATAATAATTTAATAGGAAGTTCTGAAAACTTAAATTATGGAACTTTAACTTCAAATTTCAATTTAAATATTCCATTAAGCAAAAGTGTAAATAATATTGAATTAAAAGGAAGTGTTGGATACATTGATAGTCTTAATCCAGATATTAAACTATTTGGAAATATTCCTTATTGGTTTGATAAAAGAGGTATTAATTTTGGGAATATCGATTCTAATTTTGAGATAAATAGAACTCAATTATCAAATTTAAATATTTTCCGAAAAAATGATATAAGGGGTTTCATTACTGCTAATGGAGAATTAAAAGGGAAAATTAGTGATCCTGATATATCAATAAACTTTAACGTTGATTATCCTCATTACAAAGGAATTCGTATAAGAGAAATATGGGAGGGAGATATCAAAAACGTTAATAACGAATTTCTGTTGAATATGAAAAATAGATATTCTCCAATACCCACATTTGTATCAGTTAAGGTGGATCCTAAACTCAAATTAGATAATTTAACTTTTACTAGAGTTTTTAATTCCAATAAAGGGATTTTAAAGATAGTAAGAGAGAATAATAGCTTCATTTGGAGAGCTCAAAATTTTCCTCTTGATGAACTTGAGTTATCTATAAGAAACAATCAATTCGATAGGATTAAAGGAATTATAAATGGGGAGGGATTGATATCTTCTGATCAGTCTTATCTTGATGGACGACTGGCTTGGAGCTTAGGTAAGTATAGAAATATAAAGTTAGCAAATTCATTATTTGATTTTACCTTCAAAGATAATTCTTCTTATATCAACTCATCATTGTATCCAATTGATGGAGGAATTATTGAAATTGAATATAACTCAGATAAAAACAACTTAATTAATTTCGACCTAAATGATATTAGTACAAGTTGGACAATTCTTACTGCAGTTGATATTTTTAATTTTGAAAATAAAAAAATTATACCTACAACAAAGTCTAATGTTTTGGATGATATGGAAATAGATGAAGATAATATCTCTTTTAAAGATAGGATAGATTTTATTAATAATTTTATTGAAAGTAATAGTGCTCTAGAGGATAAATATAACCTGCAAAAGTATTTAAGTAAATTTAGAAGTAGATATAATGGGAAAGTAACTATTCAGGGAGATAGGCCTCTTAATTATAAATTAAATGCAAAATTATATGGCTATCTTGATGTTTCTAAAGAAGATTCTAAAAATAACAAAGAGGAATTTTCTATTGATTTAGAAGGAGGTTTATTAGAGGGCAAAGGGGCTTTAAAAATTGAAAAACTTCCATTAAGTGCTGCAAATATCTTTTTAGACCAACCAAGAGATTTTGAAGGAGGTTTGGATATTAATTTATTTTATAATCTAGATACAAATTATTTCTCAACTAATATTTCTTCCAACAAGTCATCTATTAAAAATAACAAATTAGTACTAGAAAAAGGACTTGTTGAATTTAATAATTCTATCTTTAATATTGACTTTTCCTTGTTAATAAATGACTCGAAAATACCAATTAATTTTGAAGGCTCAATACCTATTAACAAAGAAGATAAAATGGATCTAAGATTGATTGCAAATGGGAAATTTATTGAATTAATAGATATTTTTGCTAACGATTACTTTACCTTTAAGGAGGGCCAGGTTAACCTCAGAATGATAATAAAAGGTACTTTAAATAAACCAATACTTAATGGATTTGTAGTCATTAAGGATTCTGAAATTGATTTTTATAACAATTTAATAAAAGACATTAACAGTTTGGTAATTTTTGATTTTGATCATTTAGAGGTGAAAAATCTAAAAGCAAAAGCCGAAGATTCTGGAAATATTTTTATAAGAGGTTCTTTACCTTTTTATAGTAAGAATGATTCTCAGAAGTCAAAGATTACTCTGAAAACAGATGAATTCAATATAAAGGCAGATAATTTCAATTTTTTAATGGATTCAGATTTAGATTTAAGTGGATCATTTGAAAATCCTGTTTTAGGAGGTAATCTATCTATTAATAATGGATTTATTAATTTCTACAATAATAAAAACAATAAAATAAAAAATAAAAGGAAGAAAAATAAAAATAAAAAGGATTGGCCAGAACTATATTGGAACAAAAATAAGAATATTGAAATAATTTCAAATGAAACAATTTTGAATTCAGTTCTACTAGGAGAAACCTTGCCAAATTATTTGGACAATTTGAGTTTTGTTAACCTTAAATTAAAACTTGGACCAGATTTTAAATTTCAATATTCAGAGATAATCCAAGCTTATATAGATACCAAATTAGATCTCAATATTAATGGTACTGTAGGAAAAGATTTAAATGCTAGAGGTCTTATTTACCTAAAAAAAGGTAGAGCTAATTTATATACTACCCCTTTTAAACTTGATAAAAATAAAGATAATTATATTTTATTTGCATCGAGGAGTGGTGTAGTTCCATTTATTAACTTTTCTTTAGTTAGTAAAGTTCCAGATTCAATAATACCTATAAGAGAGAATAATAAGGATTCAAATATCTCAGGCGATCTTGATGCAGATGCTACTTCCAGTGATTTTGGATCATTTGGAATAGGTAATACTAGGCTTATAAAAATCGAAGCTTCTTATGAAGGATTTTTAGATCAATTATCTTTTGAGGATGAAAATAAAAGAATCCAATTAAGGAGCACTCCAAGTTATAGTAGATCACAAATAATTGGATTAATTGGAGGGAATTCTGCAAATTTAATTAATAGAGCATTTATTTCTCAATTGAATAATGCGGATGGTTTTAGTGAAAAGTTTCAGTTATCATTATATCCAGCCTTAATAGAAAGAAATGATTCTTTAAACAACATTTTTTCTAATGAAAATTTAGATATAGAAAATAATGGACAATCATCTTCTAATGAGGAATTTTCTTCTCAAGCTTGGGTGGCAGAACTAGGATTTGATGTTACCGATGCAATAAATTTTGCCTTTCAAACTGTTCCTGGTAGAGATGATCTACCACCTACAGGAATTTTGACTTTTCAGGCTAATCCAAACTTAGAATTATTAGGTTCTTATGACTCTAATGGGGACTGGAAAAGCCAAGTTCAATTATTTTTTAGATATTAATTCAAACAGAAAATTAGTTTAAAGAGTTGTTAATTTGAATTAGTATTAAGTTAACTAAAAACTATTATGAACAATATTTTTGAGGTTCCTCAACCAGGAGATGATCTTGTAGAAAAAGCTGATCAAGTTCGTTTGGCATCTATAAAAATAAGTCAAACTGAAAATAAAAATAGAATTAAAGCCTTAAATTTTATGGCTGATTATCTTGAAATAAATGCTAAAGAAATTTTAGAAGCTAATCTAGAGGACTATGCAATTGCAGAAAAAAAAGGTATTTCAAAGGCTTTGCTCTCAAGATTAAAGTTATCAAAAGAAAAGTTAAATTCAGGAATTGAAGGAGTAAGAAAAGTTGGAGAATTGGCTGATCCCGTAAATCAAGTTCAAATCAAAAAAGAGCTTTCAGAGGGATTGATCTTAGAAAGAAAAACTGTGCCAATTGGAGTATTAGGTGTTATTTTTGAATCAAGGCCAGATGCCGTGATGCAGATTAGTGCTTTAGCAATAAGATCAGGTAATGGAGTAATTCTAAAAGGTGGTAGTGAAGCCAATTTAACAAATACTGCAATAGTCAAAGCATTGCAAGAAGGTTTAAACGCATCAGGTCTTGATAAAAACGCAATATGTTTACTAACAAGCAGAAAAGATAGTATGTCTATGTTAAATCTTGAGAAATACATTAATTTAATAATTCCTAGAGGAAGTAATGAATTAGTTAAATTTATTCAGGAGAATACAAGAATTCCTGTGCTAGGTCATGCAGATGGAATTTGTCATTTATTTATAGATATTGATGCAAATCTAGATATGGCTTTATCAGTTGCTTTAGATAGTAAAATTCAATATCCTGCAGCATGTAATGCAATTGAAACTCTATTAGTCCATCAAGATATCGCTAAAACTTTTTTAGAAAAAGCTATACCCTTATTTAACTCTAACGATGTTAAATTAATTGGAGATAAAAGATCAGTTGATTTAGGATTAAAGTATGAAGCTAGTCTAGAAGATTGGCGAACTGAATATTTAGATTTAATTTTATCGATAAAAATTGTTGATGATCTGGAAGAGGCAATCACACATATTCAGAAATATAGCTCAAAACATACAGATGGAATAATTACTGAAAATATAAGTACTGCTAATGAATTTATGAATGTAATTGATAGTGCAGGCGTTTTTCATAATTGCTCTACTAGGTTTGCAGATGGGTTTAGGTATGGATTTGGCGCTGAAGTAGGGATATCTACTCAAACTCTTCCCCCAAGAGGACCTGTAGGACTAGAAGGTCTAGTTACATATAAATATTTTCTAAAAGGACATGGGAATATAGTTGATGATTTTTCATCTGGAAAGGTTCTCTTTACTCATAAGGATCTTTAAATTTTTTTAGATGGAAACATTTTTAAAAATTGAGAATATTAAACTTTGGGCTAGAGTTGGTGTTCTGGATGAAGAAAGGGAATTAGGACAATTATTTAGTTTGGATATATTTTTGTGGACTGATTTTGAAAAGAGTACTGCAAATGATGATATTAAACAAACTGTTGACTATTCAAAATTAGTTGAAATTATAAAAGGTCAATCGAAGAAAATATATTGCTTTACAATAGAAAAATATTCAAACGCAATTTTAGAAATCATTGATCAAGAATTTAATCTTTCTAAAATTAAAATTATTTTGACAAAATGTAATCCTCCAATTATTGGCTTTGATGGAAAGGTGTCAATAGTGAGAATTCTTGAAAATAAGTAAAAGTTTTGGAAAAAAGAAATCCAATTATATTGATTCATGGTCTTTGGAATAATTCAAGTATTTTTTCTTCAATCACCTCAAAACTTGATGAAATTGGAATTGAATATTTTGCCCCTACTCTTAATCATTCGTATGGAATGACTTCAATTATTGATTTAACGAATATATTAAATGATTTAGTTTTAGAGAAATACGGTTTAGAAAAAGAAATAGATATTTTGGGGTTTTCTATGGGAGGAATAATTGGCAGGTACTGGCTTCAGAAATTTAATGGATATAAAAGAACAAGAAGATTAATATCTATAGGTTCCCCTCATAAGGGAACATTAATGGCTCAATTAGTACCTAAATATCCTTTTAGAGGAATATCAGAAATGAAAATAAATAGTAATTTTTTGAGAGAACTTGCGAATAATGATTTTTTTCTTGAGGATATCGAGTGTATAAATTTTTTTACTTATTGGGATCTAATGGTTTTCCCTAGTTGGTGGACTAATTTAAATTTTGGAAAAAAAGTATCAGTAAAAGTATATAAACATAGAAATCTTGTAAGAAATAAATCGGTGGTTGAGAAAATAATCGATGAAATTATTATGTAGCTCCAGATAGACCTAAGTGCCTTATTAAGGAATCTGTTTGTGGCTCTCTACCTCTGAATAGTTTGAATATGTCTAAGGGAGGTAAGCTTCCACCCAAACTAAGTATTGTATCTTTGAATTTCTTTCCTATTAACTTTAAATCTTCAGAGTTTTCTAGATCAGCTTCTTCGAACATAGAAAAAGCATCAGCACTTAGGACCTCCGCCCATTTGTAGGAGTAATATCCCGCAGAATAACCGCCTGCAAAAATATGACTAAAACAACATAGAAATTTATCTTCTTTAATTGGAGAAATAACAGTAGTTTGTTTTGCGATTTCTCTTCTTATTTCATCGGCTGTCTTGCCTTTGTTTTTATCAATACTACTGTGTAATCTGAGGTCTGTAATTGCAAAATGAAGTTGTCTAAGAGTGGTCATACCACAATTAAAAGTTCTGTTTTTTAGGAGCTTTTCAAAATTTTCATCGGATAATTTTTCTCCTGTTTTATAATGCTTAGCAATATTTAAAAGTGTATTTTTATGGAAACACCAGTTTTCCATAAATTGACTTGGAAGTTCGACTGCATCCCATTCAACATTATTGATGCCAGCTGCTTGAGGAAGATTTACAGTAGTAAGCATGTGTTGAAGACCATGACCAAATTCATGGAACAATGTCTGAACCTCTTCAAAACTCATCAAGCTAGGTTTATCTTTTGATGGTGGAGTCTGATTGCAAACGAGATAAGCTACAGGGAGGGTCTTTTTGCCAACATTATTTTTATTCAAACATTCATCCATCCAAGCTCCTCCTCTCTTTGATTCAGGCCTCGAATATGGATCGAGATAAAAGGAAGCTATTTTGTTGTCTTCTTTATTGAGAATATTAAAAAATAAAACATCATCATTCCACAGAGGTGCCTCATCAGTTGCTTCGACTACTTTAATTTCAAAAAGCTTTTCACTTAATTTAAATAAACCTTTTAAAACATCATTTAGTGGGAACCAAGGTCTCAAAGACTCTTGATCCAAATTGAGCTTTTCCTTTCTAAGATGTTCGGACCAATAACTAATATCCCATGGCTCGATATTCTGCGACTTTGAAAACCCATTAGCTTTAGAAAACTTTTCGAGTGTTTCTAATTCAATTTTTGCCGTTTTAAATGCTGGTTCTCTCAATTCTTCTAAAAGGTTTTCCACATTTTTAATTTCTTTCGCCATTTTCGATGACAAACTTAGCTCTGCCCAACTTTTATAACCGAGAAGATTAGCCTGTTTAGTTCTAAGGGATAATATCTCTTCAATTATTTGAGAATTATTTTTATCTCCTTGAGACGCCCTACCAACGAATGCCTTATAAAGTCTCTCTCTAAGGTTACGGTCGGTGGCATATGTCATAAATGAAGTATAAGTTGGAATATCCAGACTTAATTTCCAAGGCCCATTTTTGATATCAACTTCTTCATCTTTTTTTAAATGGTTGTATGCAGAAATTGCCATCAATTCAAGTACTCGTTCAGGTAGACCATCGACTTCAGATTTTTTATTTAATATTAAAAACCATTTATTAGTTGCATCAAGAACATTATTGCTGAATTCGGTTGATAGCTTTCCAAGCTTTTCTGAAATTTCATTGAATTCTTCTTGATCGTTCTTGAGAAGTGAAATTCCTCTATGCTGCATCTCAAGAATTTCTTTATCTAAAATTCTGTTTTTGATTTGATCAAATTCATTCGTCTCTTTAAGCTTGACTAAAGAATTGTAAATTATTTTACTTTGTCCAAATTTATTACTCAAACTAATAATCTCTGGAAGAAATTTTGAATAAATACCTCTTAGACTTTCAGAATTGTTAACTGCATTTAGGTGACTTATTACTCCCCAACTCCATCTAAGAATTTCATTGACTTCATTCAAAGGATTTATTACTTTATCCCAATTTAAATCATTTTGAATCAAATAATTAGATAAATTTTTTTCTATGTTTTTGAAGTCTTCAGCTATTTTTTCTAGTACTACTGGAAATTGTTTACTTATGTTTTCGGGAGTAAATTTTTTAAATTCTGGTAATTCTCCATATCTAAAAATTGAGGTATCCATTTATAAAATAAATTAATTCACTAAGTTTGGTATTAATCCTACTAATTTAGCTAAAGTAAGCTGCTGACTGAGAGCGTTGGTTGAAGATTCGTATAAATTAATGGCGATTTTCGGCCAAAAACCTATCACCAAAGTAGGCAACAATAAACTGAAACCAATAGTCAATTCTCTACCATTCATCTCTTTAACTGTAGCTAGTGCAGGAATTCTAGGGCCAAAAAATACCCTTCTACACATTGATAATAGATATATTGGTGTTAGAACTAAACCTATAGCTGCAATAAGAATCGTGATTGATCTAAAGATAGAGCTGAAGCCCTCTTGACTAGTAATACCTAAAAATACAGTTATTTCACTTATAAAACCGCTCATGCCAGGTAGTGCTAGAGAGGCCAAAGAGCTTGCTAAGAAAAAAGCAAAAGTTATTGGCAAAACCTTTGCCAAACCGCCCATATTTGGTATCGAAAGGGTATTCGTTCTTTCATAGAATGAGCCCGTAACAAAAAACATAGCTGCAGCGATAAGTCCGTGACTGATCATTTGGAGCATTGCTCCACTTATACCTAATGCATCAACTGCCCCAATCCCTAAAAGAACAAAACCCATATGACTTACTGAACTACATGCAATTCTTCTTTTTACGTTATCTTGTGCAAATGCATTTAATGCTCCGTAAATTATATTAATAATTCCAAGAATAATTAATGCAGGTGCTATTTGCAGATGTACTTCAGGAAGTATTTGAACATTGAATCTTAAGAGAGCGTAGCCTCCCATTTTTAAGAGTATTCCAGCAAGTAACATTGAAACTGGCGCATTAGCCTCTCCATGTGCATCGGGTAACCAAGTATGTAATGGAAAGATAGGAAGTTTTACTCCAAAACCAATTAAAAATCCTAAATAAGATAATAAAGCTAGGCTGCCAGTAACGTGTTTATTGGTTAAATCGGTAATATTTAAAGTAAAGGTATCACCACTCAAGGCAAGTGCTAAACCACTTATTAGTATTAATAAAGATGCTAAAGCTGTATAAAGAATAAATTTAGTAGCTGCATATAATTTCTTTTTTCCTCCCCAAATCGCAATAAGTAGATATACCGGAACTAATTCAAGTTCCCATGCCAAGAAAAACAATAGGAAATCTTGAGAAAGGAAAACTAGTGCTTGCGCAGATGCTTGGACTAATAAAAGAGCAAAATATAGATTAGATTTTTTCTTGATTTTCCAACTAGCGGCAGCTGATAAAAATGTAATTAACCCACTCAAAGCTACTAAAGGAGCAGATAATCCATCTACGCCTAAAGACCACTCTAAGCCAATTGAAGGTAACCAAGAAGCTCTTTCTACTAGTTGCAAAGAGCTATCTGAAGTATTGAATTTTTGAAAAAGGACGCCGATTATTGCTAAAAAATCTATAAATAAAAAACTTAATGAGATATTTCTAGGGAGTGTATTATCTTCTCCTTCTTTCGAACTAAGGAAAGGCATTATTAATGCCCCAATTAAAGGCAGTAAAACAATAGATGATAACCAAGGAAAAGATTCTAAATTCATTTATGGAATGAATAATTTTTTTATTCTAGTTGAAGTTGTACTAGCTTGAGACTATAACATTAAAAATGCCTAAGTAAAACTACTTACCAGAGATAGTGCTAAATTGACTCCCTTTTGTTTGAACGTTTAAGAATGGTGCTCTACTCGCTACACCTGACTTCTCCCATGCTTTGACCATGGCTTGACTAACGCTTTTACCATTTTCTTTTTTACACAAAGCCAAGATACTTGGGCCAGCCCCACTTATTGCACATCCTAGAGCACCTGCATTTAGTGCGGCATCTTTGACTTCTAGTCCACCTTTAATAAGTTTCCATCTGTATGGTTCATGTAGCTTGTCAAACATTCCTTCTTTTATTAATTCATCATTTCCTGCTTTTAAGCCATTTAGTAACAAAGTAAGTGCCCCCATATTTGTTACTGCATCGGATATGGGTACATTCTTGGGCATAACCTTTCTTGCTTCACTTGTGCTTAGACGAATTGCAGGTATTGCAACAACAGCTTTTATGGAATTATGCCAATCACATCTGATGATTCTCCACCTCTGCGAAGATGACCTAGCTGTCAAGCAAAGCCCACCTAGAAGTGAGGGAACTACATTATCAGGATGACCCTCTATATCAATAGCAAGTTCAAGGAGTTTTTCTTTGGACAATGGAGAATCCATTATTGCATTTGCCCCAATAAGGCCTGCAACTATTGCTGTAGCGCTGCTTCCAAGTCCGCGAGCAGGAGGCACTGCTAACTTCACTCTTGCTTCAAGTGCAAAAGGATCCATATTCGCGCTCTCCCAAACTTTCTGAGCAGCTCTAAAAACTAAGTTTTCAGGTCCTCCTCTTAAATGATTACCATCTGTACTTTCCATTATTAGATCGAATCTATCTCCACCCCCTTCAATTCTTGTGAAAATAAATTCATTATATAAATCTAATGCCGCACCAAGACAATCGAACCCAGGCCCTAAATTAGCAGTTGTGGAAGGCACTGTTACCCTTATTTTTTTACCTACTTCAGGGATAGACATTTTTTGTTATTAAGTTTTTAAAAGCATTTTTGCTCTGCAGGCGGCACTAAAAAGTCCAAACTCTTCATCTAAAATTACTTTCATGGGTATTGTTTTAAGAATATCTTTTAATCTCCCCTTGTCTAAAAATTGTTTCATAAATAAATCTGATTTAAAGTTTTTGAAATGTTTTGGTGCGGTTCCTCCAGAAATCCACAACCCGCCGAAGCATAACTCTTGAAGAGCAACATCTCCCAATAGAGAAGCATAAGCACCTAACCAAATTCTCTCAACTTCTATCATTAGCTGATCCCCCTCATTCGAAAGAGTGCAAATTTTTTCTGGGAGTTCTTTTCTCGCAGCATCAAAAATTTTAATTTCTTTTAAATATTTTTGTAGAGTATGGTTTTGGGCATCAGGTTTGCTAAGTCTCCATTCGGCAATTCTTGATAAGCCAGTGCCGCTAATAATTCTTTCACAAGATATTCTCTCAACTTTTAGGTAATTCTTAAGCCAAATCTTTAATTCCCATTCTAATTTTGATTTTGGCGAGTACTCAACATGACCACCTTCACTTGCTAAAACTTTTACCTTTTCTCCTGATATTATTCCTCTTGCAATGCCTAAACCAGTTCCTGCTCCAACAATGGCATGCAAATCATTATTGGCACCTTCAGAATAGGACCCATTTTGGATAGTAGAATATTGATTTTTTTTTAAATAAGGTATTCCGTAAATTTGGACTGCGAAATCATTTACTAGCTCGCAGCTTTTAAAGTTAAATTTGTTTTGTAAAGAATTTCCAGAAATATTCCATGACAAGTTAATAATTTTTGCGTTGTTGTTAAATAAAGGACCAGCTACAGCGAAACATGCAGAAGAAGGATGAGTAATATTTTTGCATTCTTTTTTGAGAAAATCTTCTAGGATTAGTTCAAAAGAATCCCAATCAGAAGAGATATATTTTTTTTTGAATATTAACTTAGGCGAATCATCATTTATTTCTTTTTCGAATATCCCTAATAAAACCTTTGTACCACCTAAATCACAAGCAAGAAAATTCATATATTTGAAATTATTCTGTTCTTCCTTTCTTTTCTATTAACTCATCCATATATTTGTAAAGATTAGGTAAATTGAAAATTCCTAAATTTCTTCCATTCAAAGCTCTTAAGGCGACTGAATCAATTTCCTCTTCTTTATCTCCAATAACTGCAATTAAGGGGATCCTCCCGAGAGTTGCCTCTCTAATTTTATATCCTATTTTTTCATTTCTTATGTCAACTTTTGATCGGTACCCATTACTATTTATTGATTCATTAAACTTTAAACATTTTTCAATATTTCTATCAGTAATGCTCAATAAAATTATTTGATAAGGCGCAAGCCAAATTGGGAATTTTGCCTCATATTGTTCAATTAAGATTCCGATAAATCTTTCAAAGGATCCTAAAATTGCTCTATGAAGCATAACTGGATTTCTTTTTTCATTGTCAATATCTACATAAGTTGCATCCAATCTTATAGGCATTGAGAAATCAACCTGAATAGTTCCGCATTGCCAAACTCTATTAAGACAATCTTTTAACGAGAATTCTATTTTTGGACCATAAAAGGCCCCCTCCCCTGGTTGGAGCTCCCATTTTAGATTCTTATTATCGAGAGCTTTGGAAAGAGCCTCTTCTGATTTATCCCAAATATCTTCACTACCTACCCTTTTTTCGGGACGAGTTGATAATTTGATAATGATTTCATCAAAACCAAATGTTTTATAAACCTCGAAAACAAGATCAATAAAAGTAGATACCTCTTCTTGAATTTGCTCTTCTGTGCAGAATATGTGTGCATCATCTTGAGTAAAGTTTCTTACTCTCATTAAGCCGTGTAGTGCCCCAGAGGGCTCATTTCTGTGACAAGAACCAAATTCGGCAAGACGAATAGGTAAATCCTTATAACTTTTTAAACCTTGATTAAATACTTGAATATGGCATGGACAATTCATTGGTTTAATTGCATAAGTTCTATTTTCTGATGCAGTAGTAAACATATCGTCTCTAAATTTTTCCCAATGTCCGGATTTTTCCCAAAGAGATTTATCAACAGCTTGTGGGGTTTTAATTTCTAAATAATCATTTTTTTTCAGTTTTTCTCTTATGTATTTTTCCAGTACTTGGTATATTGTCCATCCATTAGGATGCCAAAAAATCATTCCTGGAGATTCTTCTTGAATATGAAATAATGAATGTTTTTTACCAAGTTTTCTATGATCCCTTTTTTCCGCTTCTTCAATTCTTGTTAAGTATTCATTGAGTTCTTTTTCTTTAGCCCATGCAGTTCCATATATCCTCTGTAATGATTCATTGTCACTATTACCTCTCCAATATGAACCTGATAATTTAAGTAATTTAAAGTGCCTCAAATGTCTAGTGTTGGGTACGTGAGGCCCTCTACACATGTCGATATATTCTTCGTGCTTATATAAATTGATGAGACCTCCCTCAGGAATTTCTTCAATTATTCTTAATTTAAAAGTCTCATCTCTTTCTTTAAAAGTTTTAATTGCCTCATCTTTGGAAACTTGTAAAATTTCAACGTCATAGTTTGTCTTTATTAATTTATTAATTCTATTTTCGATTTTTGTTAAATCATCAGGGGTAAATCTGTATTCAGAAAAAATATCGTAATAAAAACCATCTTCAATTACAGGCCCAATAGCCATTTTAATATTAGGATAAATTTGTTTAACGGCATGACCAATAAGGTGTGCAAAGGAATGTCTTATTATTTCAATTCCCTCTTTATCTTTTGATGTGATGATTACAACTCTGGAATCTTTGATTATTGGAATAGTTGCATCTAAGAGTACACCATTTACTTTCCCAGCAATTGTTGCTTTAGCTAATCCAGCACCTATACTCTGCGCAATCTCAAGAATAGTTACTGATTTTTCGAAAACCTTTTTTGAACCATCAGGTAAGGTAATTATTGGCATAATCTATTTCTCCATTTCAAAGAATCCCAATTTTGATTTAACTCTTTTTAAAGTCTGATTTGCTAAATCTTCAGCTTTTTCCTTTCCTTCATCAAGGATTTTATTTAATTGATATGGATCATCAATTAATAGTTTATATTTTTTCTGAATAGGTTCTAATGATTCAATAAGTTTTTCTGTAATTAATTTTTTAAATGCCCCCCATCCAGTATCAGAGAAATCATTTTCACATTGAGAAATTTCTTTGCCAGATAATATTGAATAAATCATCAAAAGATTTTTAGATTCTGGTCTCTCGGAGTTGTTAAATTCAATTCCAATAGAACTGTCACTTTTTGCTCTTTTGATTTTTTTTGTGATTATTTCAGGAGGATCTAATAAGTTTATGCGACTGCCTTCATTAGGATCACTTTTGCTCATCTTTTTTGAACCATCAATTAGACTCATTATTTTTGAACCATTCTTCATTATGATTGGTTGAGGAATTTTTAAAATATTTTTATCTTTACTAAATCTGGCATTAATTCTCTGTTGTGCAATATCTCTTGCAAGTTCAAGATGTTGTTTTTGATCCTCACCTACTGGTACGAAGTCAGCATCATAAAGAAGGATGTCTGCAGCCATAAGTATTGGATAGTCAAATAATCCAATAGATACATTATTACCTTGTTGTATTGATTTTTCTTTGAATTGAATCATTCTTTCCATCCAATTTATTGGGGTCATGCAATTTAATATCCAACAAAGTTCTGAATGCGCTGAAATCTGACTTTGAACAAAAATTGAGCAAATGTTGGGATCTATCCCACAAGCGACATACAAAGCCGCAGTAGAGATAGTGTTTTTAGATAATTCTTTGGGATTATATGAGGCTGTTATTGCGTGCAAATCAACTACACATAGAAATGTTTCATATTGCTCTTGAAGCATAACCCAATTATTTATGGCCCCAAGCCAATTCCCAATATGTAAATCACCAGTTGGTTGAACTCCTGAAAGAATCCTCTTTTTATTTGCCATCCTCTTCTACTTCGTTAGATTGGAACTCTTCAGTCGATGTACTTTTTACAGGCCTTGCAAATGGGTCAGGCGCTGTTTTTGTCTTTTCTTCATAAGGATTTTGTGATTGTCTACTCGGAGAAGAGTTTTTATTATTTTTTGCATATTCTGTAATTGATTTTATTAATTTTTCGTCTTTGATCATTTCGCTAAGTGTTCTAACAGAGAAACCCAGAACCGCAACGGTAGATTTTAATTGAAAGGTCTCTTGTATTGATTTAACAGCTTTCATTTCGTTATCACTCAATCTTATGCGGAATCCTCCTCCATCTCTTCTGCCGCCCGATCTATCTCTGAAATTAGATCTTTTATTGTTAGAACGTTCTCTGTAATTTTCTTGTCCAGAATTATTGCTGAAATTTGAATTAGACATCTTGATGTTTCTTAAGTTATTTAAATAGTCTATTAACTTAGCATCTTGTTATGCAATAAGTCTTTTTAAAAAGGCTTAATTTTTATCTTTTGATTAAAGACTTATGAAATTTTACTTTTCTCATTCACAACTTGCATTAAAATAAAATTAGAAAATTAAAATATTGTGTTTGATATTAGTAAAGACAACCTTATAAAGGATTTCTTAAAGTTTCCAAAAAAAAATCTTCTTATTGTCCTATTATTATTAGGTTTTGGGGAATGGTTTGTCAGTGACTTAATTCACTTTGCAGGTGGCTCAATAGGATTTTTTGCTTTGTGTTTGGGGGGATATTTTTACTTGAAGAATGATAAGCCTAAATTTAATGAGCCTAATAATTTAGATGGTTGGATTAACCTATGTAATGAAGATTTAAATTTTTTTGAAGAACTTGAACTAACAAATGAATTAGAAAAACAGAATTCAAAAAGACAAAAATTACTTGAATCGATTCTTAATAGATGTGAAAAAGAAAAAATAAGTTGCATTGGGCAAAAAGATTATCAAAGTTTTGAATCTGTTTTGAAAAATAATTTTAAAGCAGATAAGTTTGACTTTGATTTATACGAAAAACTGCCTAAATACAATTCTTCTCAAGTTATCCCAGAAGAAGCTTTGAAGAGTGATGCAATCTTATATTTTATAAACTTGCCGTTGTCGGCAAATGATTTTTTGTGGCTGGAAAAGTTTCCTAAAAATATGCCAATCTGGTTGGTAGCTTTAACTTCCAACCAAATAGAAGCCAAAAATCAGATACAAGACCTAAAGTCTCAAATTTCAAGTGACTTTATAAACAAAATTATTACTTTTGATTTGAATAAGAATGAAATAACAAACATACCTTTTTCTTTAAGGAAGTTTTTCATAAGATCATCTAATAATATTGAAAATACAAAAAAAAGGCTCTTGAAAGACCTTCATCTTGCCTGGCAATCTGAAATTGAAGGGATAAGAAGAATGCAGTTAAAAGGTATACAAAGAAAAAATCAAATTCTTGTCGCAACAACTGTTTTCTTATCTCCTATCCCATCAATTGATGTTATGGCAATGACAGTATTAAATTCATTAATGATTAAAGAAATTAAGTCTATATGGGGATGTAATTGGTCTCCCGAAATTTTAGATAAAGTATCTAAAGAGATTTTAAAGACTGCAATTGCTCAAGGAGTTATTGAATGGAGTGGACAGACTCTAATTGGCATAACAAAATTACATGGCCCAAATTGGCTTGTATCTGGAACATTTCAGGCTGTCAGTGCGGCTTATTTAACAAGAGTAGTATCAAGTTCTTTGGCTGACTTTATGGCAATAACAAAAGGAGTAGAAGAACCTGATTTGGATTTTATAAAGAAAAATTCTGAGAAAATTGTTGAAAAAGCTTTTGAAAAAGAAAAAATAAATTGGAAAGGATTTATTACTGATCTTAGAAAACCACTCATGAAACTATCTTTTAGTTCATAATCTAAGGATGAATGTTAAATATGAAAAAAAATATTCTTTTTTTTAGTTTGATACTTTTTCTCTCTCTTGCTTCAGGATCATGTAAAAGAATATCAAATGAAAATGAAGTTAAAGAAGAAATTTTGGCAAGTTTTACTGTTTTGGCGGACATAATTAGCAATGTCGCTAAAGATGATTTTATTGTTAGATCAATCACGAAACCTGGAGTTGAAGTTCATGGCTACCAACCAACTCCAAGCGATTTGGTAAATGCATCTAATGCTTTTGTTTTTATTGATAATGGATTTGGATTTGAATTATGGGCTGAAAAATTTGTTTCTAATTTAAAAGTTAAAAGAATTACTATTGCGGAAGATTTAGATCCTATTTTCATTAGTGAAGATTTTTATAAAGGGAAACCCAATCCTCATGCCTGGATCTCTCCAAAAAGAGGGATCCTATACGTAGATATTATCGTGGATTCTTTATCAGAATTGAGGCCATCTAAAAGGATATTATTTGAAGAAAATGGGAAAATTTATAAAGACAAACTTTCTAAAATAGATAAAGAATTCTCACTTTTTATTAATAACTTAGATAAAGACAGAAGGTATCTAGTAAGTTGTGAAGGTGCTTTTTCATATTTAACAAATGATTATGGATTAGAGGAAGTTTATTTATGGCCAGTTAATGCCGAGAGTCAAATTACTCCCAAAAGAATGGCAAGAACAATCTCACTAGTTAAAGAAAAAAATGTTCCATCTTTATTTTGCGAAAGTACTGTAAGTAATGAATCTCAAATGGTTGTTGCAAACGAAACTGGGGCTAATTTTGGAGGAAATCTTTTTGTTGATTCATTATCAGATGATAGTGGGCCTGCTAGTTCCTATATAAAAATGCTTGAGCATAATTTGGATTTGATAAAAAAAGGGCTTTTGTGAATTATGGAAACAATCAATTATCAAAACTTTAGGATTGAGGCAGAGAATATTTGCGTAGATTACAACGGTAAGGTTGCTTTGTATGATGCGAATTTAAGATTGAAACCTGGCCAGATTTGTGGGTTAGTAGGCATGAACGGGGCTGGTAAAACAACTTTTTTTAATGCTTTAACTGGCTTTGTAAATATTTCAAAGGGAAAAATTAGAATAAATGGAGAGTCAGTAAGATCTGCTCAAAAAGATCAGACAATTGCTTATGTTCCTCAAAATGAGGGAATTGATAGTCAATTTCCAATAAGTGTTTGGGATGTAGTGATGATGGGAAGATATGGTTCGATGAATATTTTTAGGTGTCCTAGAGAGTCTGATGTTCAGGCGGTAAAAGATGCTATTGAGAGAGTTGATCTTACCAATCATTTATCTACTCCTATTGGCAACTTATCTGGAGGTCAGAGAAAACGAACTTTTTTAGCTAGAGCAATTGCACAAAGAGCATCAATATTACTTCTTGATGAGCCTTTTTCAGGCGTTGATATAAGAACTGAGAAACTTATCTCGGAATTATTTATTCAATTTAAAAATGAGGGGAAAACCATATTATTATCAACGCACGATATGATTCATGTCCGTGAATTTTGTGATTTGGTTCTTTTAATAAATAAAACTGTTGTAGCTTATGGCGAAACCTCTGAAGTGTTTACCCCTGAAAATATTACAACCACTTTTGGAGGGATCTCACCTGATTTCTTGTTTGGACCTGAATCCTAAATTTTAATTTAAATGGAGATTTGTTCTTTTTTAACTTTTGATTCATTCATCACAGATCCTTTAACTCATGACTTTATGAGAAAAGCACTTCTTATGAGTTCATTAGTTGCAGCTGTTTGTGGTTTTCTATCAAGTTATTTGACTCTTAAAGGATGGGCTTTAATGGGAGATGCAGTGTCACATTCGGTAATGCCTGGTGTCGTAGTTGCTTATGCATTAGGTCTTCCTTTCTCATTAGGGGCATTTATTTTCGGAGTAGGTTCTGTAGCATTGATAGGGTTTATTAAGCAGAAATCTAGAGTTAAGGAGGATACTGTTATTGGCTTGGTATTTACTGGATTTTTCGCTCTTGGAATCGTATTGGTTTCTAAGATTAAAAGTAATATTGATCTGCACTCTATTCTTTTTGGAAGCCCACTAGGAATATCACTTTCAGATGTAAAACAAACTATATTTATTTCTTTATTGGTAGTAATCCTTTTATCAATTTTTAGAAGAGATTTAATGCTTTATTGTTTTGATCCTAGGCATGCAAAAACAGTTGGGATTAACGTATTTTTTCTTCATTATTTACTCCTCACGTGCTTATCTTTGGCAGCTGTTGTAGGGTTACAGTCTGTTGGAATAATTTTGGTAGTTGCAATGTTGATTACACCAGGGGCTACAGCATATTTACTTACGGATAAGTTTGATAATATGACAGTAATTTCTGTATTGAGTGCAATTATCTCAAGCCTAATAGGTATTTATGTTAGTTTTTGGTTTGATCTTGAAACAGGTGGATCAATTGTCTTAGCACAAACTTTTATATTTTTATTTGCTTTTTTATTCGCTCCAAGATACGGAATATTTAAGTTAAAGAAATTATTTGCTGGGTATAAATGATGGTGGTGGATGAAACTTTAAATAAAAAGTGGAATTGGTGGCCGTTATTCCCCTTATATCCTTATGGAAAAAAGAAAACAATTTTAAAAGAATTAATTCCTGATCAAATATGGTCCTTGGAACAAATTCAGGGACTTTATTATGTTGCGGTTCCAATAAGAATGACGGTAATAAAGGTTGAAAATGGATTAATGCTAATAAATCCACTTCCTCCGACAAAAGAATTAATAAATGAGTTAGAAAAATTAATTGCGCTTCATGGCAAAGTAAAAACGATAATTCTACCGAGTGCCTCTGGACTAGAACATAAAATCGGACTGCCAGCTCTTTCAAGAATTTTTAAAGATTCAGAAATTTGGCTTTGTCCTGGACAATGGAGTTTCCCCATAAATCTACCACTAGATTTATTAGGAATTCCATCAAAAAGATCAAAAATACTCTTTGAGGAAGGTACTCCACATTCAAATTACTTTAAATGGTCTTCTTTAGGCCCTCTTAATTTAGGACTTGGAAGATATCAGGAGATAAGTTGTTTCCATTACCCTACGAAAACGCTTCATGTGACAGACGCAATAGTTGGAATAGACTCCACTCCTCCTGAGATATTTAATTTTGATCCAACTCCACTTCTTTTTCATTCCAGAGAGAGAGGAGATGAACCTTTGATTGACTCCATCGAACATAGAAAAAAAGGGTGGAAAAGGTTAGTCTTATTTTCATCTTTCTTGAAACCAGGCAAGTTAAATATTCCACCTTTAAAAAACATATTTAAGTATTCATTCAAAAAAGATCTTAGAAATTGGAGATCTCATTTTGGTTTTTATCCCTTTTTATGGGACGAAGATTGGGAATCCTCTCTTCTTGAAATAATGGGTAAAGATGCTCCTAAGATTCAAATTGCACCAGTTTTGCAGAAATTAATTTTTCCGCGTTCAAAAGAAGTTTTACTTAATTGGTTAGAAAATATCAAGTCTTTTGAAGATATGGAATATTTAATTCCAGCTCATTTTACGGCTCCTATAAAATTTACGATAGAAGATTGTCAAAAATTAATTAATGAAATTAATTCACAAAAGTGGGAAAAACTTTCTGAGGATAGTAAATTTTTGATCAGTTTATATAAAAAGTTGTTTGAACTAGGAATAATTCCTGAAGAAGTAAATCTTTAAAAACTATTATTCTTCAATAGACATGTTCTCATCATTTTTAAGAGTTTGTTCCAGCTCTTTTCTTTGCTCCATTTGTCTTAAGAAATACCCTGTCATCATTGCAGAGGATAATAAATTAGCAATGTTGTCTTTTGAAGATGTTATTTTGACATCAAATTGATCTGAAGGAAGCATTCCAAGAAGACCTTGAACATTATGTCTAATAATTTCTTGAATATCTTCACTAGCTGATTTTGCTACTCTTTGCAAAACTTCTGGAGATTGTTTTTGTAAATATTGTATTAAATCATTCTCATCATTTGGATCATTATTTTCAGTAGCAAGAAATTCTGGATTAAACATTTCTACAATTTCAAGATATAAAAACCCTACAACATCATGTACCCATTAATCCAAATTATTAAGGGCAGGGAACCGAATAGGTCCAATTTTATTAAACGGCCAATATCGAAAAATAGCTTTACCAATAACCTTTTCATAGGGTAAAAATCCCCAAATATGTGAGTCCATACTGTTATTTCTATTATCTCCCATCACCCATAATGACTCTTCTGGGACAATAAAAGGCCCTATAGAATAATTAATATTTTTGTCAAAAACGTAATTTTTTTGAGCGATATCATTTAAGTAAAGGTTACCGTCTTTTACTTCTACCTTGTCTCCAGGTATTCCAATTACTCTTTTTATTAGTGCAGTATCTGCTTCATAACCAGCATTAATTAATTGTTCTGGAACGTTAAAAACAACTATTTTATTTTTTAATTTTGAAAGATTTGATTTGGATGTGATTTTTGGGGTTACCTTCTCAACAAGAATTTTATCTTGTATTTGAAGAGTTGGAAGCATTGAACCGGACGGGATCCATCTTGGCTCTATAACCTGCCATCGTATAATTAAAGCTATAGATATCCAGATTAAAAGATTTTTTAAATCCTTTAGTATTGAATTTCTTTTTTCTTGAGTTGTAGACATGTTTTATTTAATTCAGTTATAAGGAAAATCCCAAAGCATTTATATAAATTATGACATCATCTATTGAATGCAAAAATTTTCTTAGAAGTTTACAACTTTTGAATCTTTTTATAAAAATAGGAGTTCAAAATTTAATACTATGTCCTGGAAGTAGATCAGCACCTTTAGCAATAGCTGCTGGAGAATTAAATAAATTAGGATTAGTAAATGTTTTTAATTCAATTGATGAAAGATCTGCAGGATTTCACTCTCTTGGTATTTCTGCTGCATCAGGTAATCTTTCTTTAGTTATTACCACTTCTGGAACTGCAGTAAGTAACTTATTGCCAGCAGCAGTTGAGGCAGACCGATCTTGTAAAAATATTATATTTCTTACTGCTGATAGACCCTTAAGATTGAAAGATTGTGGAGCTAATCAAACAGTAAATCAAGAAGATTTTTTGAGCTCAGTCTGCAGAAAGGTTTTAAGTACAAATTTAAATGGACTTCATGAAACACAAGAAAATGAAATCTTGAATTTAGTTCGAATTACTGAAAAGCAAATATTAACCTTCCCTGGTCCTATTCATTTAAATATTCCTATTGATAAGCCTTTAGATATTTCAATTTTGAATAAAAAAAATGTTTTGGAGATTTTTGAGAGAATTAATTTAAAGAAAAAATATATATTTCAAAAAGTTGAAATCGAGTCTGATAAAAACAAATTCTTAGAAATTTCAAAAACTTTAAATTTAGATGAATCCGGCATTATTTTGGTAGGTCCCTATCAAGGTTCTATAAATCATTTAACTTCTTTCAATAAATCTTTAGAACGACTACAAGAAATTACTGGCTGGCCAGTGTTTGCTGATCCTGTTTCAGGAGTTAATTCTGATTTGAGAGGATTAGTCGTGAATTGGGAATTAGTTTTAAGAAAAAATAAAAATTCAATAAATTGTCATCAACTTTTGAGGCTTGGCCCCATGTCATCCTCAATTGACTTGGAGAAGTTTTTAATAAATTTCGAAGGGATACAAATTCTTATAAAAGAAAATAACTATAGAAAATTGGACCCTTTAAAAAAATCATTTGAATATGATCTTGGACTATCAAATTTTACTAATCTATTGTTAAAAGAATTATCAATTAAAGAAAAAAATAAAAGGTCTCTTATTCCATTAGCTCAAGATCTAATAGAGGAAGGTGAGAAAATTAAAGAAATTTTGAAAGAGAAAATTACTTATGATAATCGAATTGCTGAGTATAAGCTTGCAAATCTTGTCCCAAAACTTTGGCCAGCTGAAAATCCAATTATGCTCTCCGCGAGTAGCCCGATTAGAGATTGGCTTACTTTTTCTGAGAATGGGTCTTTAACAAGAAATTGTTTCAGCTTTAGAGGAGCTTCCGGCATAGACGGCACTTTATCTCTTGCCTTAGGAATCTCTAGAATTAAAAATCCCCTTCTTCTCGTGACTGGAGATTTAGCTTTTGTTCATGATATAAACGGTTGGCTGATCGAAAATTCAATCGATATGAATTTAACAATTCTTTTAATAAATAATAATGGCGGAAATATTTTTAATCGTATTTATAAAAAAAATTTAAAACAAGATGAATTAAATAAACTATTTCTTATGCCTAAAGAAATTAACTGGCCAAAACTTGCAGACGCTTATCAAGTAAACTTTATAAGTGTGGCAAATTTTAAAAAATTACGAGAGGCATTCGATTGGAGCATTTCTATCAAGAAATCTGTAATAATTAAAGTTGATATTGATTCAGAAAATGAAATGTGTGAAAAAAATGCCTTGCTAGAAAAAATAATTGGCAGTTAAATTTATTATTTTCTCGTTTAAATAATTAGGATTCATGAAAGTATTACCTGGTAAAACAACTTTAAATTGGTCAGAATGCAAATCTTATGAGGATATATTGTTCCATAAATCAGATGATGGAATTGCGAGAATTGCAATTAATCGGCCTGAAAAAAGAAATGCATTTAGGCCGCAAACTGTAGATGAACTCATTGACGCATTCAATATCGTAAGAAATGATGAAACTGTTGGAGTAGTTCTCTTTACAGGTGCAGGACCTGATAAGAAAGGTATATATTCTTTTTGCTCTGGAGGTGATCAGAGTGTAAGAGGTCAAAATGGATATAAAAATGATGAAGGGAAGCAGAGATTAAATGTACTTGAACTTCAAAGGTTAATAAGAAGTTTACCTAAAGTGGTTATTGCCTTAGTTCCTGGTTTTGCAATAGGAGGAGGCCAGGTACTTCATTTAATTTGTGATCTCAGTATCGCCTCTGAAAATGCAATATTTGGTCAAACAGGTCCAAGAGTTGGTAGTTTTGATGGTGGATTTGGATCTAGTTATTTGGCAAGACTTGTTGGTCAAAGAAAAGCAAAAGAAATTTGGTTTTTATGTAGAAAATATAATTCTAAAGAAGCTCTTAGGATGGGCTTGATAAATGCAATTACAAAGATTGAAGAATTAGAAGCTGAGGGTGTAATCTGGGCAAGAGAGATTCTACGAAATAGTCCAACGGCTATTCGTATTCTTAAAGCTTCATTCAATGCGGAAAATGATGGGATTGCTGGTATTCAAGAATTATCTGGATACACAACTCAATTATTTTATTCGACTGAAGAAGCTCAAGAAGGACGAGATGCCTTTCTTGAGAAGCGTCCGCCAGACTTTTCTGATTATAAGTGGACACCCTAATTTATTTTTCAAAAGAACTTTTTAATAATTATCAATGAGAATCCTTCTTGCCGCTGCCGAATGTGCCCCAATGATCAAAGTTGGAGGTATGGGAGATGTGGTTGGCTCATTGCCTCCTTCGTTGATAAAACTCGGTCACGATGTAAGAGTAATAATTCCAGGATATGGGAAATTGTGGAGTCTATTGGAGGTATCGAGTGAACCAGTCTTTAGAGCAAATACAATGGGAACTGATTTCGCCGTATATGAAGCAAAACATCCCATCCATAATTATGTGATTTACCTTGTGGGTCACCCAACGTTTGATTCTGACCAAATATATGGAGGTGAAAATGAGGACTGGCGCTTTACATTTTTTGCTAGTGCTACTGCTGAATTTTCTTGGAATTGCTGGAAACCCCAAGTCCTCCATTGCCATGATTGGCACACTGGAATGATTCCTGTATGGATGCATCAGGACCCTGAAATTAGCACTGTCTTCACAATTCATAATTTAAAATATCAAGGCCCTTGGAGATGGAAACTAGAAAAAATGACTTGGTGTCCGTGGTATATGCATGGAGACCACACAATGGCTGCGGCAATGTTGTATGCAGATAGAGTAAATGCTGTCTCTCCCACTTATGCAGATGAAATAAAAACCCATGAATATGGGGAAAGCCTTGAAGGATTACTTAATTATATTTCAGGCAAATTACGGGGAATTCTTAATGGCATAGATCTTGATGAATGGAATCCAGCCAAAGATCCAGTTTTACCTGCAAAGTTCAGTATTAAGAATTTAGAAAATAGGCTAGAAAATAAGAAAATTTTGCAGAGAGAAATGGGTCTCGAAGTCAATCCTAGAAAATATCTTTTAGGTATGGTCAGTAGGTTAGTCGATCAAAAAGGGGTTGACTTACTTCTTCAAGTTTCAAGAAGACTTTTAGCATATACAGATTCGCAAATAGTTGTTTTAGGGACTGGAGATAGGTATTTAGAGTCAGGATTATGGCAACTTGCATTAGATTATCCAGGAAGATTTTCAGTATTTCTTACCTATGATGACTCTTTATCAAGACTTATATATGGTGGCTCTGATGCATTCTTAATGCCAAGTAGATTTGAACCTTGTGGTATAAGTCAACTCTTAGCTATGAGGTATGGCTCTATTCCAATAGTAAGGAGAGTTGGAGGATTAGTTGATACGGTTTTACCTCATGACCCAGAAAATAATAGTGGGACGGGTTTTTGCTTTGATCGCTTTGAACCTATAGATTTTTACACCTCATTGGTAAGGTCTTGGGAGGCCTTCAGACATAAAGATAGTTGGGAATTACTTCAAAAAAGAGCTATGAGCCAAGAGTTCAGTTGGCAAAGATCAGCTCTTGAATACGAAATTATGTATAAAGATGTTTGCGGAATTAAGGAACCATCCCCAGATGTTGCTGAAGTTGAAAAATTTTCCTACGGACAATCCGCTGATCCATCTTTAAAAAAAATATGATTTAATGTTTTAATGGAATTTACATTATCGGAATTAAACGATGTTTTAGGAGATATTAAAAATCTGGGCGAGGGAAAAAAAGATTTCTTAAATTTCAAAAATGTAAATCATGATAGTAGAACTTTATTGGGAAATGAACTTTTTATAGCTATTAAAGGTAAAAATTATGATGGACATTCTTTTCTACCAGAGGCTTTAAAGAAGGGAGTTAAATCAGTTGTAATTAAAAAAGGGATGCAGAAATTACTTCCTAATAAATTCCCTTATTGGGTTGTAGATGACACTTTAGTGGCATTTCAAAAAATATCATTGCTCAAAAGAAAAAAGTTAAATATTCCTACGGTAGCAATAACTGGTTCAGTGGGTAAAACATCAACAAAAGAAATGATTGGTGAAGTTTTAAAGAAACTTGGAAGAATTAAACTATCTCACGCAAATTTCAATAATGAAATTGGAGTTGCTCTTACTATTCTTGAAACTGATATAGAAGATAAAGTTTTGGTGCTTGAAATGGGAATGAGAGGCCTAGGACAGATCGAAAGTTTATCTAAATATAGTGAACCCGATATTGCAGTTATTACTAACATTGGGACAGCTCATATTGGACTATTAGGCTCTAAAAAAAATATTACTCATGCAAAATGTGAAATTGGCAAGTTTTTAAATCCCAAAGGGGTTGTAGTAATCCCAGCAAATGATTCATTTTTGGAGAACACTTTAAAAGAATATTGGAAAGGTAGAGTAATAAAAGTAGATTTATTAAAAATAGAAAATCAGAAGGAGAGTTTTAAGAAAGATAATATTTTGCGAGGATTTTATAATTCATCTAATAAAACAATTTTAATAGAAGAAAATATCTTCGAAATTTCATTTGAAGGATTGCACAATGCTAAAAATTTTTTATTTGCTTACGCAGTTGCCAAAGAGTTTGGGATTCAATTTTCAAGTTTTAATAAATTTGATTTTGATAGTCAAGAGGGAAGAAATAAGATCTTTAAATCAACTAAAACGACAATATATGATGAATCATATAATGCCTCGCCAGAGTCAGTAAAAGCATGTATCAAAAACCTGCTAAACAAACCTAGAAACCATTTTTTAATATTTGGAAGTATGCAAGAATTGGGAAAAGAATCCGAAGAATATCATAGGGAAATATTCAACTTAATAAACAATTCAGACATAGACAAATGTTTATTTATTTGTGATAAAAAAAATGAAAATTATTACTTTAGTTATCTAAAAGATAAGAAAAAATTTTTAGTTTTAGACAATATCAAAGATATACCTAAAGAGATAAACAAATATACAAGAAAAGGCGATTCTATCCTTATTAAGGGAAGTAGATGTTGGCAGCTTGAAAAAATTATTGAATTTATTAATTAGCTCAAGGTTTCTTTTTTTTCCAATTGTCTATGTTGACTTGCTTAGTTCTTGAGATTGCTAATGAATTATCTTTGGAGTCTTTGGTGATAACTGAACCAGCTCCTGTCGTTACTGATTCTCCTAGATTAATAGGTGCAACAAAAACTGTATTTGCTCCGATGCTAGAATTTTTACCAATTTTTGTTTGATGTTTTTTCTGGCCATCAAAATTTGCAGTAATAGTACCTGCGCCTATATTTGTAGATCTTCCAATAATAGAATCGCCTATATAACTTAAATGGTTTACTTTAGATTCTTCTTCTAATTGACTATTTTTTATTTCAACAAAATTACCTATTTTGCTAAAGGAAGCTATTTTGGAATTAGGTCTTATATGACTATAAGGGCCAATTTTTATATAATCCATTATTTGAGAGGCATAAACAGTAGAGTTTGAAATTTCACAATGTAATCCCACATTAGAATTCTCAATAAAAGTATTTGGTCCGATAATGCAATGACTATTTATTTTGGAATTACCCCTTATATGTGTATTAGCCTCTATGATTACATCCTTTCCAATTTCGGCTTCTTCACTAATTGAACAACTTGCTTTATTTATAAAAGTTACACCATTAAGCATATGTTTTTCTTGAATAGAATTCTGAATATTTGCCTCGCACTCTGATAGTTGAATTCTGTTATTAATTCCTTGTAGCTCTCCATTATCCTCTATCTCTAGGCTTAAGGAACTTTTTAACAAAGATACTGTATCTGTTAAGTAAATTTCTTTTTGATTATTATTGTTTTGTAAGGTATTAATTATTTCTGATAATTTAGTCCAGTTAAAACAGTAAATCCCTGCATTTATTAATAAATTTTCTCTCTCTAGATCATTGCAATCTTTTTCTTCAACAATTCTCTCTACAAAATTCTCCTTCAAAAAAACTCTGCCATATCCATGAGGATTTGTTTTCTTTGTAGTTATTAAAGAAACATCAGCATTTTCTGAATCGTGTAAATATAAAAGTTTTTTAAGAGTACTAGGCCTAATAAGTGGCACATCGCCGTTAAGTACTAAAAGTTTTCCTTCATGTTTTTTTACTTCTCTACAAAGTACCTGGATAGCATGACCTGTTCCTGATTGAGGTTCTTGAATAACAACATGGATTTTTGTATCGTTTGGAATTGACTTTTGGACTTCATTTGATTTGTGTCCAGCAACTACGAAAATTTGATCAGGTTTTAATTCAGTACATGAATCAATTACTCTTTGTAGAAGACTTTTGCCAGAAATTTTATGTAAAACTTTTGGCAATGAGCTTTGCATCCTAGTACCCTTGCCTGCCGCTAATATCGCAACACTTAACATGTTTATTTGAAATCCTTATTTAAATCTAACTCTTAAAGGATAACTTCGTCATTCCCCACTTCTCTCTCCATTTTTTTGTGGGTAATAGGTTTGAGGATAATTGCTCATCTAATCTTTTCTTGATTATGTCTTCTTTACTAGAGTTTAAATCTTGATCTCTGTATGGAATGCTAGCTTTAGTTAAGAGATGTTCCTCTTCCATTAAGGATAATTTTTCAAAAATGCAATTTGGTTCCAACTTATTCTTATCAAATTTTGATATTGCGATAGTTCCCTGACTCCAAAAAGTTCTGTTATTAAAATTTGGTTTAATAGAAAAAATCTCCAATCCAAGATTTCTTAAAGTTTTTCTTACTGCCGCTGAAGAAGAATAAGTTATTAAGGAACCCTGAGAATTGAGCTTTTCTGTTACCTTAGATAAAAATTCAATCGTCCAAACTTGCGGGCATTTTTGCGGGGAAAACCCATCTAAATAAATTAAGTCGAATTTATAATCTGAAGGAATACTACTAATTTTTTCTCTAGCATCACCCCACAAAATTCTACATTGGAAAAATTGATCCTCAAAGTAATCTTTTTGGTACAATGATTTAAATATTTTCTTGACTTTAGGAGCCCATAATTTCAGGAAAGATTTATTACTGAGAGAATATTCAAGAGGCTTTTTATCAATTTCTAAAGCATACAAGTTTAAGTATGATTTTTGTTTAATTAATTTATCTAATAAAGAAGCTGAATTGTATCCCATACCAAAACATATATCTAAAACACTAAGAGATTCACCCTTAAATCTTTGTAAATCAGAAGGAGCTGTAAACTTTATTTTTGTTTCCTCCAACGCTCCCAATGAGCTATGGAAATTTTCTTGAAAAAATAGACTCTTTAGGGAGCAACTACCATCTTTTGTTAAAAATTCTCTATATTCAGACAAAAACTTTTTGAGTTAGTTAGTTAGTTTGGCGAGGTCTTCCCAAAAAGCCGGATAAGAGACGCTAGATGCATTTGCTCTCATTATCTTTGAAGTGCCTTTGGCGAGGAGTGAAGCGATAGCGAGACTCATCGATACTCTATGATCTGTCTCACTGTCTACCTCTGCAGAATTGAATTTTGATTGACCATTAATTATTAATCCATCCTCTTTTTCAATTATTTCAGCACCGAATTTTTGTAATTGTCTTGCCATAACTTTTAATCGGTCTGTCTCCTTAACTCTTAATTCCTGTGCATCCTTAATCTCAGAAACTCCATTACAAAAACAAGCTGCTACTGTAAGGATAGGAATTTCATCTATAAGTTTTGGGAGAATATCACCTTCCACAGTAAATGATCTTAAATTTTTTGCAGTCTTTACTTTAATAGATCCAATAGGTTCCCCAGCAATTGTCGATTTATCTAAAATCTCATAATTACAACCCATTGAATCCATGACATTTAATATCCCTGTCCTCGTGGGATTTAATCCAACATTCTTAATTAAAACCTCTGAATTTGGGACAATAGATGCAGCAATCATCCAAAAGGAAGCAGAACTTATGTCTCCAGGAATTAATATTCTTTGACCAATTAGTTTTCTTCCAGGCTTTATTACCACATTTCTTCCTAATTCTCCTCTGATACTTATGTCTGCCCCAAATGCTTTTAACATTCTTTCAGTATGGTCTCTTGAGGATGCTGGTTCAATAACAGAAGTGGTTCCCGAGGCTTTGAGGCCAGCCAATAATACTGCTGATTTTACTTGTGCACTTGCAACAGGAGTTCCAATAACACATCCTTTAAGTTTATTTCCATCAATTGATATTGGCGCTTTGTTGCCACTTTCTCTGCCAAAAATCTTACCACCCATTAGAGATAATGGTTTTCCTACTCTACCCATTGGCCTCTCATTAAGAGAATTGTCACCAGTTAATATAAAATTTTTACCTTCTTGACCAGCCAATAATCCCATTAATAACCTCATTGTGGTTCCAGAATTTCCGCAATTAAGTATTTCTCTAGGCTCTTTTAACCCATTAAGACCTAAACCGGAAATTGTAAAGGATTCATCTTTTTTTATCTCTGGTATATTTACACCTAATTTTCTAAGACAATCAGCAGTTGAAAGTGGATCTTCAGAATGTAAAAAACCCTCAATAGTGGTATCACCCTGAGCAATACTTCCAATTATCAAAGCTCTATGAGAGATAGATTTATCTCCAGGGACTTTTATGTTTCCTTTTAAATTACCTCCACCCTCTATTGTTCGAATATTATTCATTTTCAAATTAAGACTTAATAATTTTTTTATTGATACAAATTAGATATATTTTATCAATAAGTTTGTTTTTAAAAAAAAATATTCAAAGTAAGTAACTGTTTTCTATAATAAAACCAGAAAAGGACTTGATCATTAATCTTACTTATTATCACGTTGCAAATGATGTTCCAGAAATAACTCCAGATATTGCAGTGGTTATTGATGTTTTGAGAGCTACAACCACAATTTCTTGGGCTTTAAAAAATGGAGCTAACTCAATACAAGTTTTTGCAGATCTAGATTTACTAAAAGAATCTGCAACTAAGTGTAAAACTGATGAGAGAATAATGCTTGGAGAGAGAGGCGGGCGGAAAATTGAGGGGTTTGATTTAGGAAATTCTCCATTATCAGTCACAAAAAAAGTTGTTAACGGGAAAAGACTATTTATGAGTACTACAAATGGGACCAAATCATTGCATAGAGTTCAGAATGCAAAGCACTTATTTGCAATGGGACTCCCAAATCGGAGAGCAGTTGCCGAAAAAATCATTTCACTAAAAAGTGAAAATGTTTTAATTCTTGGGAGTGGTTGGGAAGGTTCATATTCACTTGAAGATTCTTTAGCTGCTGGTGCTTTGGCCGCATACTTGGAAACAAATAGTGATTTCGAAGTTAATATTCTTAATGACGAATTGCAAGCTTCTTTAGCATTATGGGAATTTTGGAAAAACGATATTTTGAAATGTCTAAAAACAGCAACTCATGGTAAAAGATTGACAAGTCTGGGAGATTATGAGGATGATTTTAAATGTTGCTCTGAACTTGATTGCTTAGATATTGTCCCGACTCAAGTTGAAAGAGGTGTGATTCGTGCCTCATGATTTACGAATTGGTTTATTAGGAGTAAAGTCTTGACTGATTTTTTGGTTGCTGCATTGCAAATAACAAGTACTTCAAATGTTGAAGCAAATTTTGTTGAAGCAGAAGAACAGATTGAATTAGCCGCTAGAAGAGGTGCTGAGTTGATAGGATTGCCTGAAAACTTCGCATTTTTGGGCGAAGATGATGAAAAACTTGAATTAGCCTCTGAATTGTCAATAAAGTGTGCAAATTTCCTCAAAACAATGTCACAAAGATATCAAGTATTTCTTTTAGGAGGAGGATATCCTGTGCCTGCTGGAGATGACAGTCATACTTTTAATAGGTCAGCACTATTTGGGAAGGATGGACAGATTTTGGCAAAATATGACAAGATTCACCTATTTGATGTTGATTTGCCAGATGGAAATTTATATAAGGAATCATCTACTATTTTATCTGGAGAGGAATATCCACCGGTTGTAGATGTTCCAGGTTTATGCAAAATAGGATTATCGATCTGTTATGACGTAAGATTTCCTGAGCTTTATAGACATTTGTCCGCTAATGGTGCAGAGCTAATTATGATTCCTGCGGCTTTTACAGCATTTACTGGAAAAGATCACTGGCAAATCCTACTACAAGCAAGAGCAATTGAGAATACAGCATATGTAGTTGCTCCTGCTCAAACTGGGATTCACTATGGTAGAAGGCAAAGTCATGGCCATGCAATGGTAATTGACCCATGGGGTACTGTTTTGTCAGATGCAGGAAAAACTCAGGGTGCTGCAATAGCGCCTGCAGATAGACAAAGAGTAAAGAAAATTAGGCAGCAGATGCCAAGTCTTAAACACAGGAAAAATAAACTTTTCTTAAACTAATGACAAAGTTTTTAAATAATAAACTTTTTCATTTTTTATATGTTTTTTTATTTTTAAATTCTGTAATTCTCCCAGTAAATTCTTCGAGTGCTTTGGCGGCATGGGAATTAAAAACTAATGGGGTTTTAGAATTAAGAACTAGATCAAATACAAATTTAAGAGCATACTTTCAGAAGGCTAACAATAAATATGGGGATAGATTCTGGGTTGATTTCCCTGGAGAATTGAAAAATCCCAGATTAATAAAAGGTAATGGTCCAATAAAAGAAATTAGATTAGGTAAGCCAAGCACGGGTAAAACAAGACTAGTAATTGAATTTAAGGAAGAAACTTATTTGAGCCCTTTGACTTGGAGAATGATTGGCTTAGATCAAAACAGGTGGAGAATTAAATTATTTGAACCAAAATATTCATTTAAG